>NZ_JBEOVL010000022.1:0-128546 GCF_040295485.1 Streptomyces sp. NPDC002793 | reverse complement strand
ACGCCCGGTTACATTCCGAACCCGGAAGCTAAGCCTTTCAGCGCCGATGGTACTGCAGGGGGGACCCTGTGGGAGAGTAGGACGCCGCCGAACAACCTTTCAGGACCCTTGGTCCCAGCGTTCATGCTGGGGCCAGGGGTCCTTTTTTATTTGCCGAAGCGCGTCGGATGGTCGGCTGCGCGAGAATGTCTGTGGTACCCGATGACAGGAGTCACCCCCATGTCCACCAACTCTTCCGACGACCGTCCGGAGCGCGAGCCGCGTCGCCGGGACGGTGGTGACAGGGGCGGCTTCCGAGGCGCTCGTGACGACCGGTCCGGGGCGCCTCGACGTGACAACGACCGCGGCCCTCGTCGAGACGACCGTGACCGCGGCCCCCGTCGTGACGACAACCGTGGTGCTGCCGGCACCGGCGGCGGCGGTTTCCGTCGTGATGACCGTGCCCCTCGTCGTGAGGACGACCGTGGTGGCTACCGGGGTGGGCAGCGTGATGACCGTGGCGGCAGCCGTCCCACCGGTGGTGGGTTCGAGCGCCGAGACGACCGGCCGCGCGGCCCGCGCCGTGACGACGACCGAGGCAGCGGCACCGGCGGAGGCTTCCGCCGCGACGACAGCCGTGGCTCCGGCGGCGGTGGTGGTTTCCGCCGTGACGACAGCCGGGGTGGCGGCAGCGCCGGCGGTGGCTTCCGCCGTGATGACAGCCGGGGTGCCGGCAGCACCGGCGGCGGTTTCCGCCGCGATGACCGTGCCCCCCGTCGTGAGGACGATCGTGGTGGCTACCGGGGTGGGCAGCGTGACGACCGTGGCGGCAGCCGTCCCACCGGTGGTGGGTTCGAGCGCCGCGACGACCGGCCGCGCGGCCCGCGCCGTGACGACGACCGAGGCAGCGGCACCGGCGGCGGTTTCCGTCGCGATGACCGCGACCGTGGCCCGCGCCGTGACGACGACCGGCCCAGCAGCTTCCGTCGTGACGACCGTGCCCCCCGTCGTGAGGACGATCGTGGTGGCTACCGGGGTGGGCAGCGTGACGACCGTGGCGGCAGCCGTCCCACCGGTGGTGGGTTCGAGCGCCGCGACGACCGGCCGCGCGGCCCGCGCCGTGACGACGACCGAGGCGGCAGCACCGGCGGCGGCTTCCGCCGCGACGACCGGAGCCGCGACCGGGACCGTGGGCCCCGTCGCGACAATGACCGGGGCAACGACCGTGGCGGCTACCGTGGTCGCGACGACCGCGGCGGATACCAGGGACGCGACGACCGGGAACGTGAGCCCATCAAGCGGCTCCCCATCCCCGACGAGGTCACCGGGCACGAGATCGACAAGGACGTCCGGCAGGAGCTGATGAGCCTGCCGAAGACCCTCGCGGAGGACGTCGCGAGGAACCTCGTCATGGTCGCCCGGCTGATCGACGAGGACCCCGAGCAGGCTTACGCCTACTCGCGCATCGCCCTTCGGCTGGCGTCCAGGGTCGCCGCAGTGCGTGAGGCCGCAGGCTTCGCCGCGTACGCCACCCAGAAGTACGCCGAAGCGCTGGCTGAGTTCCGGGCGTCGCGCCGAATGACCGGTTCCGTGGACCTGTGGCCCGTCATGGCCGACTGCGAACGCGGACTGGGCCGGCCCGAGCGGGCCATGGCCATGGCCGGTGAACCCGAGGTGCAGAAGCTGGACAAGGCCGGCCAGGTCGAGATGCGCCTCGTCGCCGCAGGTGCCCGCAGGGACATGGGGCAGATCGACGCCGCGATCGTCACGCTGCAGAGCCCGGAGCTCGCGTCGAGCGCCGTCCACTCGTGGACGCCGCGCCTGCGTTACGCCTACGCCGACGCGCTCCTGGAAGCCGGGCGCAAGGACGAGGCCCGTGAATGGTTCGGGAAGGCTATGGAGGCCGACAAGGACGGCGCGACCGACGCGTCCGACCGGCTGGCCGAACTCGACGGCGTGGAGTTCGTCGACGTGCTCGGCGATGACGACGAGCACCCCGGCGAAGCGGCCGGGGCCGAAGGCGGCGCAGGCCGGGCCACGGAGGACCGGGACACGGCCGACTTCGACGATGACGACGATGACGACGCGGACGACGCGGACGACGCGGACGACGCGGACGACGATGACGACACGGCCGATGAAGACAGCGACGCCGACGGCCCCACGAAGGCCTGAGCACCGCTGAAGCTCGGAACATGAGGAGGGCGGCACCCGCAGCGGGTGCCGCCCTCCGTCGTTTACGGAAGCCGCAGGGGTCTCCTGGTCTCAGGTCTGGTCGGTCGGCCTGACCAGGAGTTCGTTGACAGCCACATGACGTGGACGGGTGACGACATAGGTGATCACGTCGGCGACGTCCTCCGGCCGAAGGGCTTCGAGTGCGGCGTACCAGGCCTCGTTCTGCTCGCGGACGCCGTCACGGATGTGGTCGGTGAGTTCGGTGGTGACGGCTCCGGGTTCGACGGAGCTGACGCGGACGTGCTGGGCGGCGAGTTCCTGGCGCAGTGCTTCGCTGAAGGCGGTGACGGCCGCTTTGGTGGCGCTGTACACGGCGGCGCCGCCGATGGCCTGACGCCCGGCGACGGAGCTGATGTTGACCAGGTCGGCCACCCCGCGCCTCCCGTCCCGGGCCGCGGCGACCAGGTGGGGCAGGGCGGCGTGCGTCAGGTTCAGCAGGGCGGAGACGTTCAGGTCGACGTTGCGCTGCCATTCCCCGGCCGGCGCGTCCAGGGCCGGGCCGACGAGCATGATGCCCGCCGCGTTGACCAGGGTGTCCAGCCGCCCGGTATCCGCCAGGACGCGCTCGACGAGCGAGGCCGACCCGCCGTCGGTCAGGTCGGCGGGGAAGACAAGGGCAAGGCCCCCGGACGCGCGTATGCCGGTGGCCACGCTCTCCAGGCGGTCCTTCCGGCGGGCGACCAGGGCGACGGTCGCCCCCTGGGCGGCCAGGGAACGGGCGGAGGCCTCCCCGATGCCGCTGCTCGCCCCGGTGACCAGGGCGACGGTTCCGGCCAGACGTGTTGCGGAAGTGCTCATGAAGGTCTCCTCGGTCGATGAGGCAAACGAACTGGTTCGTTTGCCTCATCGACCGTAGCCCCTGTCCGGGCATCCGGCAAACGAACCAGTTCGTTTACTCTGGTGGGCATGGACAAGGCACAGGCGAGCAGACGACGTCTGCTGGACGCGGGCGCGGTCGAGTTCGCCGCGCACGGGGTCGCGGGTGGGCGGGTGGACCGAATCTCGGTCCAGGCGAAGGTCAGCAAGGCCCAGATGTACGCGTACTACGGCAGCAAGGAAGGGCTGTTCGACGCCGTCCTCGCCGACCAGGTGGAGGGGATCCTCGACGCGGCACCGCTGACTGCGGACGACCTGCCCGGCTATGCCGTCCGCCTCTACGACGCCTACCTCGCGCACCCGCGGCTGGTACGTCTGGCCGGCTGGGCGCGGCTGGAGCGCAGCCCGGTCGGGCACCTCTTCGCCGAGGCCGACGAGACGCCGAAGCTCCGGGCCGTCGCCGACGCGCAGGACGCGGGACTCATCGATCCGTCGCTGCCGCCGGCCGACGTGCACGCCATGGTCATCGCGATGGCGATGACCTGGTCACCGGGCAGCCTCACCTACACGGCCACGACCGACGACCCCGCGGCTGACCACGAGCGCCGCCGCGCCAGCCTCGCCGCAGCCGTGCGTCGCGCCTTCGCGCCCTGAGGGCCCTGATCGCCCTGAGGGCCCGGCGGGGCGTTCAGTCGATGCCGAGGCTGCGCAGGACCAGCCCCGTCGCCGGCTTGGGGCCGAACGAGGTCGACTTGCGGGGCATCGTGACGCCCTGTCTGGCCAGGTCCCGGACCACGTCCTCGCGGACCGGACGCATCAGGACCGCCGTGGCGTCGTGCCGTTCCGCCTGTTCGACCGCCGCCTCCGTGTCGTGGATGTAGGCGATGTGCTCGGGGGCGTCGGGGATCCGCCATACGTCGTCGAGCAGCGTGGAGTGCAGCACGGTCGCGTCGAGCGCGCGCCAGGCGTCCGGCCGGTCGGCGCGGACCGTGCGGGCCAGCAGTTGCTCCTCCGGCCGGTCGACCAGATGGAACCGGCCGTCGCCCGCGAGGAGGAAGGCGTTGCCTTCCGCGGCGGAGCCCGTGAGCGCGTCGAGGGCCCGGGGCAGCGGCCCGTCGACGGGCCGGACGCGGAAGCGGCCCTCGAGTGCGCGGAGCGCCTGGGCGACGGGGAGCCGGTGCAGCAGCCTGTGGATGGCGCGTACCCGCAGCGGATAGCGTGCGGTGTCGACGAGCAGGACGAGACCGAAGTCCCAGGGGCCGGGCGCGGTCTGCTCCTGCTGGAGCCGCAGATAGGTGGCCCAGCGGTGGTGGCCGTCGGCGATCAGCGCCTGGCGGCGGGAGAGATCGGCTTCTATCTCCGCCTGCTCCGCAGGGTCGGTGACGGCCCAGAGACGGTGGGCGAAACCGTCCTCGGTCGTCGTGGTGAGGAGCGGGAGGCGTTCCACCACCCGCTCGATGACGGCTGCTGTGCCGCTCGGCCCGCCGTCGCCCGCGTAACTCAGGAGCAGGGGTTCGAGGTGGGCGGCCGCGGTGCGCATCAGGTCGGCGCGGTCCTCCACGACATCGGCCATCACGTCCTCGTGCGGCAGGACGATGCCCTGCGAGGCGGGGGAGAGGGCCAGCGCCCCGATCACACCGCGCTGGAGGAGGTCTCCGGCGCGCTGTTCGTAGACGTAGAGCACGGGCACCGGGTCCGGGGCGAGGACGCCCTCCGCCAGCCACCGGTTCAGGGTGTCGGCGGCCTGCCGGTGGCGCTCGGCGGCCGTGCCGGCCTGCGGGAGGATCAGCCGCACGATGTTGTGCGGATCCGCGGACTCCAGGTGGTGCAGACCGTCCGGCCGCACGACGACGTCGTACGGAGGCGAGGTCACGGCCGCCAGGCTGCCGACCCGCTCGGGGACGTAGCGCAGTCCGCGGAAGGGGACCAGCCGTAGTCCCTGGCCGGTGGCACACCCGGTTGTGTTCATCCGGGCATCGTATGTGCGCTCCGGTGATGCGCGATGATCGGGGGAGAGGCATGGAAAGAGGAGCACAGGCATATGAGTCATCAGCGGTACAGGTCCCTGCCCCTCGGAAGCGCCGTGGCGCTGAGTGAGGCGTACGACACGGCCCTGCTCGACCTCGACGGGGTGGTGTACGCGGGCGGGCACGCGATCGTGCATGCTGTCGAGTCGCTGGGCAGCGCACGCGCGGGAGGCATGCATCTGGCGTACGTGACGAACAACGCCCTGCGGACGCCGGACGCGGTGGCGGAACACCTGACGGAGCTCGGGGTGCCGGCCGACGCCGCTGATGTGATCACGTCGGCTCAGGCGGTGGCCCGGCTGATGGCCGATCAGCTGCCGTCCGGGGCCAGGGTGCTCGTGGTCGGCGGCGAGGGGCTGCGGGTCGCGCTGCGCGAGCGGGGACTGGTGCCGGTGGAGTCGGCGGACGACGACCCGGCCGCCGTGGCGCAGGGTTTCGGCGGACCCGATCTGGCGTGGGGCCGGTTCGCCGAGGCGGCGTACGCGATCTCGCGCGGGGCCGTGTGGTTCGCGTCCAACACGGACCTGACGATCCCGGGCGCCCGTGGCATCGCCCCGGGCAACGGCGCCGCGGTGGAGGTCGTACGGATCGCGACCGGTGCCGAGCCGCAGGTCGCGGGCAAGCCGCTGCCGCCGATGCACCGCGAGACCGTGCTGCGGACCGGGGCGGAGCGCCCGCTGGTGGTCGGGGACCGGCTGGACACGGACATCGAGGGTGCGTTCAACGGCGGCGTGGACTCGCTCCTCGTCCTCACCGGGGTGACCGACGCGGCGCAGCTGATCGCGGCCGAGCCCAAGTACCGGCCGACCTATGTGGACCGCGACCTGAGAGGGCTGCTCACCGGGCAGCCCGAGGTGTCGCGGGCGGAGGGCGGCTTCAGCTGCGGAGGCTGGACGGCCGCGGTGCGCGGGGACGAGCTCGCGCTGGAGGGCGAGGGCGACACGATCGACGGGCTGCGGGCCCTGTGCGGGGCGGCGTGGACGCACGCCGGAGAGGGGTCGTGCGGATTGGACGCGGGCAGGGCCGTGGCCGCGCTGGACCTGTAGCACCGGTACGGGTGTGACACAGGGCGTTCGGAGTTGAAAGGGTAGGCTACCCTAACTCGGTGTTGGTCGAGAGTCCTTCTGAAACGAACGCCGCCCGTGTGGCCGCGCCGGACGAACCCGTGCGCCGTGGGCGCCACGCGGTGCGGGCCGTGGGCCTGCTGGTCGCCGTGGGGGTGCTGGTACTGGTGTGCCTCGCGAGTGTCGCGATCGGCGCCAAGGCCCTCCCCCTCTCCGAGGTGTGGCACGGCCTGTTCCACTACTCGGGCACCAGAGGCGACGTCCTCGTACGGGATGTGCGGGTCCCGCGCACCGTCCTGGGACTGATCGTCGGCGCGGCCCTCGGGCTGGCCGGCGCGGTGATGCAGGCGCTGACCCGCAACCCGCTCGCCGAACCCGGCCTGCTGGGCGTCAACGCGGGCGCGGCGGCAGCCGTCGTCTCGGCCATCACCTTCCTCGGCGTCACCTCACTGACCGGGTACGTCTGGTTCGCGTTCGGCGGCGCCGCGATCGTGTCCGTGGCGGTGTACCTGCTCGGCGGGAGCCGCTCCGCGAACCCCGTACGGCTGGCACTCGCCGGCACGGCGGTCACCGCTGCGCTGTTCGGCTACGTCAACGCCGTACAGCTGCTGGACTCGGCTGCGCTGGACCGGCTGCGCTTCTGGACCGTGGGATCGCTGGCCTCCGCCGACCCGGAGACCGTCGGCAAGGTGTGGCCGTTCATCGCGCTCGGCGCGCTGCTCGCCCTGCTCATCGCCCGGCCGCTCAACGCGCTGGAGATGGGCGACGACACGGCCAGGGCCCTCGGCGCGCACCTGACCCGCACCCGCGTCCTCGCGATGGTGGCCGTCACCCTGCTCTGCGGGGCGGCGACCGCGGCCTGCGGGCCGATCGTCTTCATCGGGCTGATGATCCCGCACCTGGTCCGCACCCTCACCGGACCGGACATGCGGTGGATCCTGCCCTACGCGGCCGTCCTCGCGCCCGTGCTGCTGCTGGTCGCCGATGTGGTGGGCCGGGTCATCGCCCGCCCCTCCGAGCTGCAGGTCGGCATCGTCACCGCGCTGCTGGGCGGGCCCGTCTTCATCCATCTCGTACGGCGCAAAAGGATGGCCCAGCTGTGAAGGCCGCACAGGACACCACCAGGACCGTCCGCGCCGTCCGTACGGCCGGCGGGCTCTCCGTCCGGGTGGACGCGCGGGCGTTCGCCGTGATCGCGCTGATCGTCGCGGCGGCGGCCTTCGCCGCCGTGGTGCTGATCGGCAGCGGCGACTACGCCATGTCTCCCGGTCAGGTCGTCTCCACACTGTTCGGCAACGGCACCTTCCAGCAGGAGTTCATCGTCACGGAACTCCGGCTGCCCAGGGTCCTGGTCGGGCTGCTGGTCGGCGCCGCGCTCGGTGTCGGCGGCGCCGTGTTCCAGAGCGTCTCGCGCAATCCGCTCGGCAGCCCCGACGTCCTCGGCTTCGGCCAGGGCTCCGCGGTCGGCGCGCTCATCGTGATCGTGCTCTTCCAGGGCGGACCGACCGAGGTCGCGGCGGGTGCCGTCGTCGGTGGTCTGCTGACGGGCGTCGCCGTCCACCTGCTGGCCTGGAAACGCGGGGTGCACGGCTACCGGCTCGTCCTCGTCGGCATCGGCGCCGCCGCGATGCTCACCGCCGCGACCCACTACCTGATCACCAAGGCCGACCTCGTCGACGCCACCCGCGCCGTCGTCTGGATGACCGGCTCGCTCGACGGCAGGGACTACGCCCAGGTCTGGCCGCTGCTCGCGGTCTGCTGCGTCCTGATCCCCCTGGTCCTCGGCCACGGCCGGGCCCTGCGCATGATCGAGATGGGCGATGACGCCGCCCACGCCCTGGGCGTGCCGGTGGAACGCACCCGGCTCGTCCTGCTCGCGTGCGCCGTCCTGCTCGTCGCCGTCGCCACCGCCGCCGCCGGGCCCATCGTGTTCGTCTCACTCAGCGCCCCGCAGGTCGCCCGCCGCCTCACCCGAGCACCCGGCCCCAACCTGGCGGCCGCAGCCGCCACGGGCGCGGCCCTGCTGCTCGTCGCCGACTGGACCGCCATGAACGCCTTCGGGGACCGCCAGCTCCCGGTGGGCGTCGTCACCGGCGTACTCGGCGGCTGCTACCTGCTGTTCCTCCTCGTGTCCGAGCGCAGGGCGGGACGCATATGAAGCCGGGCACACCCGCCACCCCCACAGACTTCGGGAGTACGACCATGCAGCGCCTCACCGCGGATTCGGTGACCCTCGGCTACGACCAGCGGGTCATCGCCGAGAACCTCTCGGTCGAGATACCCGACAACTCCTTCACGGTCATCGTCGGTCCCAACGCCTGCGGCAAGTCGACCCTCCTGCGCGCCCTCTCCCGGATGCTGAAGCCGAACGCCGGAGACGTCCTGCTGGACGGGCAGTCCATCCACCGGATGCCCGCGAAGAAGGTCGCCAGGACGCTGGGCCTGCTGCCGCAGTCGTCCACGGCCCCGGACGGCATCACCGTCGCCGACCTCGTCGCGCGCGGCCGCTACCCCCATCAGGGGCTGCTGCGCCAGTGGTCGCCCGAGGACGAGCGGATCGTGCAGGAGTCCATGGAGTCCACCGGCGTCGGCGAGCTCGCCGACCGATACGTCGACGAACTGTCCGGCGGCCAGCGCCAACGGGTCTGGATCGCCATGGCGCTCGCCCAGCAGACCCCGCTCCTGCTGCTCGACGAGCCGACGACGTATCTCGACATCCAGCACCAGATCGACGTACTCGACCTCTGCGCGGAACTGCACGAGACACAGGGCCGCACGCTGGTCGCGGTGCTGCACGACCTCAATCACGCCGCCCGGTACGCCACCCACCTCATCGCCATGCGCGAGGGCGCGGTCATCGCCGAGGGCGCACCCGGCGATGTCGTCACCGCGCGGCTCGTGGAGGAGGTCTTCGGGATGCGGTGCCAGGTCATCGACGACCCCGAGACGGGAACACCGCTCGTCGTCCCCGCCGCGCGCAAGAAGCGCACGGCGGCCGCCGCCGTCCGAGCCCGGCCGGCTACAGCAGTGACTTGAGCTTCAGCAGATCGCGGAAGCCGGCCTCAAGCCGCACCCGGCCGGACGCCCAGGCCTTCGCGAAGTTCAGCTCGCCGCCGACCATGGCCACCAGGTCGTCCCCGGTCATCGCCAGCCGGATCTCGGCCTTCTCCCCGGGCGGGCCGTCGTGCGTGTCCAGCACCCGGATCCGGCCGTGCGACAGCCGTCCGGTGAACGTCACGTCGAGATCCCTGATGTGGCAGCTCAGCGAGCGGTCGAGGTCGGCGGCACCGCGTACGTCGCCGTCCGCCCCCGCGAGATTGCCGGAAAGTGTGTCGAGTGCGCTGCGGCACTCCTCCATGGTCGCCATCGTCACCGACGGTACACCGGCCGTTCGGGGTAGCGTTCCCGCATGAGCGACTGGATGCCGGGGCCGGACACGGCGCAGCGGGGCGAGACGGACGAAGCGGCCGCGACGCCGCCCGCCGCGACTCCCGCACCCACCTTCGACCCCGTCCCGCCCACCCCCCTCGGGGTCGCACGCACCCCCACCGGGCACCCCGGTGTCGACGCGCGGCTGGAGCGGCTGGCCGACGCCGACCACCTCGCGGCGGACGGCCACACCGAGGTGTACGAGGATGTACACCGTGGGCTGCGCGACGAACTGACCGCGCTGGACGCACGGCCCGCGCCCGCACCGACGCACGACCACAGGAGCTGAACCGAACGTGGCAGGAGTGGCACGTCGCCGCCTCGACGCCGAGCTGGTACGCCGCAAGCTGGCCCGCTCGCGCGAGCACGCGAGCCAGCTGATCGCAGCGGGGCGGGTGACCGTCGGCGGGAACACCGCGACCAAGCCCGCCACCCAGGTCGAGACCAGCGCCGCCGTCGTCGTCGTCAAGGACGACAGCGACCCCGAGTACGTCTCGCGCGGCGGGCACAAACTCGCGGGCGCCCTCGCCGCCTTCGCCCCCATGGGGCTGACGGTCGAGGGGCGCCGGGCGCTGGACGCCGGGGCCTCGACCGGGGGCTTCACCGACGTGCTGCTGCGGGCCGGCGCCGGTCATGTCGTCGCCGTCGACGTCGGATACGGGCAGCTCGCGTGGTCGCTGCAGTCCGATGAACGCGTCACCGTCAAGGACCGCACCAACGTACGGGAGCTGACGCCGGAGCAGATCGACGGGAAGCCGGTGGACCTGGTGGTGGGCGACCTGTCGTTCATCCCGCTCGGTCTGGTGCTGCCCGCCCTCGCGCGCTGCGCCGCCCCCGACGCCGACCTGGTGCTCATGGTCAAGCCGCAGTTCGAGGTGGGCAAGGAGCGCCTCGGCAGCGGCGGTGTGGTCCGCAGCCCGGAGCTGCGCGCCGAAGCCGTACGGGAAGTGGCACGCCGGGCCGGTCTGCTGGGCCTCGGAGTCCAAGGGGTCACGGCGAGTCCGCTGCCCGGCCCGTCGGGAAATGTCGAGTACTTTCTGTGGTTGCGGGCCGGCGCACCTGAGCTGGATCCCGCGGATGTCGACCGTGCAGTGGCGGAGGGGCCCCGTTGACGACACATGCGGCACAACCGGAGAATGCGGAACGCACGGTCTTCCTGCTGGCGCACACCGGCCGTCCGGCCGCGATCCGCAGCGCCGAACTGGTCGTCCAGGGCCTGCTGAGGAACGGCCTCGGCGTCCGGGTACTGGCCGTGGAGGCGCAGGACCTGCCGCTGCCGCCGTCCGTGGTGACGGTCACGGACGCCACGCCCACGGCGGTGGACGGCTGCGAACTGCTGATCGTGCTCGGCGGGGACGGGACGCTGCTGCGGGGCGCGGAGATCTCCCGCGCCTCGGGCGTACCGATGCTCGGCGTCAACCTCGGGCGGGTGGGTTTCCTCGCCGAGGCCGAGCGTGACGACCTGGACCAGGTCGTCGAGCGGGTCGTCACCCGGGCGTACCAGGTCGAGGAACGCATGACCCTCGACGTCGTCGTGCACAGCAACGGTGACGTGGTGCACACCGACTGGGCGCTCAACGAGGCCGCCGTCCAGAAGGTCTCGCCCGACCGGATGCTCGAGGTCGTCCTGGAGATCGACGGCCGTCCGGTCACCGGTTTCGGGTGCGACGGGATCGTCTGCGCCACCCCGACCGGCTCGACCGCGTACGCCTTCTCGGCGGGCGGCCCCGTCGTCTGGCCGGAGGTCGAGGCCCTGCTCATGGTGCCCATCAGCGCCCATGCGCTGTTCGCGAAGCCGCTGGTGACCTCGCCCGACTCCGTACTGGCCGTCGAGGTCCAGCCGCACACCCCGCACGGGGTGCTGTGGTGCGACGGGCGCCGGACCGTCGAGCTGCCCGCCGGGGCCAGGGTGGAGGTGCGGCGCGGAGCGGTGCCTGTACGGCTGGCAAGGCTGCACCAGGCGTCGTTCACCGACCGTCTGGTGGCCAAGTTCGCGCTGCCCGTCCAGGGCTGGCGGGGTGCCCCGCACTGATCCGTGGAGCCGCTGCGCACACCCGCGTGAGTGAATCCGTCACCGGGGTCCGTCGCACGCCGGGCTCCGGACCTCGTAAGGTCATGTCCGTGTTGGAGGAGATGCGGATACGGTCGCTCGGAGTCATCGACGACGCGGTGGTGGAGCTGTCGCCCGGTTTCACCGCGGTGACGGGCGAGACCGGCGCGGGCAAGACCATGGTCGTCACCAGCCTCGGGCTGCTGCTCGGCGGGCGCGCCGACCCCGCCCTGGTGCGGGTCGGTGCCAAGGCCGCGGTCGTCGAGGGGCGGATCACGGTGTCCCCGGGCGACTCCGCGGCGGTGCGCGCCGAGGAGGCCGGGGGCGAGATCGAGGACGGTGCGCTGCTCATCAGCCGTACCGTCTCGGCGGAAGGGCGCTCCCGGGCCCATCTCGGGGGCAGATCCGTGCCGGTGGGGGTGCTCGCCGAGCTCGCCGACGAACTCGTCGCCGTACACGGCCAGACCGACCAGCAGGGACTGCTCAAGCCCGCGCGGCAGCGCCAGGCCCTCGACCGGTACGCGGGCGGCGCGGTGGAGGGCCCGCACACCGCGTACACGGCGGCCTACCGGCGGCTGCGCGCGGTCGTCACGGAACTCGACGAGCTGACCACCCGGGCCAGGGAGCGCGCCCAGGAAGCGGATCTGCTGCGCTTCGGCCTCGACGAGGTCGCCGCCGTGGAGCCGTTGCCCGGGGAGGACGCCGAACTCGCCGCGGAGGCCGAACGGCTCGGCCACGCGGAGGCGCTCGCCTCGGCGGCGTCCCTGGCCCACGCGGCGCTCGCGGGGAATCCGGAGGACCAGGAGGGCGTGGACGCCACCACGGTGGTGGCCGCCGCCGGGCAGTCCCTGGACGCCGTACGGGCGCACGACCCGGCGCTGGCCGCGCTCGCCGACCGGATCGGCGAGATCTCGATCCTGCTCGCCGATGTGGCCGGTGAACTCGCCGGATACGCCGATCAGCTGGACGCCGACCCGCTGCGGCTCGCCGCCGTGGAGGAGCGGCGTGCCGCGCTCACCGCGCTCACCCGCAAGTACGGGCAGGACATCACCTCGGTGCTCGCCTGGGCCGAGGACGGGGTCTCCCGGCTGACCGAGCTGGAGGGCGACGACGTCCGCATCGGTGAGCTGACGGCCGAGCGCGACGCGCTGCGCGCCGAGCTCTCCGTGCTCGGGCAGGAGCTGACCGACGCGCGCACGGAGGCGGCGGCGCGGTTCGCCGCGGCCGTCACCGAGGAACTGGCGTCGCTCGCGATGCCGCACGCCCGGGTCTCCTTCGCCATCGGGCAGACCGAGGCGCCGGACGAGGCGTCCGGCATCGACATCGGAGGCCGGAGCGTGCTCTACGGGCCGTCCGGCGCCGACGAGGTGGAGCTCCTGCTGGCCCCGCACCCGGGGGCCCAGCCGCGGCCGATCGCCAAGGGCGCCTCGGGCGGTGAGCTGTCCCGGGTGATGCTCGCCGTCGAGGTGGTCTTCGCGGGCTCCGATCCCGTACCGACGTATCTCTTCGACGAGGTCGACGCGGGTGTCGGCGGCAAGGCGGCCGTCGAGGTCGGCCGGCGGCTGGCGAAGCTCGCCAGGTCGGCGCAGGTCGTCGTGGTCACCCACCTGCCGCAGGTGGCGGCCTTCGCGGACCGGCAGCTGCTGGTCGAGAAGACCGTGGACGGATCGGTGACCAGGAGCGGTGTCACGGTCCTGGAGGGCGAGGACCGGGTGCGTGAACTCTCCCGGATGCTGGCCGGCCAGGAGGACTCCGAGACCGCCCGGGCGCACGCCGAGGAGCTGCTGGAGACCGCGCGGGCCGACGGGTAGCGGCTGACGGCGTCAGTTTCGTGCCGCCCTGCTCACTCGTACGAGTGGGGTGGCGCGATTCGCTGTCGCCACGACGAGGGGAAGAACGTTTCGTCGGTGCCGGAACGCGCGTACGGACTGGCATCCTTGGAGCTGTACATACCGCCGAGTCGGGAGCCCCGGGAGCCAATCAACGTGTCACAGCTGCGTACGGTCCAAGTCCTGGGCGGCGGTGCCGGAAGCAGCGCTCATGTCAGCTCACTCGCCGCGGGACTGGTCGCCAGGGGCGTGCAGGTCACCGTCTGTGCCCCGGCCGGTTCCGGCCGCGCCCACGGCCTCCCCGCATCGGGTGCCCGCTTCGTCGCGGTGCCCCGGCGCAGTGACCCCGCGGCCGTCGCCGCTCTCCGGACCGCCTGCACCGGGGCGGACATCGTCCACGCGCACGGACTGCACGCGGCCGTACGCGCCGGGATCGCGCTCAGCGGCCGGGGCACCCCGCTGGTCGTGACCTGGCACACCCGTGTCCATGCCGAGGGTGCCCGTGGACGGCTGCTCCGGCTGCTGGAGCGAAGGGCGGCCCGGGCGGCCGCCGTCGTGCTGGGCACCTCGTGGGAGTTGGTCGACCGCGCCCGTCGCCGGGGCGCCAGGGACGCACGGCTCGCGCCGGCGGCGATCCCCGTGAGCCGTTTCCCCGGCGCCTCCGATCCCTCCGACGGCGGCAAGACGCGCGCCGAACTGGGCGCGGTCGGAAGGCCGTTGCTGGTGTCGGTGGCTCAGCACGGTCACGAGACGCTGCTGGAGGCGGCGCGTGAGTGGCGCGCGCTGGACCCCGTTCCGCTGCTGGCCGTCATGGGGGAGGGGCCCCGCGGCAGTGCCCTGCGACGCCGGATCGCGGCGGAGGGGCTGCCCGTCGCCCTCGTCGGCGCCTCGGACGACATCGGCGGACTCCTGGCCGCCGCCGACATCGCCGTGCTGTCCGGCAGGGGGGCGGGCGGGCCGCTGCTCGCCCGGGAGGCCCTGCGGCTCGGCGTCCCGTTGGTCGCGGCCTGTGCCGACGGCCTGCCCGAACTCGTCGGCGAGGCGGCCGAGCTCGTCCCGTACGGAGACGCCGGGGCGCTGGCCGACGCAGTCGTACGGCTCCTCGGCGACCCGGGGCAGCGGGAGCGGCTCGCCGACTCCGGGCGCGCGCGGGCCGCGGGCTGGCCGACCGAGGACGAGACCATCGCCCATGTCCTGTCCGTCTACGACGAGTTGGCGCAGCCGCTGACGGCGTAGGGCCTCTCAGCGGGTGTGGCGGCGGGCCCGCAGCGCAAGGCTCAGGGCGAGTACCGACCCGGGGTCGTCCAGGTCCGTGCCGAGCAGCTCGCCGATGCGGGCCAGCCGGTTGTAGAGCGTCTGCCGGTTCAGGTGCAGCTCCCGCGCGGCCTCCGCCTTGCGGCCCGCGTGGGCGAGGTACGCCTCCAGTGTGGGCAGCAGCGCGGGGCGCGACGTCCGGTCGTGCGCCAGCAGCGGCCCGATCGCCCGGTCGACGAAGGCCTCCAGGTCCGGATCGTCGCGCAGCCTCCACAGCAGCAGATCGATGTCCAGCCGGCGCGCGTCGTACCAGGGGCGCTCCCCGAGTCCCTGCGCGGCCGTCGCCGCCTCCGCCGCGTGACGGAGTCCGCTGCCGACAGCCGCCCAGCCGCCCGCCGCCCCCACGACCACCACGACCGGCGCACGGCCTCCGGCCCGCTCGAGACCCGCCCGCCCGGCGGCGGCCCGCAGCGCCGCCGCCACCCGGTCCGCGAGCGCCGTACGCGTGGTCCCCTGGCGCAGTGCCAGCAGCAGGGGCACCCGGCCCTCCACCGGGCGCACCCCTGCCAGCACGGGCGCCCCCACGGCGGCGAGCTCCTCCGCCACGGCACGGGCCAGCAGCGCCCAGCTGCCCGAGGGGGCCGACTCGGGGACGAGGCGCATCACCACCGGCAGCAGCGGATCCTCGCCCGGCCTGAACCCCAGCACCCCCGCCTGCGCGGGGGCGTCCGCGGGAGCGATCCGCCCCTCGGCGAGATCCGTGAGGAAGTCACCGCGCCCCCGCGCCGCCACTTCGTCCTCCTGCCGGGCCTGCATCAGCACGACCGCGAGGATGCCCGCCGCCCGCTCCGCCGCCATCCGGTGCACCGTCACCAGCGGGCCGGACACGGGGAGGAGCACCAGCCGGGCCCGTACGGAAGCGGCCCCGAGACCGCCGCCCGGCACCTCGACCAGCACCGCGCCGGCCGGTGGCGCCTCACGGGCCGAGCGGGCCCCGCGCAGGCCCTCCCAGACCTGCAGCGGATCGACGGGCGCCGGGCCGGTTCCGGTCCCCGCGGCGAACAGCAGCCGGCCGTCCGGAGTCTCCAGGAAGACCGGGTTCGCGGCGAAGTCCGCCAGGATCCCCAGGACCTGCGGCACACCGCCACCGCCCAGCACCGCGCGGGTACAGCGCCGGTGGACCTCCTCGGCCCGCCGGAGCAGGGTGTAGTGGCCGTTGACGATCTCGGTGTGGATCTCCTCGGTCACCGCGACGAAGGGCACCTCGCGGTGCAGTTGGACGAGCGGCAGTCCCACGGCCCGGGCCGCCTCCACGATCACCGCGGGCAGCCGGTCGAAGCGCGGACCGAGCTCCACGACCAGGGCGGCGATGCCGCGGTCGGCCAGCTTGCGGACGAAGGCGCGCTGGTCGGCGGGCCGGGAGCCCAGGCCGAGCCCCGTCGTGAGCAGCAGCTCCCCGCCCTTGAGCAGCGCGGGGATGTTCGGGGCCTCGCCGGCGTGCACCCAGCGCACCGTGCGCTCCAACCGGTCCGCGCAGGTCAGTACCTCCGGAAGCCCGCCCCGCAGCCCCGGCAGCTCCAGCGCCCGCCGCACGGTGATCCCGCCCTCCGTCTCCTCCGGCTCCGGCATGGTGCTTCCGTTCACCACTGCCGGTGCACGGTGGCCTTGCGGCCGGTCACCAGACTGGCGGGGGGAACGTCGTCGGCCACGACCGCACCGGCGGCGATCACGGCGTCACGGCCGATGCTGACGCCGGGAAGGATCGTGGCCCCGGCGCCGATCCACACGTTCTCCGCCACATCGATGGGCCCGCCGCTCAGCCACCCCCGGCGCTCCTCGGGATCGACCGGGTGGCCGACGGTGATGAACGTGGCCTTCGGCCCGACCATCACGCGCTCGCCGAGCCGGATGCCGCCGTAGTCCAGGAACGTGCAGTTCTGGTTGATGAACACACGCTCCGCGAGATCCAGGCGGAGGCCGTGGTCCGTGTAGAAGGGCGGATAGATGGTGACCTTCCCCGGCAGCGGCCTGCCGAGAATCCGCTCGAACAGTTCCGCCTTGCCCGTCTCGTCCTCGAAGGGCAGGACGTTCAGACGGGAGGTGAGTTCGGTGACCCGCAGGACCCTCTCGGACATGGCCTTGAACTCGTCGCTGTGGATGCGCAGGAGGTGGTCGCCGGGCATGCCCCGCTCCTTCGTGTTCCGGTGGATGAGGCAGAGAGAGTACGCGAGCTCCGGCGGCCGGACACCGGAGAGCCCGCCCCGGTTCACCCGTGGAGGGCGACCGGGGCGGGCTCGTACGACCGGATCAGCCGACGTAGGCCCCGCTGGCCGTCAGCCGCAGGGCCGTGTCGATCAGCGGCACGTGGCTGAACGCCTGCGGGAAGTTGCCCACCTGCCGCTGGAGCCCGGAGTCCCACTCCTCGGCCAGCAGGCCGAGGTCGTTGCGGAGGGACAGCAGCTTCTCGAAGAGCCGGCGGGCCTCGTCGACCCGGCCGATCATCGCCAGGTCGTCCGCCAGCCAGAACGAGCAGGCCAGGAACGCGCCCTCGTCACCCTCCAGGCCGTCGACACCCGCGGCGTCGCCCTCGGTGGGGTAGCGCAGGACGAAACCGTCCTCCGTGGACAGCTCCCGCTGGATCGCCTCGATCGTGCCGATGACCCGCTTGTCGTCGGGAGGCAGGAAGCCCATCTGCGGGATCAGCAGCAGGGACGCGTCCAGCTCCTGCGATCCGTAGGACTGGGTGAAGGTGTTGCGCTCGGGGTCGTAGCCCCGCTCGCAGACGTCGCGGTGGATGTCGTCGCGCAGCTGGAGCCACCGCTCCAGCGGTCCCTCCGCGTCCCCCGACTCGATCAGCTTGATCGTGCGGTCCACGGCGACCCAGGCCATCACCTTGGAGTGAACGAAGTGACGGCGCGGCCCGCGCACCTCCCAGATGCCCTCGTCCGGCTCGTCCCAGTGCTTCTCCAGATAACTGATCAGCTTGAGCTGGAGGCCCATCGCGTAGTCGTTGCGGGTGAGCCCCGTCATGTGCGCCAGGTGCAGCGCCTCGGTGACCTCGCCGTACACATCGAGCTGGAGCTGGTTCGCGGCGCCGTTGCCGACCCGGACCGGGCCGGAGTTCTCGTAACCGGGCAGCCAGTCCAGCTCCGCCTCGCCGAGCTCACGCTCACCCGCGATGCCGTACATGATCTGCAGGTTCTCCGGGTCGCCCGCGACGGCCCGCAGCAGCCACTCACGCCAGGCGCGGGCCTCCTCCCGGTAGCCCGTGCGCAGCAGGGAGGAGAGCGTGATGGCCGCGTCCCGCAGCCAGGTGTAGCGGTAGTCCCAGTTCCGCGAGCCGCCGATGTCCTCCGGCAGGGAGGTCGTCGGGGCCGCCACGATGCCGCCGGTCGGCGCGTAGGTGAGCGCCTTGAGCGTGATCAGCGAGCGGACGACGGCCTCACGGTAGGGGCCGTGGTACGTGCACTGCTCGACCCACTCGCGCCAGAAGTTCTCCGTCGCCTCCAGGGAGGCCTCGGGTTCCGGCAGGGCGGGCGGCTCGTGGTGGGACGGCTGCCAGCTGATGGTGAAGGCGATCCGGTCGCCGGGAGCCACGGTGAAATCGGAGTACGTGGTCAGGTTCTGGCCATAGGTGTCCGCGTCGGTGTCGAGCCAGACCGAATCGGGGCCCGCGACGGCGACGGTGCGGCCGTCGACCTTGTGGACCCAGGGGGTGACCCGCCCGTAGCTGAAACGCATCCGGAGTTCGGAGCGCATCGGAACCCGGCCGCTCACTCCTTCCACGATGCGGATGAGCTGCGGCGCTCCGTCTCGCGGCGGCATGAAATCGGTCACGCGGACGGTGCCGCGGGGGGTGTCCCACTCCGATTCCAGGACGAGCGAGTCGCCGCGATAGCGCCGCCGGTCCGCGGCGGGGGGCTCCGCCCCCTCGGGGCGGGCGGGTCCGAGCCGCCAGAAGCCGTGCTCCTCCGTGCCGAGAAGTCCGGCGAAAATGGCGTGTGAATCGAAGCGGGGCAAGCACAGCCAGTCCGCTGTGCCGTCCCGGCAGACCAGGGCGGCGGTCTGCATGTCTCCGATGAGTGCGTAATCCTCGATGCGCCCGGCCACGTGCGTCTCCAGTCGAACGGCCATGTCGCCCCGAAGGGCGCTTACTGCTGGTCAAGGGGTCGTTGTAGTAGAACCGACGAGCTCTTGCACGGGTGAGCGGGCTGGGGTGGTGCCGCTGGGCCGGCCAACTCGGCAGCGAGTGTTTGAGCAGGATACGACGCACCAGGGGGTTCCGCGCGACTGTCCGCAGGTTGTCATCCATCGGGGACCGGCGAATGCGTGGGACCTGAAACAGACGTGATGATCTTGTGTCCGTGCGGGAAGGGGCATGGCCGGAAGCGGCCTCCCTTCGTCGCTGTTACCCTGGTAGCCCGTGGACCGGTGGTCGTCCCGCAGTGGACGAGGCCCCCGAACCGCAGCGACGGCGCCTCCGGAATTCTCCGTACGGCATGCCGGCACGCACCTCACTATCGCGACCACGGGAGCCCCCTTTGGCTATGCAGCCCACATCCACGACGACCAAGCACATCTTCGTCACCGGGGGTGTCGCCTCCTCCCTCGGCAAGGGTCTGACTGCCTCCAGCCTGGGTGCCCTGCTGAAGGCACGTGGCCTGCGGGTCACCATGCAGAAGCTCGACCCCTACCTCAACGTCGACCCCGGCACGATGAACCCCTTCCAGCACGGTGAGGTGTTCGTCACCAACGACGGCGCCGAGACCGACCTGGACATCGGCCACTACGAGCGCTTCCTCGACGTCGACCTCGACGGCTCGGCCAACGTCACGACCGGTCAGGTCTACTCGCAGGTCATCGCCAAGGAGCGGCGTGGTGAGTACCTCGGGGACACCGTCCAGGTCATCCCGCACATCACCAACGAGATCAAGCACCGCATCCGCCGCATGGCGACCGACGACGTGGACGTCGTCATCACCGAGGTCGGTGGCACGGTCGGCGACATCGAGTCGCTGCCCTTCCTGGAGACGGTCCGCCAGGTCCGCCACGAGGTCGGCCGCGACAACGTCTTCGTCGTGCACATCTCGCTGCTGCCCTACATCGGCCCGTCCGGCGAACTGAAGACCAAGCCGACCCAGCACTCCGTCGCGGCCCTGCGCAATATCGGCATCCAGCCCGACGCCATCGTGCTGCGTGCCGACCGTGACGTACCGACCGCCATCAAGCGCAAGATCTCGCTGATGTGCGACGTGGACGAGACCGCGGTGGTGGCCTGTCCCGACGCCCGGTCGATCTACGACATCCCCAAGGTGCTGCACACCGAGGGCCTGGACGCGTACGTCGTCCGCAAGCTGGACCTGCCGTTCCGCGACGTGGAGTGGACCACGTGGGACGACCTGCTGGACCGGGTCCACAACCCCGACCACGAGGTCACGGTCGCCCTGGTCGGCAAGTACATCGACCTGCCCGACGCCTACCTCTCGGTCACCGAGGCCATTCGTGCCGGAGGCTTCGCGAACAAGGCCCGGGTCAAGGTCAAGTGGGTCGCCTCCGACGACTGCAAGACCCCGGCCGGCGCGCAGCAGCAGCTCGGTGACGTCGACGCCGTCTGCATCCCCGGCGGCTTCGGCGAGCGCGGGGTCGTCGGCAAGGTCGGCGCCATCCAGTACGCCCGGGAGAACAAGGTGCCGCTGCTCGGCCTCTGCCTCGGCCTGCAGTGCATCGTCATCGAGGCCGCGCGGAACCTCGCCGGCATCCCCGACGCCAACTCCACCGAGTTCGACGCCGCCACGGGCCACCCCGTCATCTCGACGATGGAGGAGCAGCTCGCGTACGTCGAGGGAGCGGGCGACCTGGGCGGCACCATGCGGCTCGGCCTGTACCCGGCGAAGCTCGCCGAGGGCTCCCTGGTCCGCGAGGCATACGCGGGCGAGCCGTACGTCGAGGAGCGCCACCGCCACCGCTACGAGGTCAACAACGGCTACCGCGCCGAGCTCGAGAAGAAGGCCGGACTGGTCTTCTCCGGCACCTCGCCGGACAACAAGCTCGTCGAGTACGTCGAGTACCCGCGTGAGGTGCACCCCTATCTGGTCGCCACCCAGGCGCACCCGGAGCTGCGCTCCCGCCCGACCCGCCCCCACCCGCTCTTCGCCGGCCTGGTGAAGGCCGCCGTGGAGCGCAAGGTCGCGGCGCGGGGGACGGGCACCGACGCGTAAGCCCGGTCTGCCGGGCGCTCCGAGGCGATACCGTTGACCGGGGTACGCATCCCTCAGGGGAGGCGTACCCCGGTTTCTGTTTGTTCGTGGGAGGACGTACATGGGTTTCCAGGACACGCCCGAGGAATGGCAGGTCACCGCGACGGTGACCCCCTTCACCGGTAACAAGACCAGCGTCCGCACCGACCGGGTCGTGATGCCCGACGGAAGCGTCCACAGCCGCGACTACCAGGTCCACCCCGGTTCCGTGGCCGTGCTCGCGCTGGACGCGGAGGGCCGGGTGCTCGTCCTGCGGCAGTACCGGCACCCGGTGCGCCACAAGCTGTGGGAGATCCCGGCGGGGCTGCTCGACATCCCCGGCGAGAACCCGCTGCACGCCGCGCAGCGTGAGCTCTACGAGGAGGCGCACGTCAAGGCCGAGGACTGGCGGGTGCTGACCGACGTCTACACCACACCCGGCGGCTGCGACGAGGCCGTGCGCATCTTCCTCGCCCGGGACCTCTCCGAGGCCGACGGCGAGCGCTTCGAGGTCGCCGAGGAGGAGGCTGACATGGAGCAGGCGAGGGTGCCCCTCGAAGAGCTCGTGCGCGGTGTGCTCGCCGGTGACCTGCACAACAACTGCCTGGTCGTGGGCGTCCTGTCGCTCACCGCGGTGCTCGCGGGCGACGGCGTGGACTCGCTGCGCCCGGCCGAGGCGCCCTGGCCGGCCCGCCCGTTCGAGGCCTGAGCCGGTCCGTCCGGGCCCGCCTGTCCGAGGCCTGAGCCGGTCCGTCCCCGGCGGGGCGGGCCGGAGGCAGGCCGGCCAGGGCCCGATCGTACGAAACGCTGATCCGATCGGGGGACCTGACGGTCACGCTCGGCCGTGATCCTGCACACCTCTGAACTACGCTCGAAAGGCCCCGCCCGGAGATCCGGCGGGCAACCCGCGTGCAGCGAAGTGGAGCGTGGCCCGTGACCGATCAGGCGGTGGACACCAGCGGCCCGGCCGATGTGGCCGGGGCGGCGGGAGCCAAGCAGCCGCCGGATGCCGGTCCAGCCCAATTCTTCGGCCGCAAACGCGAGTTGAAAGCCCTTCAGGAAGACATCGAGCGCGCGGGACTGGACACCCTGGCCGGCCGTAAAGCGGCCCGCGCCCGGGTCCTGCTGATCGCCGGACGTCCCGGATCCGGACGCACCGCCCTCGCCTCCGAGCTCGTCCGCCGCCTCGCGGAACCGGGCGCCTATCCCGACGGGGTGTTCCGGGTCCAGCTCACCGAACCCGGCGGCGAGCGCGTCCCCGTGGAGCGCACCGCGCGCGCCCTCCTGGGCCGGCTCTCCATCGCCGGCCCGCCCGGAGCGGACGAGGACGAGCTCTCCGAGATGGTCCGCGAGGCATTCGCCGTACGACGCGCGCTGATCCTCCTCGACGACGCCGTGGACGCCGAACAGGTCGACCCGCTGCTCCCGGACAACCCCGACTGCCTGGTCGTCGCCACCGCGACCGGCCCCCTCACCGGAATCCCCGGGGTCCGCCCGTGCACCATCGGGGGGCTGGACGCGGGCTCCGCGGTGCAGCTGCTCGCCCGTGCCATCGGCCAGGTCCGCATCACGGTCGATCCGCGTACCGCCGAGACGCTGACGGAGGAGTGCGGAGGGCAGCCCGCCGCCCTGACCCTGGTCGCCGGCTGGCTCGCCGCGCGGCCCGGCGCTTCGGTCGCCGATGTGGCCAAGCAGCTACGGGACCAACAGGACGATCCCGAACAGCCCGCAGGGGCAAGGCCGTTGGCCCGTGCCTTCCGGCTGGTCCACGACTCGCTGCCGCAGGCCGCA
Source organism: Streptomyces sp. NPDC002793 (assembly GCF_040295485.1). Taxonomy (NCBI): domain Bacteria; kingdom Bacillati; phylum Actinomycetota; class Actinomycetes; order Kitasatosporales; family Streptomycetaceae; genus Streptomyces; species Streptomyces sp. NPDC002793. The sequence continues at coordinate 105,836 of NZ_JBEOVL010000022.1, read as the reverse complement.
GCCCGGATACTGCGGCTGCTCGCGCTCGCCCCCGCCGGGCTGGCCGACGCCCACACCGCCTCCGCGCTGGCCGGGTGCTCGGTGTCGGCCGCCCAGGCGACCCTGGACGACTTCGTCAGGTTCGGACTGCTCCGGACCGACGGCGCCGACCAGCCGCAGTACGAGGTGCCCGGCTGTCTCGCCCCGCTGGTGCGCGCCGTGCTGGAGGAGCGGGAGCGGCCCGCCGAGATCCAGCTGGCCCGGGCCAGGATGCTGGAGCGGACCGTGCGCCGGCTCCAGGCGTGCCGTGCGATCACCGATCCCGAGAACTCCCCGGCCCGCCGCAAGCTCGCCGGGCTGCCGCGCTCGCTGCGCTTCTCCCATCCGGAGTCCGCCGCCGCGTGGCTGCGCGTCCGCGAGCCGGCGCTGCTGGCCGCCGCCCGGGCCGCGGTGCGCGAAGGGGACCTGGACACCCTGGCCCGCCGGCTGGTCGCCGCCCTCGTCCGGGCCCTCGCCGTCCACCGGGGCGCCGAGGACGCCGCTCCCGTGCTCTACGGGCTGCACGGCCTGGTCCTCGATGTGGCGGAACGCCGCGACCTGCCCAGGGAGAAGGCCGCCGCCCTGCTCAACCTCGCCGATCTGGACGCCAGGACCGGCCGTACGCGGGAGGCGCTGGCCCGCTACCGGGCCGCGCTGGACGCCGGACGCGCGGCGAACGACCTCTACGCGACCGGCAGGGCGATGGAATCCGCAGGTGGGGCCTACGCGGAGCTGGGGGACTTCGACCGGGCCTCCGACTGGTACGGCCGGGCGCTCGCGCAGCGGCTCACGCAGGGGGAGCGGGCCGACGAGGCGAGGCTGTACGGGCGGCTCGGAGCGGTCCACACGTACGCGGGGCGCTACGGCGAGGCCCTGCGCAACTGGCGGGCGGCCGCGGCGGGCCACCGCAGGCTCGGGGACCTCCCGGCCCAGGCGCGGGCGCTCAGCGAGGCCGCGCGGGTGCAGGAGTACGCGGGCAGGCCGCAGGAGTCGCTGCACACCTGCCGGGAGGCGGTCGACCTGGCGCGCCGGGCCGGTGACGCGCGTCTCCAGGCCGCGTTGGAGCTCAGGCTGGCGGACACGATGGACCGGCTCGGTGACCCGGCGGCGGCCCGACTGCACCGGGCGGCGGCCGACCGACTGCTGGGCGAAGAGGGGCGGACCGCCGATCAAGGAGGGCCAGACCTACGAAATCCGTAGTGCTTCGATCAAAACTTAATGCTTTGTAAGGCTGGACAGCGCGAAGTCCTTCATTAATGATGGCTCTGCCGCAGTTCTCTGTGGTGTCTCCCCTTATGCTTGGTTCATGCGGGTATCTCCCGCCGTGTCCGAGCGATTCTCCGAGCCAAGGACCGTGATCGACGTGAAGGTCGGCATCCCCCGCGAAGTCAAGAACAACGAGTTCCGGGTGGCGATCACCCCTGCCGGAGTGCATGAGCTCGTCCGTCACGGCCACCAGGTCCTCGTCGAGCGGCACGCCGGCGAGGGGTCCTCCATCCCGGACGAGGAGTACGTCGCCGCCGGTGCGCGCATCCTGCCCACCGCCGACGAGGTCTGGGCCGCCGCGGACCTGCTGCTCAAGGTCAAGGAGCCGGTCGCCGAGGAGTACCACCGCCTCCGCAAGGGCCAGACGCTCTTCACGTATCTGCACCTCGCCGCCTCCCGTGAGTGCACGGACGCCCTGCTCGAGTCGGGCACGACCGCCATCGCGTACGAGACCGTCGAGACCGCGAACCGCGCACTGCCGCTGCTCGCCCCGATGTCCGAGGTGGCCGGCCGTCTCGCCCCGCAGGTCGGCGCGTACCACCTGATGCGCTCGGTCGGCGGGCGCGGTGTGCTCCCCGGCGGTGTCCCCGGCACGGGGGCGGCCCGGGCCGTCGTCATCGGCGGTGGGGTCTCCGGCTGGAACGCCACGCAGATCGCCGTCGGGCTCGGTTTCCACGTCACGCTGCTCGACAAGGACATCAACAAGCTGCGTGAGGCCGACAAGATCTTCGGCACCCAGGTGCGGACGGTCGTCTCCAACGCGCTGGAGCTCGAGAAGGCCGTCGTCGAGGCCGACCTCGTCGTGGGCGCCGTGCTGATCCCGGGCGCGAAGGCGCCGAAGCTGGTCACCAACGAGCTCGTCGCCAAGATGAAGCCCGGAAGTGTTCTTGTCGACATCGCGATCGACCAGGGAGGCTGCTTCGAGGACTCGCATCCGACGACGCACGCCGAGCCGACCTTCACGGTGCACAACTCGGTCTTCTACTGCGTCGCGAACATGCCCGGCGCTGTGCCGAACACCTCCACCTACGCCCTCACGAACGCCACGCTGCCCTACATCCTGGAGCTCGCGAACCGGGGCTGGGCCGACGCCCTGCGTCGTGACGCCGCGCTCGCCCGGGGTCTCAACACCCATGACGGGCAGGTGGTTTACCGCGAGGTCGCCGAGGCGCACGGTCTCGACCACGTCGAACTGAGCACGCTCATCGGCTGAGCGGTCAACCCTCTCCGTCAACCTCACGCGCCCGGCCGGACCTTGCCCAGCAAGGTCCGGCCGGGCGCGTGAGGGGCCCCGGCCCGACCCGCCGGAGACGTGACCCTCTACCCTTTTTGCACCACCGCGAATGGTGCGCCCCGGGCGCTCCGTGCTCTTGACAGAGGGGTGTTCGATTGCCGACACATCGGGCCGGGTCCGGCGGATTGTGTTGCTGCGAACCGGTGACACGCCATAGAGTCGCCAATCGTCGGCATGGTGCCACGCTGACCTATCGATAAGTTTCCTGGTCACATCCAAGGAGGTAAGACGACTTGTGAATGAGTCGACAATTACTCCCGGGGGTGGTCAACCAGGGATGCCCGCACGGGGTCTGAGCCCGATCGGGCTCGAAGCTGTCGGCTCCGTCGCTGTCCGCACCTTCGCCACCCACCAGCACATGACGACAGCCCCCCAGATGATGGACGGCCTACACGTGAACGCCATGGCCGGCAACGAGAGTGGCCGAAAGACTGACCACTTCGCCGACTTCGCCGAGGTGCCCGAGGGGCACTTCTACGACCCCGATGCCGAATACGAACCCGATCCGGAGTACGCGGCCACGCTCGCGCCCGACGCCGCGCGCCAGCGCCGCGAGCGGATCGGCCCGACCGGCCGGCCGCTGCCGTACTTCCCGATTCCCGGTCCGCTGGCCGAGCACGGCCCCGCGAAGATCATCGCGATGTGCAACCAGAAGGGCGGCGTCGGCAAGACCACGTCGACCATCAACCTGGGCGCCGCACTCGCGGAGTACGGCCGTCGTGTCCTGCTCGTCGACTTCGACCCGCAGGGAGCCCTCTCCGTCGGCCTGGGCGTCAACCCGATGGAGCTCGACCTCACGGTCTACAACCTGCTCATGGAGCGGGGCATGGCGGCCGACGAGGTCCTGCTGAAGACGGCCGTGCCCAACATGGACCTGCTCCCCAGCAACATCGACCTCTCGGCCGCCGAGGTGCAGCTGGTGAGCGAGGTGGCCCGGGAGTCGACGCTGCAGCGTGCCCTCAAGCCGCTGATGGCCGACTACGACTACATCGTGATCGACTGTCAGCCCTCACTCGGCCTGCTCACCGTGAACGCCCTGACGGCGGCTCACAAGGTGATAGTCCCGCTCGAGTGCGAATTCTTCGCGCTGCGCGGTGTGGCTCTGCTCACCGAGACCATCGAGAAGGTCCAGGAGAGGCTCAACCCCGAGCTGGAGCTGGACGGCATCCTCGCCACCATGTACGACTCCCGCACCGTGCACAGCCGTGAGGTGCTCGCGCGCGTCGTCGAGGCCTTCGACGAGCACGTCTACCACACCGTCATCGGACGCACGGTGCGCTTCCCCGAGACGACGGTCGCCGGTGAACCCATCACCACGTACGCGTCGAACTCGGTAGGCGCCGCCGCCTACCGCCAGCTCGCCAGGGAGGTGCTCGCCCGGTGTCACGCCGAGTGAGTCTGCCGGGGGCCGACGAGCTGTTCCGTACCACCGGGGGCATGGGCCTCCAGGCCTCGTCCTCCGCCGAGCGGCGACGCAAGGCGAGCGGTGAGGGACGGGTCCCCGCACCGGCTCCGGGGAGCGACGCGGCGGACACGGGCCAGGGCGGTGGTGACACACCCGCCGGGGCGTCCCAGGAGCAACACTCCGCGGCGGGCGCCGACGGCGGCGGCTCGCGGACCCGCGCCGACGGGGACGACCGGTCCGGCACCCAGGGCCCGCCCCAGCCCCGTACCGCACCGCCGCAGGAAGCGGCCACCACCGTCCAGCCGCAGCGCGGACGCGGGGGCGGGCGAGGAGCGAACCGCCGGCCCAGTGGCCGGGAACGCCACGACGAGAAGATCACCGTCTACGTGTCGGCCGAGGAACTGATGGACCTCGAGCACGCGCGCCTCGTGCTGCGCGGAGAGCACGGACTGGCCGTCGACCGCGGGCGCATCGTCCGTGAGGCCGTGGCCGTGGTGCTGGCCGACCTGGAGTCGCGCGGCGACGCGAGCATCCTCGTACGGCGACTGCGGGGCCGCTGACCGGTACCGCGCCGGTGGGGCCCTCCGGCAGCGCACCTCGCGCTGATCCACCACGGATCACCGGACAGCCCTTAGCCTGCCGGGGGAGGCCGTCCGTGCGGGCGGCCCCGCCCCGGGGCCACCGCCCGCCTCCCGCCGCTCTCCTGGACCCCAGCACATGCCGACTGCCGACGACACACCCCGTCCGCCCCGCCGTGCCCTCGGCCGCGGTCCGGGGATACCGGCGTCGGCGGCCGACGGGGCCACCGGGCCGCTGCCTCCCGCGGCTCCCACGGCCCCTGTGCGCCCCTCGGAGCCTCCGGCGGCCCCGGAGGCTCTGCCAGGGCCCTCGGAGGTGTCGGAGCCCCTCGCTGACCCGTCGGCCGCTCCCGCTGCCGCCGAAGCCGGTGACGACCGCCGGTTCACCGTGCGGCTGGTCAATTTCGAGGGCCCCTTCGATCTGCTCCTCCAGCTGATCTCGAAGCACAAGCTCGATGTGACCGAGGTCGCACTCTCGAAGGTCACCGACGAGTTCATGGCACACATCCGGGCCATGGGGCCCGACTGGGACCTCGACCAGACCACCGAGTTCCTCGTCGTCGCAGCGACCCTGCTCGACCTCAAGGCCGCCCGGCTGCTGCCCACCGCCGAGGTGGAGGACGAGGCGGACCTCGCCCTCCTCGAGGCGCGGGACCTGCTCTTCGCACGTCTGCTGCAGTACCGCGCGTACAAGCGGATCGCGGAGATCTTCGGCGACCGGCTGGAGTCCGAGTCCCGTCGCCACCCCCGAACCGTGGGGCTCGAACCCCAGCACGCCGAGCTGCTGCCCGAGGTCGTGATCAGCATCGGCCCCGAGGGCTTCGCCCGGCTCGCGGTGAAGGCGATGCAGCCGAGGGCCGAGCCGCAGGTCTACGTCGACCACATCCACGCCCCACTGGTCAGCGTGCGCGAGCAGGCGGAGATCGTGGTGGCGCGGCTGCGGGCGGAGGGCGAGATCAGCTTCCGCGCGCTCACCGAGGACGCCGCGGACACCCTCACGGTCGTCGCCCGCTTCCTGGCGCTCCTGGAGCTCTACCGGGAGAAGGCGGTCGTGCTCGACCAGGAGGAGGCGCTCGGCGACCTCCTGGTGCGCTGGGCCGGGGGTGAGGGGGCCGAGCCGGTGGTCACGGACGAATTCGACCAAGAGGTGCGCGAGCCACAGGAGGACGTACAGGCATGAGTGCAGACGACGACGGGCGCGAATCCGCAGTGGCCGGGCTCGACCTCAAGCCCGCGCTGGAGGCGGTCCTCATGGTCGTCGACGAGCCCGCCACCGAGGAACACCTCGCCAGGGTCCTCCAGCGGCCCCGCAGGGCCGTGGTGGACGCCCTGCGGGAGCTGGCCGACGAGTACACCGTCCAGCGCCGCGGATTCGACCTGAGACTCGTCGCCGGGGGCTGGCGCTTCTACACCCGCCCCGAGTACGCGGAGGCGGTCGAGGGCTTCGTCCTGGACGGCCGGCACGCCCGGCTCACCCAGGCGGCGCTGGAGACCCTCGCGGTGGTCGCGTACCGTCAGCCGGTCAGCCGGTCGAGGGTCTCGGCGGTGCGCGGGGTGAACTGCGACGGCGTCATGCGGACCCTCCTGCAGAGGGGTCTCGTCGAGGAGGCGGGCGCGGAACCCGAAACAGGTGCGATCCTGTACAGGACGACGAACTACTTTCTGGAGCGCATGGGCCTGCGAGGCCTGGACGAGCTCCCGGAGCTCGCGCCCTTCCTCCCGGAGGCGGACGCGATCGAGGCTGAGACGCTAGAGGGTGTGCCGTCGTTCGATCCGGACGCACCGGACACCCCGGAAACTCACGCAGACGACAAGACGGACTTTTGATGCGAAGCAGTGGCAGGAACAGCGGCAGCAGCGGCAGCGGCGGCGGCAGGAACAGCAGCAGCGGCGGCGGCAGGAGCGGTGGCGCGGGCGGCAGGAACAACAGCGGCAGCGGCAGGAACGGCAACCCGAGTCCTCGGGTCTCCGGATCCGGTCGCGACGACAAGCAGGAGGAGCAGCGCCCCCGCCGCCCCCGTCCCGAGGAGCGCCGCTACGACGTGGGCGCCGACAAGCCGGGCGGCGACGGCGGTGCCCGCAAGGGCCGCGGCGCCGCGGCACGCGGAGGGGCCAAGGGCGGACCGAAGCCCGCACAGAAGGTGACCAAGGGCGGACGCCGTGTCGGCGCCCCCTCCCGTCCCCGTGAGCTCGACGCCAAGATCGAGCAGCGCAACCGTGACCGGTACGCGGACAAGCCCGAGATCAAGACCCCCAGGACCAACCCGGGCGCAGAGCAGGAGGGCGAGCGTCTGCAGAAGATCCTCGCCCGCGCGGGCATGGGCTCGCGCCGGGCGTGCGAGGAGCTCATCGAGCAGGCGCGCGTCGAGGTCAACGGCGAGATCGTCCTCGAGCAGGGCAAGCGCGTCGACCCCCAGCGGGACGAGATCAAGGTCGACGGCCTGACCGTCGCGACCCAGTCGTACCTCTTCTTCGCGCTGAACAAGCCGGCCGGCGTCGTCTCCACCATGGGCGACCCGGACGGCCGTCAGAACCTCGGGGACTACGTGAACAACCGCGAGACGCGGCTGTTCCACGTCGGGCGGCTCGACACCGAGACCGAGGGCATCATCCTGCTCACCAACCACGGTGACCTGGCCCACCGCCTGACGCACCCCAGGTACGGCGTGAAGAAGACCTACCTGGCCGCCATCCAGGGCCCGCTGCCGCGTGACCTCGGCAAGCGCCTCAAGGACGGCATCCAGCTGGAGGACGGCTACGCCCGCGCCGACCACTTCCGGGTCGTCGAGAACACCGGCAAGAACTACCTGGTCGAGGTCACCCTCCACGAGGGCCGCAAGCACATCGTCCGCCGGATGCTGTCCGAGGCCGGCTTCCCGGTCGAGCGACTCGTGCGGACGTCCTTCGGGCCGATCCCGCTGGGCGACCAGAAGTCCGGCTGGCTGCGCCGCCTGACCAACACCGAGGTGGGCATGCTGATGCGCGAGGTCGGTCTGTAGCCTCCTCCCGGTCCCGACGGCCCGCGGCCGGTTCCTCGTTCCGATTTTTTCGAACAGGAACCGGCCGCGGGCCTTCTGCTGCCGCCGTTTTCTCTTTATAGTCATAGTGACTCTTAAAGAGAGAAGGAACGCGTGACGCTCGCGGACGTACTCGGCCCCTTGCAGCAGCCGCTGGTGACGGTCCTGGGCACCCCGGTCAGCTGGACCGAGGTGCTGGGATTCGGCAGCGGTGCGCTGTGCGTCTGGCTCGTGGCCCGCCAGCATCTCGCCAACTGGCCGATCGGCATCGCCAACAACCTGTTCTTCATCCTGCTGTTCGCCCAGTCCGGTCTGTACGCCGACGCCGGCCTGCAGATCGTCTTCATCTCCCTCGCCGCGTACGGCTGGTGGACCTGGACCCACGGGGGTGGACCAGGGACACCCGTCCTGCCGGTGCGGAGCACCACCCGCACCGAATGGACATGGCTGCTCGCGGCGGGGGTGGCAGGAACGCTCGGGCTCACCCTGCTGCTCTCCCGGGCCACGGACTCGACCGTGCCGTTCTGGGACGCCCTGACCACCTCGCTGTCCCTCATGGCGACGTACGGGCAGTGCCGCAAGCGCGTCGAGTCCTGGTGGCTGTGGATCGCCGCCGACGTGGTGTACATCCCGCTCTACGCGTACAAGGAGCTCTACCTCACCTCCCTGCTGTACGCCGGATTCCTCGCGCTCTGCGTCGTCGGGCTGCGCAGCTGGAAGCGGGGCCTCACACCCGACCGGCGCGACGACGTGGTGGTGACGGCATGAGACGCCACGGGCACGGCCTGGTCCTCGGCAAGTTCTATCCGCCGCACGCCGGTCACCACCATCTCGTCCGCACCGCACAGGACCGCTGCGAGAGGCTCACCGTCCTCGTCTGCGCGGCCTCCGTCGAATCCGTGCCGCTCGCCGACCGGGTCGCGTGGATGCGGCAGGCCCACCCCGGCGTCCGGGTCGTGGGCACCGTCGACGACATTCCCATGGACCTCACCGACGCGGCCGTCTGGGACGCCCACATGCGGGTGTTCACCGCGGCCGTGCCCGAACGCGTCGACGCCGTCTTCACCTCGGAGTCCTACGGCGACGAACTGGCGCGCCGCTTCGGTGCGGAGTCCGTCCTCGTCGACCGGGACCGCACCCTCTTCCCCGTCTCGGGAACCGCGGTCCGCGCCGACCCCGCCCGCTGCTGGGACTACCTGGAGCCGCCGGTGCGGGGCGCGCTCGCCCGCCGGGTCGTCGTCCTGGGCGCCGAGTCGACCGGCACCACGACCCTGGCCCGGGCCCTGACCGACCACTACCGCGGGCGCGGCGGCGTATGGGCCGGGACCCGGTACGTCGCCGAGTACGGGCGGGAGTTCAGCGAGGCGAAACTCGCCGCCCTGCGCAGCCGGTGGCCGGACGCCCGGTGGGAGGACGTCACCTTCACCACCGACGACTTCCCCCGCATCGCCGAGACCCAGAACGCCAGGGAGGAGGCAGCCGCGCGGACGGGGTCCCCGGTGCTCTTCTGCGACACCGACGCGTTCGCCACCACCGTCTGGCACGAGCGCTACGTCGGCGGCCGCAATCCGCTCGTCGAGAAGGCCGCGGACCGGGTCACCCACCACCTCTGGCTGCTCACCGACCACGAAGGCGTCCCCTTCGAGGACGACGGACTGCGTGACGGCGAGGAGCTGCGGCCCTGGATGACGGACCGCTTCCGCGCCGAACTCACCCGTACCGGGCGGCGGTACGTCGAGGTCACCGGAGCCCGTGAGGAGCGACTCCGGACGGCCGTCGCCGCCGTGGACGCACTCCTCGCCACCGGCTGGCACTTCACCGCCCCCCTGCCGGAGCACCGATGAGCGCCGCCCCCGAGGGGTACGACCCCCATGCCTACGCCCCCTTCGCCGTCACCGTCGACCTCGCCGTCTTCACGGTGCGCGAGGCGCGGCTCCACGTGCTGCTCGTGGAACGGGGCGAGGCTCCGTACAAGGGGCGGTGGGCGCTGCCCGGCGGCTTCGTCCTGCCCAGGGAGTCCGCCGAGGAGGCGGCCCGCCGCGAGCTCGCCGAGGAGACCGGCCTCACCAGGAAGTCCGTATGCGGCTTCCACCTCGAACAGCTGCGCACCTACAGCGATCCGGACCGCGACCCCCGGATGCGGGTCGTCTCCGTCGCGTACGCCGCACTCGTCCCGGACCTTCCCGAACCGCGGGGCGGCGGGGACGCGGCGAAGGCGCAGTGGTGGGAGGCGGGCGGCACCGGGCCGCTCGCGTTCGACCACGACCGCATCCTGAGGGACGCGCACGACCGGATCGGCGCGAGGCTCGAGTACTCCTGCCTGGCCACCGAGTTCTGCCCCGACGAGTTCACCCTCGGCGAGCTCCAGCAGGTCTACGAGACCGTCTGGGGCGTCGAGCTGGACCGGCCCAATTTCCGGCGCAAGGTCCTCACCACGCCCGGCTTCGTCCAGGCCGTGGACGGGCCACCGCGCCGCACCGGCGGCCGGGGGAAACCCGCCGCCCTCTACCGGGCGGGTGCCGCCACCGCCCTGCACCCGCCATTGCTGCGCCCGGAAGGACGCCCTGAAGGACGGACATCATGACCCCGACAAGAATTCTCACCAAGCAGGCGGCCACGGGCACGCTGACCGGGCTCGCGCTCGGCGACGCCCTGGGCTTCCCCACCGAGTTCAACGACGTTCCCGCGATCCTCGCGAAGTGCGGGCCCTGGCGCGGGATGCGGCTCCCGGAGCCCGCGTTCGTCACCGACGACACCCAGATGACGCTCGCGCTGGGACGCGGCATCCGGACCGCCATGGACCAGGGGCTCCTCACTCCCGAGCGGATGGTGGGCCCGGTCCGCGAGGAGTTCGTGCGCTGGAACCGCTCACCCGACAACAACCGCGCACCCGGCCGCACCTGCCTGGACGCGTGTGCGCTGCTGGAGGGCGACAGGATCTGGCAGGAGGCCAGCCGCACCGGCTCCAAGGGCTGCGGTGCCAACATGCGCGTCGCCCCCATCGGCCTCGTGCCCGGCCTCAGCGACGAGCAGCGTGCCGGGGCCGCCCAGCTCCAGGCCGCACTCACCCACGGCCACCCCACCGCCCTCGCCGCCTCCGACCTGACGGCCCGTGCGGTGCACCTCCTCGCCCAAGGGGCCGAACCGCTGGGCCTGGTCGGCCAGTTGCGCTCCTACGCGTACGAGAACCGCGGCCGCTACCACACCCGGTGGCTCGGTGACCTGTGGCGTTACGCCCATGACGCCTCGCCCGAGGCATTCATCAGCCGGGGCTGGGACGAGTGCCTGACCGCGTTGGAGACCGTCCAGGACGCCCTGCGCGAACCGTCGCCGGAGACCGACCCGTGCGAGCGGACCGGTGACGGCTGGATCGCCGAGGAGGCCCTCGCCTCCGCACTCCACTGCTTCCTGCTCTTCCCCGCGGAACCGGTCACCGCCCTGCGCCGGGCGGCCTGCACCCGGGGCGACTCCGACTCGATCGCCTGCCTCACGGGCGCGCTGGCCGGAGCCCACCTGGGCGCGGAGGCATGGCCCAAGGAGTGGTCGGAACGCATCGAGTACCGCAGCGACCTGCTGTCGCTGGCCGCGCTCTGGGACGCGTGAACCGTGCATACCGACACGACACTCCTGCGAGGGGCCGGGCTGCCGGTCACCGACCTGACCGCCGTACTCGGCGAGGAGCCCGGACCTCTCCTGTTCGCCACGGTCTCGGGCGCCCACCTGTACGGCTTCCCCTCGAAGGACTCGGACGTGGACCTGCGGGGGGTCCACGTCCTGCCCGCGGAGGATCTCGTCGGCCTCCGCACGCCGGAGGAGACGCGCTCACGGATGTGGGACCACGACGGGGTCGAGATGGACCTCGTCACCCACGATCTCCGTAAATTCGTCCGGCTCATGCTGAAGCCCAACGGGTACGTGCTGGAACAGCTGCTGTCCCCGCTGGTGGTGCGCACCACGGCGCTCCACGCGGAACTCGTGGGACTGGCACCGGCGGTGATGACCCGCAACCACGCCCACCACTACCGGGGATTCGCCGGTACGCAGTGGCGGCTGTTCGAGAGGACCGGTGAGCTGAAGCCGCTCCTCTACACGTTCCGCGCACTGCTCACCGGAATCCACCTGATGCGCACCGGCACGGTCGTGGCGCATCTGCCGACCCTGCTGGACGAAGTCGCCGCCGCGCCGGCCTCCCTGCCCGCGCTGATCGAGGCGAAGGCGGACGCCGAACACGGTGCGGCGGATCCGGCGGATCGCGCGGCCGCCGCGCGGGGCGTCGAAGCCCTGCACGCGGTGCTCGACGAGGCCCAGGCCGCGTCAGCGCTCTCCGAGGCACCGACGGGCCTCGACGCCCTGCACGATCTCGTCGTCCGCGCACGGCTGGGGGAGCCCGTCCCGTCCTGACCGCCCGGCTGACGGCCGCCTTCTCACCCGCGTTCGCGCAGATGGGAGCGGCGGCCGTCGCGGTCGAAGACGCCGAGAACCTCGGCAGGGCCGCCGACGGCGCCCAGGGCGTGCGGCAGCATCGTGGCGAACTCCGCCGCCTGCCCCTCCTCGACCCGCAGCCGTCGATCCCCCAGCACCAGCAGGGCCGTACCGGACAGCACCGTGAACCACTCCCTGCCCGGGTGCGCCTTGAGCGCCGCGGGGCCTTCGGGCGGAGGGCCGGTCAGCCGTATCCGGGCCACGGTGACGCCGGGATCGCCGCGCATCGTCCACTGGGTCAGCCCCCGGGCCGGGTGGTGCGTGGGGTTCACGACGACATCGTCGGGAGCCGATTCCACGAGCTGGTCGAGCGAGGCGCCGAGGGCCCGGGCGATCACGGCGAGCTGGTCCAGCGCGATCCTGCGGTGGCCGGTCTCGATCCGGCTCAGGGTGGAGGGGCTGAGGTGACAGCGGGCGGCGAGGTCGTCCAGCGACCAGCCGTGCGCGGCACGCAGGGCGCGGATCCGTTTGCGTACGAGGCCGTCGAGGTCACTACCTTCTTGCGTCATGAGCAAGACAGTATGCGCTGTGCGCAAAACTTCGTAGGCTCGGGCGCATGACATCTACCGCATCCCACGAGCACGAGCACGGCCACACGCACGGCCATACCCTCGAACACGGCGGCTCCGACCAGGAGGCGCTCACCCAGGTACTCGATCTCGACGCCGAGCTGTTCGCGCCCTACCTCACCTCGGTGACCGCCCGGCTCGCCGACGCGGCCGGCGACGGCGTCGCCCACGTCGTCGACCTGGGGGCGGGCACCGGCACCGGCACGTTCGCCCTGCTGGAACGCTTCCCGCACGCCCGTGTGACCGCTGTCGACAGCTCCCCCGGGATGCTCGCCCGGCTCGTCGGATCCGCCCGCGCCAAGGGCCTGGGTGACCGGGTGCGCACCCTGGAGGCGGACGCGGGCGCCGGGCTCCCCGGCATCACGGACGCCGACCTCGTCTGGGCGTCGGCCTCCCTCCACCACGTGGACGACCCGGCCGCCGCCCTCGCCGGGGTCCACGCCGCGCTGCGGCCGGGCGGGCTGCTGGCCGTCGCCGAGCTGGACGGGATGCCGCGCTTCCTCCCGGACGACGCCGTGGCCGGCCGCCCCGGCCTGGAGGCGCGCTGCCGTGCCGCGCTGGACGCGCTCCACGCCGAGCGGATGCCGCACCTGGGTGCGGACTGGGGCGTCCTGCTGGCCGCGGCAGGTCTCACCGTGGAGCAGGCACGCACGGAGCTGCTGGAGCTGAGCGCCCCGCTGCCCGCCTCCGCCGGCCGGTACGCCCACCTCGTGCTCGACCGGATCCGCCCAGCCCTCGACGGCCTGGTCGACCCCGCGGACCTCGCCGCGCTCGGTACCCTGCTCGACGGCGGCCCGGCGGACGTGCGCCACCGCGACGACCTGGTCGTCCGCTCCACACGTCAGCTCTGGGTGGCGCGGCGCCCGGTGGACACCGCCTCGTAGCCGGCCGCCCCAGGGCCCGAACGGTCTGCGACGACCCGGCGCGGGCCCTGACGCGTCAGCCGTTCCCGGGGGTATCGGACACCCACCGCAGGACGTCGCCGGGCTGACAGTCGAGCGTGCGGCAGATGGCGTCCAGTGTCGTGAACCGGACCGCCTTCGCCCGGCCGTTCTTGAGTACGGCGACGTTGGCAGGGCTGATACCGATGGCGGCGGCGAACTCGCCCACCGACATGTTGCGTTCGGCGAGCCGACGGTCGATGTCGACGACGATCGCCATCAGATGACCTCGGCCATCTCCGTCTGGAGCGCCGTCGCCTTGCGCAGCAGACTGCGCATGATCACGGTGAGCATGGCGAAGGAGGCTCCGATGCCGGCAGCCGTGACCGCGGCCGCCAGGGCGCCCGTGATCTCCATGCCGTCGTCCGGCGAGGGGATCTCGGCCACGGCCAGGTGGGCGGCGGCCCCGATCGCCAGCGCCGTCGCCACCGCCGAGGAGCCGATGACGACGTCCACCCAACGGAACGCGCGGGGCGCGAAGATCGCCCCGTGCCGGGCCATCCCGAGCAGTCTCCATACGGCGACGAGGGCGACCTGGACGCAGGCCACCCCGAGGACGGCCAGCACCGTGTAGGGCGTGGCGAAAGGGGCGTAGCCGGGGAAGCGGTCGACCTCGTCGGCCGCCGTCGTCGGGATGATCACGACCTGACCGAAGAGGCCGAACGCGATGACCATGGTGATGCCGGCGCGGAGCGCGGCGGTGATGAGGGGATGCATCTATCGATTATCGAGCGAATTCTATCGATGGTCAATAGGTCGAGAGCTCGCTCGCTCGTCGGTCAGCCCTCCGCCGACACCCGCCGGGCCCGGATCAGGAAGGCCTCCACGCGCTCACGGTCCGGCTCCGGCGGCAGCGGGGAGCGGGAGGCCGCCTCGTCGTTCTCCTCGGCCAGGCGCGTCATCCTGCGCTCCACCTCGGCCCACGGGACCTCGCCCCGCTTCACCGCCAACAGCCCTTCCCGGGCGTCATCGACCTCGATCCGCAGCTCACCCGTCCGCAGCAGGTCACGGCCGGAGGCCAGCAGCCGCAGCAGGTGCATGGCGTGCTTCCAGCGCGGAGCGCCGTGCACACGGACATCGGCCTCCAGCTTCCGGCGCTGTCCCATCGCGTAGCGCACGAACGTCCCGTGGGCCCGCCGGGACAGGAAGGACCCGCGCAGTGCGAGGAGCTCACGCCCCGTCGTGTCGACGTGCTCGACGAGCGGGGAGTGCAGGCACTCCAGTGCGTTGGGATCGGCCCGGAGCGCCAGCTCGCAGAAACGCTCCAGCTCCCAGGAGAACTGTTCGTCGGCCGGGCCCTCGACATGGGTCGGCGGTTTCGTGAAGCCCCAGAACGACGGGGTGGGTGCCAGGAACACGCCCCGCCGGTCCGTGTCGCTGTCGTCGGTGGCCAGTCCGAAGGCGCGGGAGCCCATCACGCAGGAGTAGACGGTGTGCTCCCGCACCAGCCGCTCGCCTTGAGGGGTGATCATGCGCGCGAGGCTACGCGCTCCAGTGAGCCGGACGCCGACGCCTTCGGCGGTGACCGCTCGGCGGGCAGCCGGGAGGTGCCACCGGGACACTTCCTGTACAGTCGTCCAGGAAATCTTCCCAGGAGGCCATGACATGCAGACCGCCGCCCACGTGCTGGTCGCGCTCGTCGCGCTGATCCACACCTACTTCCTGATCCTCGAGATGTTCCTCTGGGACACCCCCCGCGGCCGCAAGGCGTTCTCCACCACCGCCGAGTTCTCGGCCCGGAGCGCCACGCTCGCCGCCAACCAGGGGCTCTACAACGGCTTCATGGCCGCCGGACTGGTCTGGAGCCTGATCGCGGGCGACCCGGTCGCCCACCAGGCGCAGATCTTCTTCCTGAGCTGCCTGATCATCGCCGGGGTGTACGGGGCGGCCACCGTCAGCCGCAAGATCCTGTACGTGCAGGCGGCGCCCGCCGCCCTCGCCCTCGTCCTCGTGCTGGCCGCGGGCTGAGCGCATGACACCCGCGGTGACGGACGGCAGCAACGACCCGAGGACCGCGCGCACCCGCGCCCGCCTCCGGGCGGCGCTGCTGGAGGCATGCGAGGAGCAGCCCCTCGAACGGGTCGGCGTCGCGGAGGTGGTGCGCCGGGCGGGCGTGGGACGCGCCACCTTCTACCTGCACTACGACGACCTGCACGCCCTCGCCGTGGACGCCTGCGCGGAAGTCGTACGCGACGCGGTCGACGCCCTGCACGCCTGGGGCCGTACGCCGCCCGGCCCGGACTCCCCGCCCGCGGAGCTCGTCGCCCTGCTCGGTGAGGTCCGCAGCCGCGCCGGCGTCTACCGGAGCCTGCTCGGGCCCGGTGGCGGCCCCCTGGGGGAGCTGCTGCACCGGGAGCTCCGCCTGCGCAGCGGCGAGGAGCTGAGCCGGCGCAGGCCCGCCGCCCACGGCCACGATGTGGCCGCGAGCGCCGTCGCCGGGTTGTTCACCGGGGTGGTCGCCGACTGGGTGCACGACCGCATCGACGCCTCCCCCGAGCAGCTCGCCGGACGGATCTGGCGCATGCTCGTCGCCGTGCACGCCGCCGCCGCGTCTCACGGACAGAGCACCGTGACCGGCGCCGCAGCCGCACCTCTAGGCTGAAAGAGCACACAGCACGAGGCGACGAGGGGTACGACGTGGCGGTACGAGCAGTCCGTGGAGCCGTCCAGCTGGACCGGGACGAAGCGGGGCACATGGACGAGCGGGTGAGTGAGCTCCTCACCGCCGTCCTGGAGCGCAACCAGCTGGCCGCCGACGACCTGATCAGCATCTGGTTCACCGCCACCCCCGATCTGCACAGCGACTTCCCGGCCGCCGCCGCCCGGGGCCTCGGTATCGTCGACGTACCGCTGATCTGTGCCCAGGAGCTCGACATCACGGGAGCCATGCCCCGCGTGGTCCGCATCCTCGCGCACGTGGAGACGTATCTCTCCCGGTCCGAGATCAGCCACGTCTACCTCGGCGCCACCGGCGCCCTCCGCAAGGACATCGCCCAGTGAGAACAGCCCTCGTCATCGGAACCGGCCTGGTCGGCACCTCGGCCGCCCTCGCCCTCGCGGGGCGCGGCATCCAGGTGCACCTCGTCGACCGCGACCCGTCCTCGGCGGAGACCGCCGCCGCGCTCGGAGCGGGCACGGACGAGGAACCCGAGGGCCGTGTCGACCTGGCGGTCATCGCCGTACCGCCCGCCCACACCGCCACCGTCCTCGCCGCTGCCATGCGCGACGGGATCGCCCGCGCCTACCTCGACGTCGCCAGCGTCAAGGGCGGCCCGCGCCGCGAGCTGGAGGCGCTCGGCGTCGACCTCACCCCGTACATCGGCACGCACCCCATGGCAGGCAAGGAGCGCTCCGGGCCCCTCGCGGCCACCGCCGACCTCTTCGAGGGCCGCCCCTGGGTCCTCACCCCGACCCGGGAGACCGACACCGAGGTCCTCAACCTCGCCCTGGAGCTGGTCGCGCTCTGCCGGGCGGTCCCGGTCGTCATGGACGCGGACGCCCACGACCGCGCCGTCGCCCTGGTCTCCCACACCCCGCAGCTGATCTCCTCGATGGTCGCGGCCCGGCTGGAGGAGGCCGACGAGACCGCCGTACGCCTCTGCGGCCAGGGCATCAGGGACGTCACCCGCATCGCGGCCTCCGACCCCCGGATGTGGGTGGAGATCCTCTCCGCGAACCCCGGCCCGGTCGCCGACGTGCTGGCCGGGGTCGCCGCCGATCTGGACGAGACGGTCCGGGCGCTGCGCGGCCTGCAGTCCGCCGACGAGGACAAGCGCCGCACGGGCACCGAAGGCATCGAGGACGTCCTGCGCCGCGGCAACGCCGGCCGGGTCCGGGTTCCCGGCAAGCACGGGGCCGCCCCGGCGTCGTACGAGATCGTGGCCGTGCTCATCAGCGACCGGCCGGGCGAGCTGGCCGCGATCTTCGCCGATGCGGGCCGGGCCGGCGTCAACATCGAGGACGTCCGCATCGAGCACGCCACCGGCCAGCAGGCGGGACTGGTCCAGCTGATGGTCGAGCCGAGTGCCGCACCCGCACTGAGCGCGGCCCTCGGCGAGCGGGGCTGGTCGATCCGCCCGTAGGGCCCCGGGCGGGCCCCGGAGGCAGGGGTGCAAAGCCGCTTCGCGCACTCGGTAACCTTGTGGGGAGGGCGCCCCGGTCAGCCCTGCCCCGCTCCGCCCGTCCCCGTGTACCAGGAAGGTGTCCACCACCGTGGAAACCGTAAGCGCCGCCGCCCGGACCGCCCCGGCCGCAGTGATCGTCGCCATCGACGGCCCCTCCGGCACAGGCAAGTCGAGCACCTCCAAGGCCGTCGCCGCCCAGCTCGGTCTGAGCTACCTGGACACCGGCGCCCAGTACCGGGCGATCACGTGGTGGATGCTGAACAACGGCATCGACGTCGGGAACCCGGCCGAGATCGCCATGGCCGCGGCCAAGCCGGTCATCGTCTCCGGCACGGACCCGTCCGCCCCGACGATCACCGTCGACGGCGAGGACGCCTCGGGCCCGATCCGTACCCAGGAGGTCACCTCCAAGGTCAGCGCCGTCAGCGCCGTGCCCGAGGTGCGCACCCTGATCACCGAGCTGCAGCGCTCGATCGCCACGGAGGCCGAGCGGGGCATCGTCGTCGAGGGCCGTGACATCGGGACCACCGTGCTCCCCGACGCCGACATCAAGATCTTCCTGACCGCCTCACCGGAGGCGCGTGCCGCCCGCCGCAGCGGTGAGGTCAAGGGCTCCGACCTCGCCGCCACCAAGGAAGCGCTGATCAAGCGGGACGCGGCCGACTCCGGCCGCAAGACCTCGCCGCTGGCCAAAGCAGGGGACGCCGTCGAGGTGGACACCACCGACCTGACCCTCGCGCAGGTCATCGAGTGCGTCGTCACCCTCGTCGGGGAGAAGCAGGCCGCGAAGTGACCGGAGCCACCGCCGTGCCGACGCCGCGCGGAGCGGCCGTCGGGCGCGGGATCGGCATCGGGCTCATGTACGGCCTGTTCAGGCCCCGTGTGCTCGGAGCGTGGCGCGTCCCCGCCGCGGGACCCGTCATACTCGCGGTGAACCACGCGCACAACCTCGACGGACCGATGCTGATGGGCACCGCGCCCCGGCCCGTCCACTTCTTGATCAAGAAGGAGGCGTTCGTCGGCCCCCTCGACCCGTTCCTGCGTGGAATCGGTCAGCTGAAGGTGGACCGCACGACCGTCGACCGCACCGCCATCACGCAGGCACTCGGCGTGCTGGACCGGGGCGGGGCCCTCGGGATCTTCCCCGAGGGCACCAGAGGCGAAGGCGACTTCGCCTCGCTGCGCGCGGGGCTCGCGTACTTCGCGGTGCGCGGCGGGGCACCGATCGTCCCCGTCGCGGTCCTGGGAAGCACGGAGGGCCGTGGACGGCTGATATCGGCACTGCCTCCGCTGCGCAGCCGGGTCGACGTCGTCTTCGGCGATGCCTTCCAGGCCGATGACGGCAGCGGGCGGCGGACCAGGAAGGCGCTGGACGAGGCGACGCTCCGGATCCAGGGAGAGCTGACCGCGCACCTGAGGAACGCCAGGCGTCTCACCGGACGCCTGTGACACTTGAGTAGTGGGCCGCGCGATCGTGGTCCATCGATGATGATGCAAAGAGGAACGGACTTCATGAACGACCAGATTCACTCCGACGGCTCGGACCACGAGCACGGAGCACTTGGCGATGCCGAGTACGCGGAGTTCATGGAGCTCGCCGCGCAGGAGGGGTTCGACCCCGAGGAGGTCGAGGGCGCGATCGGTGCGGCCGGTCACGGACCACTTCCCGTGCTCGCCGTCGTCGGCCGCCCGAACGTCGGCAAGTCGACCCTGGTGAACCGGATCATCGGCCGCCGTGAGGCCGTCGTCCAGGACAAGCCCGGCGTCACCCGTGACCGCGTCAGCTACGAGGCCGAGTGGGCAGGGCGCCGCTTCAAGGTCGTCGACACCGGCGGCTGGGAGCAGGACGTGCTGGGCCTCGACGCCTCCGTCGCCGCCCAGGCCGAGTACGCGATCTCGACGGCGGACGCCGTCGTCTTCGTCGTCGACGCGACGGTCGGAGCGACGGACACCGACGAGGCCGTCGTCAGGCTGCTGCGCAAGGCCAAGAAGCCCGTCGTCCTCTGCGCCAACAAGGTCGACGGGCAGAGCGGCGAGGCCGACGCCACCGCGCTCTGGTCGCTCGGCCTGGGCCAGCCGCACCCGGTCTCCTCGCTGCACGGCCGCGGCACCGGCGACATGCTGGACGCCGTCCTGGAGGCACTGCCCGAGGCGCCGGCCCAGACCTTCGGCACCGCGCTCGGCGGCCCCCGACGCATCGCGCTGATCGGCCGCCCGAACGTCGGCAAGTCGTCGCTGCTGAACAAGGTCGCCAACGAGGACCGTGTCGTCGTCAACGAGCTGGCGGGCACCACCCGTGACCCGGTCGACGAGCTGATCGAGCTCGGCGGCGTCACGTGGAAGTTCATCGACACGGCCGGTATCCGCCGCAAGGTCCACCTCCAGGAGGGCGCGGACTACTACGCCTCGCTGCGTACGGCCGCCGCCGTGGAGAAGGCCGAGGTCGCCGTCATCCTGATCGACTCGAGCGAGTCCATCAGCGTCCAGGACCAGCGCATCGTCACCATGGCCGTGGAAGCGGGCCGTGCGATCGTGATCGCCTTCAACAAGTGGGACACCCTCGACGAGGAGCGCCGCTACTACCTGGAGCGCGAGATCGACACGGAGCTCGCGCAGGTCGCCTGGGCTCCCCGCGTCAACGTCTCGGCCGTCACCGGCCGGCACATGGAGAAGCTGGTCCCGGCGATCGAGACCGCGATCGAAGGCTGGGAGACCCGCATCCCCACCGGAAGGCTGAACGCCTTCCTCGGTGAGATCGTGGCCTCCCACCCGCACCCGGTGCGCGGCGGCAAGCAGCCCCGCATCCTCTTCGGCACCCAGGCGGGCACCAAGCCGCCGCGGTTCGTCCTCTTCTCGTCCGGCTTCCTGGAGCACGGCTACCGCCGCTTCGTGGAGCGCCGTCTGCGCGAGGAGTTCGGCTTCGAGGGCACGCCGATCCACATCTCCGTCCGCGTGCGCGAGAAGCGCGGCCGCAAGAAGTGACGTAGGCGTACGGCGAAGCCCCGGACCACCCGGCAGAGAAGCGGGTGGTCCGGGGCTTCGCCGTACGCCCTCAGGCGTCCGTGGACCCGGGCGGCAGCGCCGCGGGCCGGGCGCGGCCGGCATGCCTGCCGACCCGCTGCCAGGAGCCGGGGTTACCGGCTCCGCCTCCGCTGTGGCTGCCCTGGGCGTTCGCCGGCGGACGGCCGCCCAGCGGTGCACGGCTGCCGAACATCCCGACGCCGAACGCTCTGAAGCCGAGATTCTCCTCACCGGTGCGGTCCCCGGGAAGCGCCCGGAACGATCGCCTGTACTCGGAGTACAGGGCGTCGTAGATCGGGGTCGCGGACTTGCCCCCCGACGGGTCCTGCGACGGGCGCATGGCTGGGATCGGGGTCTGCTGCTGGCGAGGAGGGTCGTATGAGTGCACGTAGGTGCCAACGACCCCGCCGCCCGTCGGATGCGGGCCTGGCCGAGAAAACGCTGTTCGGCGGGCAGGGGAGGGCGGCCGGGCAGGCATGCTCAGGTCCCGGCGAGCGGCATCGTCGCGGCGACGAGGAGGCCGTTGACCGCCGCCTTGTCCAGCGCGTCACGGAGCAGGTCCTCGCGGGGCTGCTGGCCGATGGAACCGGCGGGCGCGGCGAAGACGAGCACGCTCTGCGCCTTGTTGGCGGCGGTCCGCCAGCCCTCGGTGACCTGGAGCGGCTGGTGGGCCTGCCACCAGGCGACCGGGCTGCCACCGCCGGCACCCGGCTGCAGCACGGCGTGCAGCTGGCCCATGGCGAGGAGGACCGACCAGCCGGTGAGGACACCGGGCAGCCGGTTCAGATGGGGTGTGGGCTGGAAGCCCTGCTCCAGCAGGAGCTGGAGGAACTGGTCGCCGCCGCTGCCGTCCGTGCCGGGCCGGGCGATCGGCCCGGTCGGTTCGACGACCAGCGCCGGGCGGAGGTCGTCCTCGATCAGGACGAGACCGCTGGTGATGCCGAGGACGGCCTGTTCGGGCATGAGGCCCTCCGGATTCTGTGGCTCGCTGCCGGTGATGGACCGCACGGCGCCCTGGAGCTGGTCCTCCGCGACCTGGACGACCTGCGAGGGGATGCAGGTCGCGTGGGCGAAGGCGAGCACGGCGGTCTCGTCGCCCACGAACAGCACCGTGCTGGTGCGTTCCTGGTCGGAGTCGCCGGGGGTGCGGCACGAGGTGCAGTCGTAACTGCCTGGGGCACTGTCGCCGACGAGCAGCCGGTCGGCTTCGGCATCGCCGATCTCGGCGCGTACGTCCTCGCTGACGTCGAGCATGCGCGGCACGGGTGGCTCCTCGAACTCGGTGCGTGGGCCGGGCGGTTCCCGGCTCATGAAGAGACAACGGACGAGCCGGGGCCGGGGTCACGCGTGAATCGAGCCGATTAGGCGCCTGACGGTGACCGGAACGAGGCGTGCCGACGGAGCGGAAGATCGAACAGGTGATTCGGAGCCGAGTGTTCCGCACGCAGCCCCCTGGCGTGGGGGCGCACGTTCGAAACGTCACGGGTTTGTGCGACTCCTGTGCGAATGCTGTGGCGTCATCTGACGCCGCGTAAGGTCCGTTGCAGACCAGTCGAACAGGGGAAACGTCCACGTAATGCACATTTCATTTCTGCTTCACAACGCGTACGGCATCGGGGGAACGATCCGTACCACCTTCACGCTCGCCACGACCCTGGCGCAGCAGCACGACGTCGAGATCGTCTCCGTCTTCCGGCATCGCGACGACCCGAAGCTCGGCGCACCCGCCGGAGTGCGGATGAGTCATCTCGTCGATCTGCGCAAGTCGAGTCCGGGGTACGAGGGCGCGGTCGCCGACCAGGCCGGGCCCGCGACGGTGTTCCCCCGGGGCGACACCAGGCACCGGCAGTACAGCGGACTCACCGACAGCCGCATCGCGGCCCATCTGGGCGCGCTGGAGGCCGATGTCGTCGTCGGTACGCGCCCCGGCCTCAACGTCCACATCAGCCGCCAGGCACGGCGCGGCCCGGTCCGTGTCGGCCAGGAGCACCTCACCCTGGAGAGCCACGGCTACCGGCTGCGCCGGGAGATAAGGCACCGCTACGGGTTGCTCGACGCCGTCACCACCGTCACCGAGGCCGATGCCCGGGACTACCGTTCCGGGCTGCGGCTGCCCGGCGTGCGGATCGAGGCCATCCCGAACAGCGTGCCCGAGCCGGCCGGGCCGCCCGCCGACTGCGACGCCAAGTGGATCGTGGCGGCGGGCCGGCTGCACCGGGTCAAACGGTACGACGTCCTCGTGCGCGCCTTCGCCGGGATCGCGGCCGTGCGCCCGGAGTGGCGGCTGCGGATCTACGGAGCCGGTGACGCGTCCGGCAACGAGCAGCGGCCCCTGCGCGCGCTCGTCGACGAGCTCGGCCTCCGGGACCGGGTGTTCCTCATGGGAGCGGCCGACCCGATGGAGGCGGAGTGGCCCAAGAACTCCATCGCAGCCGTCACCTCCGAACGCGAGTCGTTCGGCATGACGATCGTGGAGGCGATGCGCTGCGGTGTGCCGGTCGTGGCGACCGACTGCCCCCATGGGCCCGCCGAGATCATCGACGACGGAACGGACGGACGGCTGGTGCCCCTGGGGGACACCGAGGCCTTCGCCGCGGCCCTGCTCGGCCTGATCGACGACGACGCGCTGCGGCACCGGATGGGCCGTGCCGCGCGGGTCTCCGCCGCGCGGTTCGACCCGGCACCGATCGCCGAGCGGCACGAAAGGCTCTTCACCGAGCTCGCCGGGGGCGGTGGCGTGAGGGTCTCCCGGGGGGTGCTGCGCACTGGGTTCCACCGCTCCAGGGGCAGCGTGCTGGACGGTGCGTACGCGTTGCGTGACAAGGCGGTGGGGGTGCTCCACCGAGGACGGGCCTGAGTCGGTGCGCCCGGGCCCGTGGTCCGGGAGCCGTATCCCGGACGGTTGCATTCCGGATGGGTGTGGCCGTCGGCGCGCTTGGGTGGCGGGCCGACGGCCGTCGGGCGAGGGAAAGTAAGGCCCGCATAAGGGAGGGTGAATTCCAGATGGCCTGCCCGTATATTCTTCTTTCCGAGGGGGCCGGGAAAAGGGGCCGTGTACACCCCCTGATCTCCGGTAATTCCATCCGGTGGACCTTCGCCGGGCATTTCGCGGACCGGTGAGAATTATCGGTGACGCGTCGTCCGGATGCTGTTCGGGTGAAGTGGCTCCCCGTAAACGCCCGTAGGGATCCTGTGACACAAGCGTGACCGCCGAGGGACGGGGAGATGCCCGGGGACGGTGATCGCCATCGCTTCCGTCCCGGCGCCGGGCGGCCTACGGTGAGAGGTATGGCACCTGTACCGACCCCTCCCGCCCAGCCGGACGACACCCCCGAGTCCTACCTCGGCCTCGACGCCGAGGCTGCCGAACGGCAGGCCAGGGACCGTGGCTGGAGCACGGTCCGGGCTCTCCCGCCGGGCACCGTCATCACCATGGAGTTCCGTGGCGGACGCATCAACTTCGAGGTGGACGCCGCGACCGTCACCCGCTGCTGGGTCGGCTGAACCCGGCCCCGACCGACGGAAGGCCCCGACCGGAGTCGGGGCCTTCTTCGTTGCGGGAGCGGCGACGCATGCCCTTCGCCCAGGTCAGGGGGCGACCGGGCCGCCCGCCACCGGGCGGGACGGCCCCGCGCCGCTCCGTGGTGAGCGGTCGGCGTGCGGTGGCCGGCGGGAGGCGGCCGGGCTCAGCGTCGTCCGGTCCGGCCGCGCGGGGTGCGCCGGGTGTGCCCGGGTCCTGACGGCCGCGCCCTGGTGACCGCCCGCTGTTCCCGCCGTCCCGGCTGCCGGAGCGCTGCTCGTGGCCTCCTGGACATCCTCGGCGGTCGCTCCGCCGGCCATGGACTGCGGCAGCAGGACTGGTCCCGGCGTTACGGGAGGGGGAGGAACGGACTCCCGGAGCCTGCGGCGGCGGGCCCGCCACTGCTCGCGCACCGAGAGGATCAGGGTCTCGGCACGCGTGATCAGCGGCTCGAACCAGGGCAGTGCCAGCAGGATCAGCAGGCCGGCCGCCCAGCCCAGCAGGACGTCGCTGAGCCAGTGGGTGCCGATGTAGACGGTGGTGAGTCCCACGCCCAGGGAGACGAACGCGGAGAGCGCCGACAGATAGCGCCTCGCGCGCGGGGTGGTGGCCAGGTAGGCGAGGATTCCCCAGGTCACCACGGCGTTGGCGGTGTGTCCCGAAGGAAATATATCGCCGCCGGCGTAGAGCTCCGCCGAGCCGATCTGAGTGGCGTAGTGCGGGCCCAGGCGCCCCAGGCCCAGCTTTACCGCGCCCACCGACAGATTGAGCAGCAGCAGGGAGGCGCCCAGCGTGAGCAGCGGGCGCAGCGTGTGCTGGCGCCAGGAGCGCCAGCCGAGCCAGGAGGCGACCATCACGGCCGTGGGGCCACGCTGGCCGAGCACGACGTAGTAGTCGAGGAAGGCGTGGAGTTCGGGCCACTGCTGATAGGGCCGGAACAGCATGACCTTCCAGTCGAGGGCCACCAGCCAGGACGAGACCAGCACGGCGACGACGATGGCGAGATAGAACGCCAAAGTCCCGCCGAAGAGAGCGATGCGGTGGCGACTCATCCGCGGGGTCTCTATCTTCGGCGGTTCCGGCTCCCGGTCCAGACGGGCAAAGATGTCGGTACGCACGCAATGGACGTTACAGCGAGTGAGTGCGGGATCCGGCCGATCCCGTCTCTTTGTGATGACGATGTGATGTGGACTTTGTCTCAGACAGGCATCTATTCCCCGTGGGTCGATGAATGGTGTGCGCGGTTCGGCTATTCGTTCCGAGCGCTATTCGTAGAAATGTTTGGGTGTCGATGGAATGATCAAATCGTGACCGCGCCGCGTGGATGCGGGGCCATTGGAGGGAGTCGCCGACCGACCGGCGGCGGCCCCGCCGCGGCGTCGGCGTAGCGGTCCGGGCGTCACCCCGCGTGCAGGGGGTGGAGTGGCGTAGGACACACTCGGTGGCTGGTGAACGTATGAGCTGCACCACGTGTGGTCACCGGGAACTCGCGTACGCTGGCGGCTCACTCGCCCGTCGATGCCGGGCCCGGGGGACACCGTGAGCCGGATCCCCTGCGGGTCTGCCGAGCGCGAGGGACTCATTGTGGGAGGTACGTACATGACCGGGACATCCACGGCCGTGAGCAGGCTGCGCGCGGCAGCCGACGGTGCCAACCGCTGGTTCGTCCTCGTCGTCCTCTGTCTCAGTCTGCTGCTCGTCGCGCTGGACGCGACGGTGCTGCACGTCGCCGTCCCGGCCGTCACCGAGGACCTGCGGCCCAGCGCCGTCGGCCTGCTGTGGATCGTGGACGCCTACCCGTTGGTCTGCGCCTCGCTGCTGATCCTGTTCGGCACGCTCGGCGACCGGATCGGCAGACGGCGCGTCCTCCTCTTCGGTTACGCCCTCTTCGGCGTCGCCTCCGCGCTCGCCGCGGCCGCCGACTCGCCCGGAGTGCTGATCGCCGCGCGCGCCCTGCTCGGCGTGGGTGGCGCGATGATCATGCCGGCCACGCTGTCGATACTCCGCCAGGTCTTCCCCGACCGCCGCGAGCGGGCCATGGCCATCGGCGTCTGGACCGCGGTCGCCGCGGTCGGCGCCGCGACCGGGCCCGTCATCGGCGGTTTCCTCGTCGAGCACTACTGGTGGGGCTCGGTCTTCCTGATCAACATCCCGCTCATGGTGCTGCTCCTCCCCGTCGGGCGCCTGCTGCTGCCCGAGTCCCGAGGTGAGGACGACGGCCCCTGGGACGTGCTCGGTGCGCTGATGGCCGCGGCCGGTGTGCTCGGGGTCGTCCTCGGGATCAAGCGGATCGGCGGCGGTGAGGGGCTGCTGCACCTCACCACCCTGGCCCCGCTGCTCGCCGGCGCCGCGCTGGTCGTCCTCTTCGTGCGCAGGCAGAAGCGGCGCGCACACCCCCTGATCGACATCGCGATGTTCTCCCGTCCCGCCTTCACCACCGCGGTCGGCTGCATCGTGCTCGCGATGCTGGCCCTGGTGGGCCTCGAACTGATAGCGGTCCAGTACCTCCAACTGGTTCTGGACCTGAGTCCGCTGGAGACCGGCCTGCGGCTGCTGCCGCTGACGTTCGCCGCGATGGCGGCCGGTGCCACGGGTTCGTACACCCTGAGCCGCGTCGGTCCCCGCCGGATGGTCGGCTGGGGCTTCGTGCTGACGGCGGCCTCGGTGCTCCTGCTGACCCTGATGGGCCAGCACGACCGCCCGGTACTGCTGACCGTCGGCTTCGTGCTGCTGGGATTCGGGCTGCAGTCCACGCTCTTCGGGGCATACGAATCCATGCTCAGCGAGGCACCCGCCGAGCGGGCGGGGGGCGCGGCAGCGATCGGCGAGACCTCGTACCAGCTGGGCGCGGGCATGGGGATCGCCCTGCTCGGCAGCGTGATGAACGCGGCCTACGCCCCCGGGCTGGCCCGGCTCCATGAGGAGGGCGTGCCCGCCGCCGCCGGATCGGCGGCCTCGCGTTCGCTGGGCGAGGCCTACCAGGTGGCCGGCCGGCTGGGCGGCCCCATGGGCGACCTGCTGCGGGACACGGCCCGGCACGCCTTCGTCGACGGTCTGCACCTCACGCTGGTGGTCAGCGCAGGGCTGCTGCTGCTCGGGGCGCTGGCGGCGCTGCGCCTGCCGCGCGTCATGGACTGTCCGCCGGTGAAGGACGTCTGCCGGAAGCCGTCGGCCGCCATGCCCGAGCGGCCCGCGGGACCCGGCACCGCCGCGTCCGTTCCCCCCTCGCTCCCGGCCCCGAGGTCCAGGCGCGAGACCGTCGAGGCCACGGGCCCTGGACGATCAGCACGCTGAGCCGTAACGTCGGCACGGCGCCTTGACCACTGCCTCGTGGCGCGTTTCCGTACTGTGCGAGCCGCCGGAGGCGCCCATGTCCACCACCGAGTCCGCCAAGCCCTCGGCGCCGCCGAAGGCCCCGCCGTTCGATCCGGGTGACCCCCTCGGCATCGACGACCTCCTCGGCCCCGAGGACCTCGCGATCCGCGACACCGTGCGCGGCTGGGCCGCCGACCGGGTGCTCCCGCACATCGCCGAGTGGTACGAGAACGGCGAGCTGCCCGGCATCCGCGAGCTGGCCCGGGAGCTGGGCTCGCTCGGCGCCCTGGGCATGTCACTCCAGGGGTACGGCTGCGCCGGGGCGAGTGCGGTCCAGTACGGGCTGGCCTGTCTGGAGCTGGAGGCCGCAGACTCCGGCATCCGCTCCCTGGTCTCCGTCCAGGGCTCCCTCGCCATGTACGCCATCCACCGCTTCGGATCCGAGGAGCAGAAGCAGCGGTGGCTCCCCGGCATGGCGGCCGGTGAGATCATCGGCTGTTTCGGCCTCACCGAACCCGACCACGGCTCGGACCCCGCCGGGATGCGGACGTATGCCGAGCGGGACGGAGGGGACTGGATCCTCACCGGCCGCAAGATGTGGATCACCAACGGGTCCGTCGCCGGGGTGGCCGTCGTATGGGCGCAGACCGACCGGGCGGGCGGCGGCTCGGGGATCCGTGGCTTCGTCGTGCCGACGGACAGCCCCGGCTTCACCGCACCCGAGATCAGGCACAAGTGGTCGCTGCGCGCCTCGGTCACCAGTGAGCTGGTCCTGGACGGCGTACGGCTGCCCGCCGACGCGGTCCTGCCCGGGGCCACCGGACTGCGCGGCCCGCTCAGCTGCCTCAGCCACGCCCGCTACGGAATCGTCTGGGGAGCCATGGGCGCCGCGCGGGCCAGCTTCGACGCGGCTCTGGACTACGCGAGGACCCGGGAGCAGTTCGGCAGGCCCATCGGCGGATTCCAGCTGACCCAGGCCAAGCTCGCGGACATGGCCCTGGAGCTCCACAAGGGCATCCTGCTCGCACACCACCTGGGCCGGCGGATGGACGCGGGCAGGATCCGCCCCGAGCAGATCAGCTTCGGAAAGCTCAACAACGTGCGTGAGGCGATCGAGATCTGCCGCACGGCGCGGACGATTCTCGGGGCCAACGGAATCTCGCTGGAGTACCCGGTGATGCGGCACGCGACGAATCTGGAGTCGGTGCTCACCTACGAGGGCACCGTGGAGATGCACCAGCTGGTGCTGGGCAAGGCGCTCACCGGGCTGGACGCCTTCCGGTAGGACGTTCCGGCGAGCGCCCTGCTCAGCTCTGGTTGAAGAAGCCGTCGGCCGGCCGGCCGACGGCTTCGCCGTTGACCACCTGGGTGTGGGCCGGGGACAGCAGGAAGACCCGGGTCGCCACGCGGTCGATCGAGCCGTGCAGGCCGAAGATCAGCCCCGCGGCGAAGTCCACGACGCGCTTGGCGTCGCCGGAGTCCATCGCGGTGAGGTTGACGATCACCGGCACACCCTCCCGGAACAGCTCACCGATGGCGCGCGCGTCCCGGAAGCTGTCCGGGGTGACGGTGGCGATCCGACGGCCCTTGTCCTCGGCCTTCTCGGAGGCGACCTGCACACGGGGGTCGGTCACCCATGGCTGATTCGTGCCGGTCTCAGCATCCTCGGAGTACTCGTCGTCGTAGTACCGCTCGTCGTTGTCCTCCACGAGGCCCAGCCAGGCGCTTGCCTTGCGCACCGATCCCATGGACGCCTCCTCTCACCGCTGTTCGTTGGTGTTCCGTATCTCTTTCCTATCCCTATGGTCGACCATGATGCGGACACAGCGCCAAGGGGATAGGCGCCGAGTAGGCGATTCGTGACGCTACTGGTGCAGAAGATGTGGCGATTCGTCAGGGTTCCTACCGCATAAGGGGGCTTGCGGAAGGAAAATATGACGCTCCCCTCCGTACGGGTGAGATGGGGGGCGTACGGGTGAACGGACCGCTCGATACGATGCACGCCGCGCGCCGGTGCACGGCGCGACTCGTCACATGAACAGCCACCGGGGGATCGTCATGTTCGGAATCGTGAGGCCGTGTACCCATCGACTGACCGAAGGGCTCAAGACGGAGTGGATGGCTCATCTCTGCGGTCTCTGTCTCGCACTCCGAGCCGACCACGGGCAGTTCGCCCGCGTCGTCACGAACTATGACGGGCTGATCGTCTCGGTCCTGACGGAGGCTCAGTCCGCGCCGTCCGCGGGTCTGCGGCGCACCGCGGGCCCCTGCCCGCTGCGCTCGATGAGGACGGCTCCGGTCGCCCGCGGCGAGGGGGCCCGGCTCGCCGCCGCCGTGTCGCTCGTGCTGGCGTCCGCGAAGGTGCGCGACCATGTGGCGGACCGGGACGGACTGTTGAGGCGACGCCCGGTGGCCGCGGCGGCACGCCGGGTCGCCGCGGGCTGGGACAGGGCCGGGGCGCGCACCGGGGCCGAGCTCGGCTTCGACACGGCGGTCCTGGTCGACGCGGTCGACCGGCAGACCGGCATCGAGTCCCTCGCCGGCCCCGGCACCCCGCTCCTGACGGTGACCGAACCGACCGAGACGGCCACGGCCGCGGCCTTCGCGCACACCGCCCTGCTCGCCGGCAAGCCGCAGAACGTGGTCCCGCTCGCCGAGGCCGGACGGCTCTTCGGGCGGCTCGCCCATCTGCTGGACGCCGTCGAGGACCGTGAGGCCGACGCCGCGTCGGGGGCCTGGAACCCGCTGACCGCGACCGGTACACCGCTCACCGAGGCCCGCCGCCTCTGTGACGACGCGCTGCACGGTGTGCGCCTGGCGATGCGGGACGCGGAGTTCACCGACGGCACGCTCGCGCACGTGCTCCTGGTCCACGAGCTGCGGCGCTCCGTCGACCGGGCCTTCGGCTCCACGTCGTGCTCGCACCAGGGGGACGGGCAGCTCTCGGGGGCCTTCGGGCCGGCGCCCGGCAATCCGTACGCGCCGACACCCGGCGGCCCTCCCGGACCGCCGCTCCCGCCCGAGCCGCCCCGCAACCGGCGCGGCCTCATAGCCGGCTGCCTCGTCTGGGCCGGCCTCGCCTGCACCTGCCAGATGTGCTGCGCCAACAGCTACAACGGCCCGTGGAGCGGGCAGGAGCACGAAGGGCTCTGCCGTAACAACAGCTGCAGTGACTGGTGCGAGGGCTGCTGCGAGTGCTGCAGCTGCTGTGACAAGTGCGGCAACTGCTGCGACGGCTGTGACTGCGGCTGCGACTGCTGACCGTCAGTCAGGCGGCCGTGTCCGCCGCCCTCACCCGATCTCGGGCGGGGAGATCCGCGACGTCCGGATCGCCGACCCGGTGGTGCCCCACTTCTTCAGGATGCGGTCGTAGGTCCCGTCGGCCTTGAGGCCGTTGACCGCGGCCTGGAAGGCGGGTGCCAGCGGGGTTCCCTTCTTGAAGGCGAAGCCGACGTCGAGCCGCTTGTACTCGTTGAGGAAGCGCAGCCCCTCCTGCTGGGTGACGGCGTAGCGCAGTCCGTTGATCGTCGACATCAGGACGTCGCTGCGGCCCTGCTGGAGCGAGATCCAGACCGCGGCCTGGTCGGCGTACGTCTTGACCTCGTACGCCTCCTCGCCGACGTCGGCGCACCGGTGCCTGTTCTCCTCCAGGGTCGCCTCGAAGGTGGTCCCCGCACCGGTGCCCACGGTCAGGCCGCAGAGCTGCGTCAGGTCGGTGACCTCCTCCAGGCCGCTGTCGTCGCGGACGGCGAACCCCTGTCCGTCGTTGATGTACGTCACGAAGTCGATGGTCCTCCGGCGTTCCTCCGTCACGCCGAAGTTGCCCGTGCCCAGGTCGTACTTGCCACTGTCGAGGGCCGGCAGGATCGCCTCGAAGGAGGCGACCTCCCGCTTCAGCTCCAGCCCGAGCGACTTGGCCACCGCGTCGGCGAAGTCGATGTCGGCGCCGGTGAGCGTCTTGCCGTCCTCCCGGTAGAACGCCCCGGGCGGAGCACCGACGGCGGTGGCGAGAGAGAGGGAGCCCGAGTCGCGCACCTTCGCGGGCAGCAGCCGCACGGCGGCGTCGTTCTTCTTCACCGACGAGACCACATCGGCCGTCGGGGTCCTTCCCTTGACCGCGGCCGGCCCGGCAGGTGCGGCCGGGTCACCCGATCCGCATGCGGTGAGCGAGAGGGCGGCCGCGGTGATCAGTGCGAAGGCAGAGGTCTGCCGGGTTCGGGGCATGACGGAGTTTCTCCGGGTTCGTCGACCGCGCTCCGGTGCCTGGGCAGCACGGAGCGTCGGGGCGGGAGATCAGCTGTACGAGGGGAGGGCCGAGCGGTGTTGTGTGCGTGAAGGAACGCGGGGAAACCGCTCGAGCGCCGACGAGGGCGCGAGCGGGAGGAACGAAAGACGCAGGGGGGTCAGCTCAACAGGAACAGGACCACACGCGACCGAAGTCGATGTGGGAGCGCGTGACCAGCCACAGCTGCGAATACATGGCCCAAGTGGAACAGGCATCCGGTTGCGCGTCAACCGAGCTGAGACGTACGGCTCACACTGTGGACAAGCTTGACAACGGACCCCGGTGGCGCTTTTGTCGGAGGCGGACCGGCGCTGAGGGGCCCGGGCCACGTTGTGTTCCGCGCTGAAGGCACGCCCCGTGTTCGATCTCTGCATCCACGGAGCCTTCGCATGTCCGCGCAGACAGAAACCCATGCCCCGTCACTTCCGGCCCCGGGCAGGCACGTCGAGGAATCCCCTCCACGCATCGTCCCCGTACGCCGGACCGGCCAGTGGGCGGCGGCCGTCGTCGTCCTGCTCCTCCTCGCCGGCGCCCTGGTCTCCGTCGTCCGCAACGACGCCTTCCAGTGGGACGTCGTCGGCGCCTACCTGACGACCGAGTCGGTGCTGCGGGGCCTCGGCCTGACCCTGTGGCTCACCGGCCTCGTCATGGTGCTCGGCTTCGCACTCGGCACCCTGCTCGCGGTGTGCAGACTCTCCGGGAACCGGGTGCTCCAGGCGGTGAGCTGGGGCTACATCTGGCTGTTCCGGTCGACACCGATCCTGGTCCAGCTGCTGTTCTGGTTCAACATCGGCGCCCTCTACCCGACGATCCTGGGCGTCGACACGGTCAATCTCCTCGGCCCGGTCGCCGTCGCCGTCATCGGTCTCACGCTCCACGAGGCCGCGTACGCCGCCGAAGTGGTGCGCGGCGGCATCCTCTCCGTCGAACGCGGACAACTGGAGGCGGCCCAGTCACTCGGCCTCCGGCCGTGGCGCAGACTGCGGCGGATCGTGCTTCCCCAGGCCATGCGCTCCATCGTCCCGCCCGCGGGCAACATGCTGATCGGGACGCTGAAGGGCACCTCGATCGTCAGCATCATCGCCGTGCAGGACCTGCTCTACTCCGTGCAGCTCGTCTACCACCGCACCTACGAGGTCATCCCCCTGCTGCTGGTCGCCACCCTCTGGTACGTGGCCGTCACCTCGCTCCTGTCCATCGGGCAGTACTACGTCGAGCGCCACTACGCCCGCGGCACGGCGGGCGCACGATGAACGCCGCACCGGTGCTCGTCGTCATCGGCGCCGGGCCGCGCGGCACCGG
This sequence comes from Streptomyces sp. NPDC002793, assembly GCF_040295485.1. Taxonomy (NCBI): domain Bacteria; kingdom Bacillati; phylum Actinomycetota; class Actinomycetes; order Kitasatosporales; family Streptomycetaceae; genus Streptomyces; species Streptomyces sp. NPDC002793. The sequence continues at coordinate 72,699 of NZ_JBEOVL010000022.1, read as the reverse complement.
CGTCATCGAACGCATAGCCGCCAACGCCCGCGAGCTGTACGGGAACCGGCCCCTGGACATCCACCTCGTCGACCCCCACCCGCCGGGCGGTGGCCGGATCTGGCGGCAGGACCAGTCCCCGCTGCTCCGGATGAACTCCATGGCCGAGGACGTCACCATGTTCACCGACGACACGGTCCGGATGGACGGTCCCGTGAGCCCAGGACCCACCCTGCACACCTGGGCCGGTGACGTCCGTGACGGGCGGACCGTGATCTCCGCCGACCCCGCCGTCCTGAGGGAGATCCGCGGCCTCGGACCCCAGGACTTCCCCAGCCGACGACTGCAGAGCGCCTACCTGCGCTGGGTCCACGAGCAGGCGCTCGCCGCGCTCCCTCCCGGCATCACCGTCCACGAACACACCGGGGTCGCCCTGCGCCTCTCGGGCCCCCGCGACGGCTCGCAGCTCGTCCTGATCGAGGGGCGCGCCGAACCGCTCCTCGCCGACCTCGTCGTCCTCACCGTGGGCCACCTGGACGCCGAACCGGCGCCGGAACAGCGGGAGCTGGCAGGCTTTGCCGCCCGCCACGGCCTCGTCCACCTGCCGCCCGACTTCACCGCCGACACCGACCTGACGGCCCTTCCGGCCGGCGAACCCGTCCTCGTGCGCGGCTTCGGCCTCGCCTTCATCGACCTGATGGTGCTCCTCACCGAAGGCCGCGGCGGCCGCTACGAGAACGGGGCCTACGTCCCCTCCGGCAAGGAGCCCGTCCTGTACGTCGGGTCACGCCGAGGCGTCCCGTACCACTCCAAGATCGGCTACACCCTGCAGGGCGAACCACCGTCCCTGCCGCGCCACTTCGGCACCGCCCAGGCGGAGGAGATCCTGAACCGTCCCGGCCCCGTGGACTTCCGGCGCGACCTCTGGCCGCTGGTCACCAAGGAGCTGGGCCACGCCCACTACCAGCGGCTCTTCACCGCCCACCCCGAGCGCACCGCCATGGATCAGGCCGCCTTCGAGGAGACGTACGCCGCCACCGAGCCAGGCAGCCCCGAACTCGCCGCCCTCGTCGCCTCGGCCGTCCCCGACCCCGCCGACCGGCTCGACCTCGACGCGCTCGACCGGCCGCTCGAAGGAGTGCGTCACACCTCGTACGACGCACTGCAGGACGGGATGCGTGCCCACATCACGGCCGACCTCGACCGGCGGCACGACCCCCGGCACAGCCCCGACCTCGCCGTGTTCCTCGGACTCCTCTCCGTCTACGGGCAGTTGACCAGCTTCGGCGACATAGGTGAACGGTGGCACAGCTTCTTCAGCTACCTCGCCTCCGGACCGCCCGGCCCCAGGCTGCGCCAGCTCCTCGCCCTCTCACGGGCCGGGGTCGTCCGCTTCCTCGGCGCCGGCATGACCGTCGAGACCGACGAGGCACAGGGCGTCTTCCGCGCCCGCAGCACCACCGTGCCCGGCGCCCACACCGAGGCCCGCGCCCTGGTCGAGGCCCGGCTGCCCGACCCGTCGCTCCGCGCGACCCGCAGCAGCCTGCTGCGCGGACTCCACCAGGACGGCGCGGCCGGCACCGACACCGGGCTCCTCTCCGTCGACCCCGCCGACAGCCGGATCCTGGACCGCGACGGCCGCCCCCACCCGCGCCGCTTCGCCCTCGGCCCCTACACCACCGCGCGCTCCAGCGGTGCCTTCACCCGGCCGCGCACCGGCGGCCCGGCCTTCCGGCAGAACGACGCCACCGCCCGCGCGGCGCTCGCGTTCCTGCGCGACCTCTCCTGTCGGGTCCGCCGCACCGCCTGAGCACGGCCCCTCCACCTCTCCTGTCGCAGAAGGAAACTCCTTCATGTCGCTGACCAGCGATCCACCCGTCCATCCACAGGCCCCGCCCGCCACCGCCGGGCAACCGCCGGCCGCCGACGCGTACGCCGCTCTGAAAATCGTCCCCGTACGCCACCCCTGGCGCTGGGTGGCCGTCGCCGCCACGACCGTGCTGCTCGCCCAGTTCCTGCACGGCCTGATCACCAATCCCGGCTGGGAATGGGACGTCTTCGCCCGCTTCGTCACCACCGAGACGATTTTGCGAGCCGTCTGGGTGACCCTGCAGCTGACCTTCTACGGCACGGTCATCGGCTTCGCACTCGGCATCGCACTGGCCGTCATGCGGCTGTCCGCCAGCCCGTTCCTCAGGGCGGTCTCGTACGCGTACGTCTGGGCGTTCCGCTCCATCCCGCTCATCGTCCAGCTGCTGTTCTGGTTCAACCTGGCCTACCTCTACGAGGAGATACGGTTCGGCATCCCGTTCGGACCCGGATTCGTCTCCTTCGACACGATGAACCTCGTCGGCGCGATGAGCGCCGCCGTCCTCGGACTCGCCCTGCACCAGGCGGCGTACGCCGCGGAGATCGTCCGGGGCGGTGTACTGGCCGTGGACAGCGGCCAGCTGGAAGCGGCGGCCGCGCTCGGGATCCCACGGTTGAGGCAGCTGCGGCGCATCGTGCTGCCCCAGGCGATGCGCTCGATCCTGCCGAACGCCGCCAACGAGATCATCTCCCTCTTCAAAGGCACCTCGATCGTCTCCGTGATGGCGATCGGCGAACTCTTCTACCAGGTCCAGGTCGTCTACGGACGCAACGGCCGGGTGGTGCCCCTGCTCATGGTCGCCACCGTCTGGTACATCCTCCTCACCACCGTGCTCTCCGTCCTCCAGCACTACGTCGAACGTCACTACGCCAAGGGGGCCGTGCGATGAGCGCACCCACGGAAGAAGTCACCGGCTCCGACGCCATGGTCGAGATCCGGTCCGTCCACAAGAGCTTCGGCTCGCTCGAAGTGCTCCGCGGCATCGATCTGGCCGTACGCGCCGGAGAGGTCACCGTCGTCCTCGGCCCCTCCGGGTCGGGGAAATCGACCCTGCTGCGCACCATCAACCACCTGGAGAAGGTCGACCGGGGCTGGATCAGCGTCGACGGCACCCTGGTCGGCTACCGCAGGGCCGGCGACAAGCTGTACGAACTGCGCGAGCGTGAGGTCCTGCGCCAGCGCACCCGGATCGGCTTCGTCTTCCAGAACTTCAACCTCTTCCCGCACCTCACCGTCCTCGAGAACGTCATCGAGGCCCCGGTCGCCGCCCTCGGGCGCCCCCGCAAGGACGCCGTCGCCGCGGCCGGGAAACTTCTGGCCCGGGTCGGGCTCGCCGACAAGGCCGGGGCCTACCCCAAGCAGCTCTCCGGAGGCCAGCAGCAGCGCGTCGCCATCGCCCGCGCCCTCGCCCTGGAACCGAAACTGCTGCTCTTCGACGAGCCGACCTCGGCGCTCGACCCCGAGCTCGTCGGTGAGGTGCTCGACGTCATCAAGGACCTGGCGCACGGGGGCACCACGATGATCGTCGTCACGCACGAGATCGGCTTCGCCCGCGAGGTCGCCGACACCGTCGTCTTCATGGACGAGGGGCGGATCGTCGAGCAGGGCCCGCCCGCCGACGTACTCGACCACCCGGTCCAGGAACGCACCCGCGCCTTCCTCTCCAAGGTCCTCTGAACCATGCCGCAGTCAAGGAGCAGCCACGTGTCCGTCCGCCGCACCCTCACCGCCGCCCTCGCCGCACTCACCGCCGCCGGGCTGCTCACCGCGTGCGGCGGCAGCGACGCGGCCGAGGACGTGATCCGCCCGAAGGGCGAGAAGGACACCGGCGTCAACATCGGCCCCGACCAGAACCGGATCAGGGGCGAGAAGGTGGACGCCATAGCCGCCCGGGTGCCCGCCGCCGTCCGCGAACGCGGCACCCTCCGGCTGGGCGCGAGCGCCGACGCCTCGCCACCGCTCGGCTTCTACGCGACCGACGACAGGACCCGGATCGGGAGCGAGATCGACCTCGCGACCCTGATCGCCGACACGCTGGGCCTGGAGCCGGAGTTCGAGGAGGTCTCCTGGGAGAACCTCTTCGTCGGGCTGGACAGCTCCAAGTTCGACGGGGTCCTCTCCAACGTCACGGTGACGGAGGAGCGCAAGAAGAAGTACGACTTCGCGACGTACCGGCTCGACAACATCGCCTTCGAGGCCAGGAAGGGAAGCGGCTGGAAGGTGAAGGGCCCGGCGGACGTGGCGGGAAAGAAGATCTCCGTTGCCTCCGGAACCAACCAGGAGAAGATCCTCGTCGACTGGAACGAGGTGAACGTGGAGGCCGGGCGGAAGCCGGTGGATATCACGTACTTCCAGAAGGACACGGACTACTACCTGGCCCTCCAGTCGGGCCGCATCGACGCCTACCTCGGCCCGAGCCCCTCGGCCCACTACCACGTGGCCTCGGCCGGACAGTCCGAGATCATCGGGACGCTCTCCGGCGGAGGTGACGGCATCCAGGGAAAGATCGCCGCCACCACGAAGAAGGGCAGCGGTCTGGCCGAGGCGTACGGAGCGGCGATCGACCACATCATCCAGGACGGCTCCTACGCCGAGGTGCTGGAGCGCTGGGGCCTGTCCGACGAGGCCGTCGAGAAGTCGGAGCTCAACCCGCCCGGCCTCCCCAAGACCGAGAACTGACCCGAGAGGTCCCGCATGTCCGCCACCAGGCCACTCCACATCGCCGCCGAGATCGGCGGCCCGCCACGCTACGACGCCCGCTCCCACGTCGAGCTCGCCCGCCTCGCCGAAAAGGGCGCACTCGACTTCGTCACCCTGCACGACTCCTTCGCCCGCCCCGGCCCCGACGCGCTCGCCGTACTGGCCCGCGTGGCCCCGGCCACCACCAGGATCGGCCTCGTGCCGACCGTCACCACGACCCACACCGAGCCCTTCCACGTCTCGTCCGCCGTCGCCACCCTCGACTGGGTCAGCAAGGGCCGGGCCGGCTGGCACGCCGACGTGTCGACGACCGAGACCGAGGCCCGGCTGTTCGGCCGGCGCCCCGCCGCACCCGCCACCGCGCTGTGGCAGGAGGCCGGGGAGGTCGCCGACGCCGGGGCACGGCTGTGGGACAGCTGGGAGGACGACGCGGAGATCCGGGACGTCGCCACCGGCCGTTTCATCGACCGCGACAAACTGCACTACGTCGACTTCCGGGGCAGCACCTTCTCGGTCCGTGGCCCGGCCATCGTGCCCCGCCCGCCGCAGGGCCGGCCCGTCACCGTCATCGACGGGACGAGCGGCCCGGCCCGGGAGGCCGCCGCGCGGCACGCCGACATCGTCTACGTACGGGCCACCTCACCCGGGCAGGCGGCCTCGCTCCGCGAGGACGTGCGCCGGGGTGCGGCTGCCCACGGACGGGACCCCGACAGCCTGCGGGTCCTGGCCGCCCTCACCGTCGACCTCGGCGACGCCGAGACGGCACCCGAACCCGGGCTGGTGAGCGGCCCGCAGCTCGCGGCGCGGGGGACCTACTTCCGGGGCGGCCCGGTGGACCTCGCCGAGCTCATCACCCAGTGGCACCGGAGCGGAGCGGTGGACGGCTTCCACCTCAGGCCCCTCACACCCGAGCGCGACCTCGAAAGGATCGTCAACGGAACCGTGGCCCTGCTCCAGCACCGCAGCCTCTTCCGCACCTTCTACCCGGGCGGCACACTCCGCGAGCACCTGGGCCTGGTCCGGCCGGCCAACCGTCACACGCTCGCGAGGACCGCCTCGGAAGGGACGTCATGAAGCAGATGCACCTCGCCGCCCACTTCCCGGGCGTCAACAGCACCACCGTGTGGACCGACCCCCGCTCCCGGAGCCAGATCGACTTCTCCTCCTTCGAGCACCTGGCCAGGACCGCCGAGCGCGGGAAGTTCGACTTCTTCTTCCTCGCGGAAGGGCTGCGGCTGCGCGAGCACAACGGCCGCATCCATGACCTGGACGTGGTGGGCCGCCCCGAATCCCTCACCGTCCTGAACGCCCTGGCCGCCGTCACCGAACGTCTCGGGCTCGCCGCCACGGTCAACGCCACCTTCAACGAGCCCTACGAACTCGCCCGCCGCCTCGCCACGCTCGACCACCTCAGCGCGGGCCGGGCCGCATGGAACGTGGTGACCTCGTCCGACGCCTTCACCGGCGAGAACTTCCGCCGGGGCGGCTACCTGGACCGGGCCGACCGGTACACCCGCGCCGCCGAATTCGTCTCCACTGCCAGGGAACTGTGGGACTCCTGGACGCCGGACGGCACCTCGCGTCCGTTCGCCCACTCCGGGCAGCACTTCGACATCACCGGGGAGTTCACCGTCCCCCGCTCACCCCAGGGGCACCCCGTCGTCATCCAGGCCGGGGACTCCGACGCGGGCCGGGAATTCGCCGCGTCCGCCGCCGACGTCATCTTCACCCGGCACGGCACCCTGGAGGCCGGACGGACCTTCTACGCCGACGTCAAGGCACGGCTGGCGAAGTACGGCAGGGAACCGGCCGACCTGAAGATCATGCCCGGGGTCACCGTCGTCGTCGGGGACACCGACGCGGAGGCCCAGCAGAGGGCCGCCGAGATCCGCGGGCAGCAGGTCTCCCCGCAGAACGCGATCCTCGCCCTGGAACAGGTCTGGGGCCGCGACCTCTCCTCGTACGACCCCGACGGGCCCCTCCCCGACATCGACCCGGACCCCGAATCGGACCTGGTCCAGGGAAGGGTGCGGGTGGCGGACCCGCTCGCCGTCGCAGCGAGGTGGCGGGAGCTGTCGGAGGCCAAGGGGCTGTCCATCCGCCGGACGGTCATCGAGTCCACGGCCCGGCAGTCCTTCATCGGTTCGCCGGAGACGGTCGCCGCCGGGCTGGAGGAGTTCGTCACCACCGACGCGGCCGACGGCTTCATCCTCGTACCGCATCTCACCCCGGGCGGTCTCGACGACTTCGTCGACCGGGTCGTCCCGCTCCTCCAGGAACGCGGGGCCTTCCGTTCCGAATACACCGGCTCCACGCTGAGGTCGCACCTCGGCCTGGCCGAGCCGGTGTGGAAAGGTTGACCGCATGAGCACGGACGCACAGCAGGACAGCGAGGAGTTCCACGCCTGGCAGCGCTGGCACGAGGGGCGCATCGTCGCCGTGGCCGCGCCGCACGGCCCGCTCTCCCTCACCGGCACCCACTGGCTCGCCGACCATCCGGAGCAACGAATTCCGGCCGTGCCCGGACTGTGGCGCGAGGAGGACGACGGGGTCGTGCTCACCGCCGGCCCCGAGGACGGACTGACCGTCGACGCGAAGCCGTTCTCCGGCGAGGTCCGCCTCGGCGCGGACCGGGGCCCCGTCGACGCCTCCCGGGTGGCGCAGGGGGAGCGCCGACTGGTCGTGCTGAGCCGCGAAGGCCTCTGGGCGGTACGGGACTTCGACCCGGGGTCACCGGCCCGCCACGCCTTCCGCACCATCGACGCCGCCCCGTACGACCCGAAGTGGTCGCTGGACGGCACCTTCCGGCCGTACGGGTCCGACCGGACCGTCCGCGTCGGCAACGCCGACGGACGCGAGCGGGGGCTGGGACTCTCGGGCGAGATCGCCTTCACCCTGGACGGCGCCGAGCACACCCTCCAGGTGGCGGTCGAACCCGACGGCTCGCTCTGGGCCGTCTTCGCCGACGCCACCAGCGGGAACAGCAGCTACCGCTTCCGCTTCCTGCGGCCCCCGGCACCCGACGGGGACGGCAGGGTACGGATCGACTTCAACCGCACCCTGCTGCCGCCGTGCGCGTTCGCCGACCACTTCATCTGTCCCTTCCCGCCCCCGGGCAACACCCTCACGGTGGCCGTCCCGGCGGGGGAGCGGAACCGCGTCGACGGCTGAACCGTCCCGGGCGGAACACGGCGGACCGGCACACCCGCCCCAGCGGCTACAGGGCTGCCGGGGCCGGTGTGGCCGCACGCCGGCATGGCTGGAAAGGCGCCCTTGCATGGCACATTGACGCCCCTTGATACTCCCGAGCAGCGCTCGTCAAAAGCGTGGTGTGTCCTGATTCGAACACGTTTCGGGACGCGTCCGCGCCCCATGACGGCGCCTCACGGGCCCGGCCACCCCACAGGCGGGCCCTCGGCTCCCCTCGGGAGGAATGACAAGTGAGGATCAAGCGCATCACCCCCCGCAGCGGCGGAGCCGCGAGACGAAACCGGATCACGGCCGTCTTCGCGGGCCTCGTCGCCGTCGCCGCCCTCGCCGTCCCCACAGCCGACGCCGATCAGGCCGGTACGTCCGGTACGTACAGTGCCGACCAGCTCAGCGCGGCAGGAGAGGCCGTGCTGCGGGCCGACGTCGCCGGCAGCGCCTGGAACGTCGACCCGGCGACCGGCCGGCTGCTCGTCACCGTGGACAGCACCGTCTCGCAGACGGAGATCGACACGATCAAGGCTGCCGCCGGGGCCGACGCGGGCGCCCTGCGCATCGAGCGCACTCCCGGAAAGCTGACCAAGCTGATCTCGGGCGGCGACGCCGTCTACGCGTCGAGCTGGCGCTGTTCCCTCGGGTTCAACGTCCGCAGCGGCAGCACCTACTACTTCCTGACGGCCGGACACTGCACCGAAGGTGCCGACACCTGGTGGGCCGACCCGGCCCGCACCACGGTCCTCGGCACCACCGAGGGATCCAGCTTCCCGGTCGACGACTACGGCATCGTCCGCTACACCAACGACTCGGTCACCAAGTCCGGCACCGTCGGCAGTCAGGACATCACCAGCGCGGCCGACGCCACGGTCGGCATGCGCGTCACCCGGCGGGGCTCCACCACCGGAATCCACAGCGGCTTCGTCACCGGCCTCGACGCCAGCGTCAACTACGGCGGTGGTGACATCGTCCACGGCCTGATCCGCACCAACGTGTGCGCCGAACCCGGCGACTCCGGCGGCCCCCTCCACGCGGGCCCCCGGGCGATCGGTCTCACCTCGGGTGGCAGCGGCAACTGCTCCTCGGGCGGGACGACGTTCTTCCAGCCCGTCACCGAAGCGCTGAGCGCGTACGGGGTCAACGTGTACTGACCCCGTCGGGCACCGCCGCACTCCAGTGAGCCCCCGTCGAACCCCGGTGGGGGCTCCCGTTCGGACCGCGGCTTTTGAGAGGATGTCAGGACGGTGGGTCGCAGAGGCAGGCACCAGGGGGTTCCAGGTCCGTGAAACGCATCGGAGTGACCGGTCACCGTTCCATTCCCCAGGAGCTGCACGCCCATGTGCTCGAAGGGCTGAGGTCGGCGCTGTGCGGACATGAGGGCTCCCTGGAGGTGCTCTCCAGCCTGGCGGTCGGCGCGGACCAGCTCTTCGCCGACCTGGCGCTGGCCCATGGCGCGGAGCTGACCGCGGTCATCCCCAGCGGGGACTACGAGGCCGGCTTCGCCGACGAGGCGGAGCTGGAGCGCTACCACGCGCTCAAGGCCCGGGCCGCCCGTGAGATCCGGCTGGACTTCCCGCACTCCACCGACGAGGCCTACTACGCGGCGGGCGCCTACATCGCCGACCACTGCGACCGGCTGCTCGCGGTCTGGGACGGCCGTCCCGCACGGGGCCTCGGAGGCACCGGCGACATCGTGACCTACGCCCGTAGCCTCGGACGGCCGGTCACCGTCATCTGGCGCGACGGTGTGGAGCGTGCCTGAGCCGAGGGCGCGGCCTCACATCCGGTGCCGGACCAGCCAGTCGGTGTGCTCGGGGGAGACGATCCGCTCGGTCTCGAAGACGGCGGCGGCCCACTGCCGCTCGGTGAGGGTGGTCTCCATCGCGGCCTGCATGCTCTCCAGGTCCTCCTCGACCAGGGAGTGAGCGGTCACCAGCGGGTGATGACGGCGCATCTCGTTCCAGGCGAGGCAGGCGGCAGCGGCGGCGGAGAACGTCCCGGTGAGCGCGAACGACCCCGCGCCGCCGAAGGTCTGCAGCACGGCGAGGACCAGCGCCGGAAGGGTCAGCGCGGCAATGGTGCTCGACCACACGAGCGCCCCCCGCCGCGACACCAGCCGGCGCCTGCGGTACCAGCGCCGCTGCTCGATCAACCGGTCCCGGACGTACGTCTCCTTGCGTACGGTGAAGGCCTTGTCCCGTAACTCCCGCATGGACGCGGTGATGAGACCGCCGCCCGAGTCCGCCATCTCCTCCCTCGGATCGTTCCACCCGACCTTCCGCAGCTCCTGGAGCCCTTCCTCCAGACGGCTGGCGAACACCGCCTCGGGGTGCTGGACGGCCGAGTCGAAGGGTGAACCGTGGACCGCGTAGCGCCAGCAGTTGGACTTGATGAACTCCGCTGCGGAGCGGTTGAGTTGCCAATGCGACTTTGCTTTCCGCCGAGATCCGGCGTAGGTCGTGATCAGGACACCGAGATAGGCCAACACCGCGATACCATCGAGGAGTTGGATGCCGTCGCCGACCTCGGCGCGCCAGGGCAGGGCGGCCGGCACGGTGCCCAGCACGAGCAGGACCAGCTGGCCGCGGGTGGTGTTGACCGCCTCGCGCTGGCGGGCGACGGCGACGGCGTCGGTGTGGTGGAAGAGTGCGGGCAGATCAGCGCTCCTGAAGACCATGCTCTGCAGTGGTCCGGGAATCGCCGTCATGATCACTCCTGTAATCGATGTAGTGGTCACCCCGGTCCTGCTCGAATGGGCTCCGGGCCATTTGGCGTAGCGCCGCAAATCGCTCGGGTCACTGTGGTACGAGTCGAGTTGCACGCCGGGGCCATGAGAGTAAAGTCGTCCCGCCGGACACTGCAATGGTGCAGGTGCCGGTGCTGTTTCCGTGTCCGGAACGAGCCCATCAAGGACGGCCGTGAAGACCTACGAATCCACTCCGAACTTCGCCGTCGCGAAGCGTCGTGTGCCGCTTGCGAAGATCGAGGTATCAGGTAGTGCAGCAGCCAGGAAGATGGGCCGGGTGCTCGCGACTGCAGGCGGCCGCCCGACACAGATCTCCACATTCAACTCCGCGCTGTAAGGACAGCGGGGACGGTGGCGCCGTAAAGCGTTAAAAACTCCACCCGTTCGGCCGATAGGCTGCTGTAGCCGACGGTCGGATTCCTGACGCCCCTGGACTAGAGTGGTGGAATGACAGGCCCCGCGGTACCGTTCCGCGAAATCGTGCTGAAGGTTCATAGCAGGTGCGACCTAGCCTGCGATCATTGCTATGTCTATGAACATGCTGATCAGAGCTGGAGATCCCGGCCCAAGACGGTTTCTGATCATGTCATCTCACAAACGGCACAGCGCCTCGCTGAGCACGCAAAGACACATGCACTGCCCTCCGTGACAGTGATCCTGCACGGAGGGGAGCCTCTGCTGGCGGGCCCGCACCGACTGCGGCGCGTCTGCGAGGAGTTCGGTTCCGCCCTTTCCGGTGTCGCCGGCCTCGACCTTCGGATCCACACCAACGGACTTCAGCTCAGCCCCCGGTATCTGGACCTCTTCGACGAGTTCGACGTCAAGGTGGGTATCTCCCTGGACGGCGACCGTGCGGCCAACGACCGGCACCGGCGCTACGCCGACGGGCGCAGCAGCCATCCCCTCGTTCTGAAGGCGGTCGAGCTGCTCCGGCAGGACCGCTACCGCCACCTCGATCTCGGACTCCTGTGCACCGTCGACATCGAGAACGATCCGCACGCGGTGCTGGACGCCCTCGTCGCGCTCGACCCCCCACTCATCGACTTCCTCCTCCCGCACGCGACATGGGACGCCCCGCCGCCCCGACCCGACGGTTCGCCCACGGCCTACGCCGAGTGGCTCCTCGCGGTATTCGACCGCTGGCAGGAGGAGGGCAGCCCGGTACCGGTGCGCCTGTTCTCCTCGGTGCTCTCCACGCTGAGCGGCGGCCCCAGCCTCACCGAGTCCCTCGGGCTGGCCCCCACGGACCTGGTGGTCGTCGAGACGGACGGGCAGCTGGAGCAGGTCGACTCCCTCAAGAGCGCCTATGAAGGAGCCGCGGCAACCGGATTCGACGTGTTCTCCCATTCGTTCGACGACGTCGCCGGCCACCCCGGAGTCCGGGCCCGGCAACTCGGCCTGGCGGGTGTCAGTCAGACGTGCCACAGCTGCCCCGTCGTACGGTCGTGCGGCGGCGGGCTCTACACCCACCGGTACCGGTCGGCGAACGACTTCGACAATCCCTCCGTCTACTGCGCCGACCTGGATGCGCTGGTACGGGGGATCGAAGCGCGTACACACGCTGTCACCGTGGCCCCGGCTCTGGCCGACAGTGAGGAACTGGCCATCGAGCAGCATGACCTGACCCGTACGCTTCTCGCAGGTCTCCATGACGCACTGGACGGCCGCGGCGGCGCCCGGTGGGACGAGGCGTGGACGCTCGCGGGCACTCTGGAGTCCTCCGACGAGGGCGCGGCCGCGCTCGACCGGGTCCTCGCGCACGCGTATACGAGGACCTGGCTGCTGGATGTTCTGGAAGGTCTGCACGCCGAACGGCCCGAGGCCGTGGGCCAGGCGCTGCGCCTCCCGTCGTACGCCGCGGCTGCCGCAGTGCGGTCCGGCCTCGACCTGGAGGTGTCCGCGGACTACCGGGACGGCAGGCTGTTCCTCCCCACACTCGGCGAGCTGCGGATCGCTGGGCCGGGCGAGGCGGGCAGGGTACGGGTCCGCGCCGTCGGCGAGGGGTTCTCGGTCCGGCGGGAGGGCGGCGGTGAACGGATCATCACGAGGGGCTCAGACAGCCCGGACTGGCTTCCGGTGCGGCATTACACCGTGGGCGGTAGGCTCCCGTTCGCCCTCGAGGACCTGGATCCGTACCGAGACTGCTACGAGGCTCCGGCCGCGCCACGCCTGGGCCATGCGGCGGCAGAGGCGTGGGCCGAGGCCGTCGGCAGGGCGTGGGAACAGCTGGAGGCGGCCGCGCCCCGGCAGGTCTCGGAGGCGGGGGAGTGGCTCACCATGCTGACCCCGCTCGTGGCCGGCGACAACACCAAGCGCCCGCACGGTTACGGGGCCGTCGGAGTCACGATGACCGGGGACACCTGGGCGCTCGCCGTCGCGCTGATGCGAGGCCTGCGGAGATCGGGCCTGCGGGCTCTCCTGGATGTCACGGATCTCTACGCGCTGGACGGGGCCTGGGAGTACTCGCCGCCCTGGAAGCGGAACGCCAGGATTCCGTTCTCCCGGCTACTGGCCGACACATACGAACGCGTGGGACTTTCTCTCCTGGTACCGGCATTCATGGACGGCGTGCCCGAGGCCCTCGACATGATGGACGGGGCGGCCGAACCCACTGTCGGAGGAAAGCAGCTGCTGAGGTCGCTCCGGGACGAGGTCGGAGGTGTGCATGGGACAAGTGGGATGAAGAGCCGCATGAAAGTCATGGAGCAGGAACCTGCCGATGAATTCTGGGTAGGGATGACTGAAAAGCGGCGTTGAATGACCGAACGCCATGGGGGTGGAGCACAGTCCGCTCCGGAATGATGAATTCGCTCGCACCCTCACCACTGTCCTGGGATGCGGGTGCTCACACAGGACGGGGGTCGTGTGCACGCATGACGCAACAGCGAGCGGACCATCGGCCGTACTTTTTTCTGAGCTACGCGCATACACCGGGGTACGGCGGTGGATCGGACCCAGACATGTGGGTCGAGCGGCTTTTCCAAGATCTCTGTGGTCATGTGATGGCCATGACCAATCTGCCCGCGGGGTCGCCGGCCGGTTTCATGGACCGGGAGATACGCTCCGGCGAGGGCTGGTCCGAGAGGCTGAGCAATGTCCTGGCCAACTGCCGGGTCTTCGTCCCGCTGTTCTCGCCGCGCTATTTCGCCAGTGAGATGTGCGGCAAGGAGTGGTACGCCTTCGAGCAGCGCGCCATTCACCACAGAGCCCGGTCCAATCAGTCCGCCGAGGCGATCGTCCCCGCACTCTGGGTCCCGGTGCAGCCGAGTCAGATGCCAGGGCCGGCCGAACGATTACAGTTCAATCACCGGGACTTCGGTGACCGCTACGTCAGCGACGGGCTCTACGGGTTGATCAAGCTCACGCTGTTCGCCCAGGATTACGAACAAGCCGTGTACCAGCTGGCCAAACGCATCGTCCATGTCGCCGACACCGTGCAACTCGGTTCGGGCAGACCTCTCGATTTCCGTAAGGTGCCCAGCGCCTTCGGTGCACCGGGCAGCGGTGCGGGCGCTCCGAGGCCCATGCGGATCACCATCGCCGCTCTCACCCGTCACGACCTGCCGGAAGGCCGGAACCCGGACTACTACGGGGACAACCCTCAGGAATGGAACCCCTACCATCCGGCCGCAGTCAGACCGCTGGCCTACGTCGCCGAAGAGCTCGTACGGTCCCTCAACTACCAGGCCGTCATCGGGTCGTTCGACGAGGAGCCCGGACAGCAAGAGGGAAAGCAGGCGCCCAACACGCCGGAGATCCTCCTGGTGGATCGCTGGGCTCTGCAGGACGACGACCTGAGACGGAGGCTCGCAGCCTTCGACAGGGAGAACCGGCCCTGGGTGACCATGGTCGTTCCCTGGTGCAGGGACGACCACCAGAGCAGGGCGGCCGAGGCCGAACTGACCGAGAGACTCGAGCAGACGATGCCGGTCAAGATGCAGCAGGGGCGGGCATTCTGCCGTGTCGCGGCCAAGGGGGTACCCAGCATGGAAGCGTTCGGCCAGATTCTGCCGCAAGTGGTCGAGGTGGCCGCCCAGCAGTATCTGAGGCATGCCACGGTCTACCCACCGGCCGGTGGACGGCACAGTGAACGGACCCGGCTGATGGGGCCCATGGGCAACACACAGTTCATACCCGACATGCACGACCCTGCGACGGATGTGGAGGACGTATGACAGCCGGTCGTGACGGGCGCGTCGTCACTTTCTACTCGTACAAGGGCGGTACGGGGCGCACCATGGCCCTGGCCAACACCGCCTGGATCCTCGCCGCCAACGGCAAACGGGTCCTGGCCGTCGACTGGGACCTGGAAGCCCCGGGACTTCACCGCTTCTTCCACCCCTTCCTCGACCCCTCGACGCTCGGGGCCACCACCGGCGTGATCGATCTGATCACCGAATACGCCTGGGCCGCGACCAATCCCGCCCAGCGGGCGGACGACTGGCACCGTGACTACGCCCGGATCCAGCCGCACGCCGTCTCGCTCACGCCCGACCAGCTCGGCTGGGAGTTCCCACGGGGCGGCACGCTCGACTTCGTGTCCGCCGGACGGCAGAACCGTGAGTACTCCGCGACCGTCTCCACCTTCGACTGGGACAACTTCTACGACCGGCTCGGCGGCGGCCACTTCTTCGACGCCCTGCGGGACGACATGAAGGCCAACTACGACTACGTCCTCATCGACAGCCGCACCGGCCTCAGCGATATCGCCGACATCTGCACCGTCCACCTCCCGGACGTGCTGGTCGACTGCTTCACCCTCAGCGACCAGTCCATCGACGGCGCGGCCTCCGTCGCCCGGCAGATCGCCGAGCGCTACACCGGTCGGCCCATCTCCATCTTCCCCGTCCCCATGCGGATCGACGAAGGCGAGAAGGAGAAGGCCGACGCCGGCCGGGCGCTTGCCCGGCTGAAGTTCGACCGGCTGCCCCGTGACCTCTCCGGTGACGAACTCACCGCGTACTGGGGTGCGGTGGAGATTCCCTACCGTCCTTACTACGCGTACGAGGAGACCCTCGCCACGTTCGGCGACGAGGCCGGCCTCAGCAATTCGCTCCTGTCGGCTTTCGAACGGCTCACCGCGGTCGTCACCCAGCAGGAGATCACCTCGATGCCTCCGGTGAGCGAGGAGGTCAGACTGCGGATCCGGGACGCGTTCACCCGGCGCAGGCCCGCGCTGCCCGCGGATCTCTTCCTCAGTTATGTGGCGGAGAACCGCATGTGGGCGGACTGGATCGAAGCGACCCTCACCCGGGCCGGGTTCCGTGTGGTTCCGCGTGACGTCTCCGCCGACCCGGGCGACGGGGACATCACGCATGCGGCGGACGCTGCGACTCGTACGGTCGTGCTCCTCTCCAGCGCCTATCTCAAGTCCCAGCGGGCCGTGGACCTCTGGGAGCGGGCGGTCTCCGAGGACCCCGGTGGGGGGCGGCGTCAGCTGCTGCCGCTCAGGGTCGGTGATGTCCGGCTCTCCGCGCCGTACATCGACCGTAACCCGGTCGACCTGTTCCGGCTGGACGAGGTGCACGCCACCACGGCCCTCATGCGCGCCCTGGACCGGCCGGTACAGCTCGGCGACGGGATGTCACCAGGGCCCCGCTTCCCCGGTACCGTGCCCAGGATCTGGAACGCGCCGCCACGCAACCCCGGCTTCACCGGCCGTTCCGTGGTCCTGGAGCGGATGCGTGACCAGCTCGGCGGCGGCATGGCAGTCGTGCTGCCGCAGCCGCAGACCCTGTACGGTCTCGGCGGTGTCGGCAAGACCCAGGTGGCCCTGGAGTACGTGCACCGCTTCATGGCCGACTACGACCTGGTGTGGTGGATATCGTCCGAGCAGATCGACGACGTGGTGGCGAGCCTCGCCGAACTCGCCGTACGGCTCGGCGCCCAGGGTGGCGACGACATGGCGGCCGCCTCGCAGGAGGCGGTGGACCTGCTACGTCGGGGTGTGCCTTCGGAACGCTGGTTGCTGGTGTTCGACAACGCCGACGATCCCGAGCGCCTCAGCCGCTATTTCCCGCAGGGCGGTTCGGGTCACATCCTCGTCACCTCAAGGAACCAGACCTGGTCCCAGCACGGTGACGCGCTGCCCGTCGATGTGTTCCTGCGGGAGGAGTCGGTCGAGCACCTCCAGCGCCGCGCGCCCGGGCTGAGCGACGAGGACGCGGCTCAGGTGGCCACCGCGGTCGGAGATCTGCCGCTGGCGGTCGAACAGGCGGCGGCCTGGATCGCCGAGACCGCCACCCCCATCGACACCTACTTGGAACAGCTGGCCCGCCAGGCGCCCGAAGTCCTGGCCCTGAACCAGCCGGCGGGGTATCCGCAGCCCGTGGCGGCCACGTGGAACATCTCCATCGAACGCCTCAAGGACCGCTCGCCGGCCGCTGTGCGGCTGCTCCAGCTCTGCGCGTTCTTCGCGCCCGAGCCGATCTCCGCGAATCTCCTCTACAGCAAGGAGATGATCGAGGCACTGAAGCCGTACGACGCCTCGCTGCAGGAGAAGCTGGTGCTGGGCCGGGTCATCCGTGAGATCGGCCGCTTCGCACTCGCCAAGGTCGACCAGGTGTCGAACTCCATCCAGGTGCACCGTCTGGTGCAGGCGGTGATCAGGGCGCAGCTCAGCGAGGAGGAGCAGAGGGAGGCCAGGCACGTCGTCCACCGCATCCTGGCGGGCGCACGGCCCGACGACGACGAACCGATCGACAACCCGGAGACGTGGCCGCGCTTCGCCACGATCTGGCCGCACCTCGGCCCGTCGGACGCGCGCAACTGCAAGGACCCGGAGACCCGCAGGCTGCTGATCGACCGCGTGCGTTACCTCTGGAAGCGGGGGGACGTCCGGACGGCGGGCCGACTCGGTGACGAACTCCGTGACACATGGAGGGAGATGCTGGGCAACAAGGACCTGCAGTATCTCTACCTCTGCTTCCACCTCTCCAACATCCTGCGTACCCGGGGCCGCTACGTGGAGGCCAAGGAGCTCGACGAGGTGACCCTCGCCCGACAGAGGGAAGTGCTGGGTCCGGAGCATCCGCACACGTACATGACCACCAGCAGCCTAGCCATCGACCTGGGCTTGCTCGGTGACTACGGCAAGGCGATCGAACTGGCGACCGCGGCGCACGAGGGGTTCAGCCAGATCTTCCACGACAGGCATCCCCGGACTCTGGCCGCGGCGAACAACCTGGCACTGAACCTGCGGAGTGTCGGGCAGTACGCCCGCGCCAGGGAGATCGATCAGGACGTCTACGACCTGCGGTCCGAGGTCCTGGGCCCCGAGCATCCGTACAGCTTGTCCTCCGCCATGTCGCTGGCACGTGACCTGCGTGAGGTGGGGCGGTACGAGGACTCGGTGGGACTGCTCAGCCGGACATACGACGCGTACAAGGCCACGCTCGGACGCACCTATCCCACCACCCTCAGCGTCGCCAAGAGTCTCGCGGTCTCGCTGCGCAGGGCGGGGCAGCTGGAGGACGCGCGCAGGCTGACGCTGGCCACGCGGGCCAGGTACCGGGCCAAGTACACCTTGGCCAACCCGGAATCACTGGCCTGCGACCTCAACGTGGCGGCCGACCTCTTCGCCGCGGGGGAGGCTGTCGAGGCCAGGGACGCCGCGCAGGAGGTGGTGGACCAGTACATGACCGTGCCGGGGGAGCAGCACCCGTACACCCTGGCCGCGCAGAACAACCTAGGCGTCTACCTCTCGGGGAGCGGTGCCCCCCTGGAGGCGGTGAGACTGCTGACGCAGGTGGTCGCCTCCATGCGCGAGGTGTTCGGACGGGAGCACCCGAACACGCTGTTCTGCGTGATGAACCTGGCCAATGCCACAGCCGACCGGGGGGAGTTCGACATCGTGCTGGAGACGGAGCGACAGTTGGTCGGTCAGCTCCGGGAGGTTCTCGGGGCACACCACCCGGAGACCTTGGCGATGAACTCGAACCGCGCGGTGACGCTGGACGCGCTGGGGCGCAAGGACGAGGCGATCAGGGTGCGTGCCGAGACAGGTGACGAGCTGGCACGGCAGCTGGGCGATGAGCATCCGCTGACCCGGATAGCGCGGGACGAGCGGAGGTTCCGGCGCGAGTTGGAGCCGATGTCGGTCTGACGGAATGGGGGGGGCGGCAGCCCGGTGCCGGCCGGCGCCCATCGGGGTGGTCACGGGGGGCCGCCCCCTCATACCGTTCGTTAGAGTTGGAACTGCCCTGTCGAGGTGTGTCCTGGTGAGGAGGCGGTAGCGTGTCGCGAGGCCGGAGGACCGCGATGATGGTGGTCGCAGCAACAGGAATCGTCTCCACCCCACTGTTCTGGTTGCTGGACACCCCGAACACGGGGCAGATGGTCGGCGCGTCCGTGCAGGGCGCCACGGGAATTGCCGCCCTGCTCTGGGCGCTGTTCCAGAGGCCGTCCGCCCCAGGGCCTGCTGACGCGGCCGTCGACACGGGCAGGGCAAGGGCTTCTGGAGGTGCTACCGCCGGAACGGGTGTCACGCGCCGGGGCGCCGGCAGCGGGTCGGCGCGGGCCGAGCGTACCGGGGACGCCACTGCGACCGGGCCGGGGAGCACAGCCAGTAGCGGCCTCGACTACAGCTGAGCTGATCGTCGGCCGGACTGGCGAACAAAAAGGGGGGCTCGATTGGCAGCGCGTTGGTGGAAACGTCACCTCGGTGACGAGGGTGGGTCCGATCGTGGGAACGAGCTGGGCAGGTCCGTGACTGTCACGCACACCGGGGACGCGCTTGCCGTGGACGGCTCGACAGCGGTATCCGGTGTACGGTCACCGGGCGCCGACGCCGCGGAGTTCGGGCCAGTCAGTGACACGGGGCACGCGTGTGCCACCACAGGCAGCATCGCCAACACCGGACATCTGCAGATCGACACCACCTTCTCAGGAGCTGCGCATACCGTCGTGCAGACCGGAGTCATCAATGGGCTCACCATCGGCGACGTAGCCCCGGCCCCGCTGCCGATGCCGCATCAGTTACCTCCCCGGGTGGTCGGCTTCCGAGATCGGGAAGCAACGCAGAACACCCTGAACGCGAACCTGGAGCGGCGTCGGCTGGCCGACGAGCCCGCAGTCGTGATCATGAGCGGGATGGGCGGTGTGGGGAAGACCTCGCTCGCCGTCCACTGGATCCACGCGATCGCCGACCAATTCCCCGACGGCCAGCTTTACGCCAACCTGCGCGGCTTCTCGGACGGACCTGCTACCCCTGCGAGCCAGGTGCTCGAACAGTTCCTGCGTGCGCTGGACGTGCCGGCAGACAGGATCCCCGACGACGAAGACAGCCGTACCGCGCTCTTCCGGTCGATCACTCATGGCCGGTCCCTTCTGCTGCTCCTCGACAATGCCCTGGACGCCCGCCAGGTCCGGCCGTTGATCCCTTCAGCCAGTACGTCGCTCACCGTGCTCACGAGCCGGAACAGGCTCGCCGCACTCGCGGTTCAGCTCGGGGCGCTGCGCATCGGACTCGAACCCTTCGACGACCGCGTCGCGATCCAGATGCTCACCGGTGACCGAGAGGGATTACCGGCGGCCGATCTGCTGCTGGCCGACGACATCGCCCGTAAGTGCGGTTACCTTCCGTTGACGCTGCGGATCATCCTCGAACGGCTGGCGACCCGAGGCCTCGACTCGTTCGGTGACTGCGCCGCAGAGGTCATCGGAGAGCTACAGGACGCTCGTGCGGCTTTGGACACCTTCTCCCCGCTGGACGACGACTCATCTATGGAGCTGCGTGTGGTGCTCTCCTGGTCCTACGCCGATATCCCCGACGACCTGGCCCGGACGTTCCGGTTGCTCGGGCTTCATCCCGGAGCCGACTTCAGTGCGGCTGACGCTGCTGCGCTGGCGGCCGTAGAACAGGCCGAGGCCGTGCGCCGCCTGGACAGGCTGGTTCAGCTCAGCCTTCTGGAGCCGTCTGGCCGGTCACGCTTCCGTTTTCACGACCTGCTGCGGGCGTTCGCAGCGGAGCGTGCACGGGAGGACGAGCCAGGTACGGAAACGAGCCTGGCACGGCGTCGTCTGCTGGCGGCCTATCTCTCCCGGACGGACGCGGCCGATCGTGTTCTCGCTCCGGGACGTCGTCACGTGCTGTCGGCCGAGGAGGCCGGTGAGCCGTTCTCTTCGTACGAGGAGGCCATCGCCTGGTGCGACTCGGAGCGGATGAATTCCATGGCGATGGTCCGTGCGGCTGCCGCGAACGGTGAGGACGGCCTGTGCTGGCGCCTCGCCATGGCACTGATCACCCCTCTTGTCCTGCGCTCCTACCACGCGGACCGCCGTGAGGTCTGCGAGATCGCGCTGGACGCCGCTCGTCGCGCCGGGGACAGCTGGGGTGAGGCGTGGAGTCTGATGAGCCTCGGTGGCGCACTGCGTGAGCTGGGCCTGAACCATGAGGCCGCCGAGAAGGGCAGGGAAGCGGTGGCGTTGTGGCGTGTACTGGGAGATGCCGAGGGTGAAGGAAAGAGCCTCAACAACTTGGGTGATGCCCTGATCGCCCAGGGGCGGCTGGTTGAGGCTACCCAGGTGATCGCGGATGCACTGCGCATTCGCCGCTCGCTCGGAAATCAGCGTGAGACAGCCATCTCCTTGTTCCTGCTCGGTGATCTGCACCTGGCGTCGGGCGACCCGGATTCGGCTGAGCAGAACTACCGGCAGAGTCTTGAGCTGCGGGCCATGGCCGACCGTCAGACCATCGGCTTCGCCCTCACCGGCCTGGCACATGTCGCTCTGCATCGGGGCGACCTGGACTCCGCACAGGCAGCCTTCGGGGAAGCCGCCGATGCTCATGAGGACTCCGGCTACCCGAACGGTCAGGCCATCGCTCTGCGCTCTCGTGCGCGCTGTCTCAGCGATTTGGGCCGCCTGGAGGACGCGCGCGCCACGATGGCGCGAGCCTTGGCCCTGCTACAGGCCGCAGGTGATCCGATGAGCGACGAGGTGCAGCGCGAAATCGAGGAGCTCGGGGCCGTCCAGGAGGAGAGGGCCGGTAGCGAGGATCCAACCGGGTCCTGATACTGCGTGCGCGTGGACCGTGCACCGCGTCCGGACTTGAGAGCGTCGTTCGCGCCAACCTCGGGCTCTCCGGTCTGCCCGAGGAACGGATCCGGCTGAGGCAGGGCTTCTCCAACGACACCGAAGTCCGCACCACCGTCTCCGACCGTGCGTAGGGCGTCGTCGTCATCAACGGCCGAGGGTGAGGCCTCGGCTGAGAAGCACCTCGAACGCGACACCCGCTTCACCTTCATCGGCCGGACCTCGACCTCCGGCTTCCTCCGGGCCAGGTGATCCGGTGAGGGCCCGGGTCCCGTAGCAGCCACCGCACCGCTGTCAGCCCACCACCGCCTCCCGTTCGTCGAGCAGCCAGTTGAGCACCTCGGGCAGCACGGACAGCGCGTCGAAGTGCGCTGCCGCCGGCTCGAGTACGGTGGTGGCGCCCGGGATCTGCTCGGCCAGCCAGCGTGAGTGGCCCACGGGGGAGAACACGTCCTGCACGCCGTGCCACAGCATCACGGGGCACCTGATGTCGGCGGGGTCGAACCCCCAGGGCCTGCAGAACGCGAGCACGTCGTCGATCCATCCGTACGCCGATGTCCGCAGCCCCTCGCGGAAATTGGCGAGCAGCATCGTGCGGATCCCGGCGTCGTTGACCACGGTGCGGTCGGAGGCGGTCAGCTCCCGACGCAGGTCGTCCAGGAGCCGGACAGGGTTCTGCCGGATCTCCTCCGAGCGGCTGATGAAGGATTCCGCCAGCCCGTCCGGATCCGCCGTCGCCCTGGAGTACGCGAGCACGTTCGAAGCGGCCATCCCGTCGAACCAGTCGAGCCCTTCGGCGTCCGGGGGCGCCAGACTGACCAGAGCGGCGCCACGGGTGACCCGCTCGGGCATCAGCGCGGCGCAGGCCAGGGCGTGCGGTGCGCCGCCGGAACGGCCGACCACGGCGAAGCGTTCCAGGCCGAGGGAGTCCGCTATCGCCCGTACGTCCTCGGCGACGTCCATCACCCGCCGGCCCGGCAGCCGGTCCGAGCCGCCGTACCCCGGGCGGTCGTAGGCGATCAGCTGCATGTTCCGCTGGTAGAGGACCATCCCGCGGGGAGCGGGCCCCAGCCGGCTGCCCGGCATGCCGTGGAGGAGGAACACCGGTCTGCCGCGGGGGTCCCCCTGACGCTCGACCATCAGATGCCGTCCGTCCGCCACGCGCACCTGACTTCGCACGCCGCTCCTCCGTTCGGTCGCTCCGCCCGGTCCGGGCACCGAGTGCCCAGCGTGTACTGCCTGTTCGATGATGACCTATCGGAAGCGATACCGGCACTCCTTGTCCGAACGCGCCGGTGGTGTTCGGGACGTTCGGAGGCATTCGGAGGTGTTCGGCTTCGGGAGCGCGCTCCACGGCATCCGGACTCCAGGAACCATTACAGGACAGGGCCGTTTCTCACCCGCTGCCCACGTGCCGTCGCACCGGGTGTTCGCGAACGGAACCGACCTGGTGCGGCATCCAGGTTGTGAACATGGCGCGGTCGAACCGTCGCCGTCGTGTGCGCGTCCTGAAGTCGACCTTGTGTGCTAGTGGCCGTATGGGAATAGTGGGCGCCCCATCCTCCGTGTTCCGGACACCCCACTTGTCCGGGCGCGGCCCCACAGGAGGTCGAAGTTGAAGCACCGACGCATACCCAGGAAGCGTGTGGCCCTGGCCGGATCGGCCGTCCTCGCCCTCGTCGCGGCAGGATTCACGTTCCAGACCGCGAACGCCAGTGACGACGTACCCCAGTTCACCCCGCGTACCCTCAGCGCGCACGCGGCCGGAAATCTCGCCGCCACCCTGGACAAGACCCTGGGTGGTGACACGGCGGGCGCGTACTACGACGCCGAGGCCGACAACCTCGTCGTCAACGTCATCGACGAGGCGGCGGCCGAGCAGGTCCGCCAGGCGGGCGGCAAGGCCAGACTGGTCCAGCACACGCTCGCCGAGCTGACGAACGCCCGGCAGACCCTCGCCGACAAGGCCACCATCCCCGGCACCTCCTGGGCGGTCGACCCGGTCAGCAACAAGGTGGTCGTCACGGCCGACCGCACGGTCGACGGCGCGGCCTGGGACAAGCTCGGCAAGGTGGTCGAAGGACTCGGTACGAAGGCCGAACTCAAGAAGACCGCAGGGGAGTTCAAGCCGCTCATCGCGGGCGGCGAGGCCATCTGGGGCGGCTCCGGCCGCTGCTCGCTCGGCTTCAACGTGGTCAAGGACGGCGAACCGTACTTCCTGACCGCCGGCCACTGCACCGAGGGGATCACCAGCTGGTCCGACACCCAGGGTGGCACGGAGATCGGCGCCAACGAGGGCTCCAGCTTCCCGGACAACGACTACGGCCTGGTCAAGTACACGTCCGACGTGGAGCACCCCAGCGAGGTGGACCTCTACGACGGTTCCACCCAGGCGATCACCAAGGCGGGCGACGCCACCGTCGGCATGTCGGTGACCCGCAGCGGCTCCACCACCCAGGTCCACGACGGTGAGGTCACCGCCCTGGACGCCACGGTCAACTACGGCAACGGAGACATCGTCAACGGCCTCATCCAGACCACGGTCTGCGCCGAACCCGGGGACAGCGGAGGCTCGCTCTTCTCCGGCGACACCGCGATCGGCCTGACCTCGGGCGGCAGCGGCGACTGCTCCACCGGCGGCGAGACGTTCTTCCAGCCGGTGCCCGAGGCACTGGCGGCGTACGGCGCCGAGATCGGCTGACCTCAGGTCACTGCGCACCGGTGAGCCCGCCCCCGCACACGAGGGGGCGGGCTCGTCCGCGTGCACGGGCATGCCGTGACTACCCGCCGGCCGTCAGTCCGCCCGCCGCGAGCCGGTCGCTGATGTCGTCCGCGAGCTGCTCGCCGAGTACGTCCGCTCCCTTCAGCAGCTGTCTGAAGGAGGTGAGGCGCCGGAAGACCTCCGCGTAACCGGCCTGCTCCTCCAAGGGCAGCCGCAGGACGTGCAGGCGTCTGATGTCCACGCGGGACGAGCTCGACGCGTGGGTGCCGGCCTGGCGGCCGTTGGACGGGGCGCGCAGACACCCGGCCAGGAAGTGGGCGCTCAGCTTCGCGGCCTCCACGCGCAGGACGTGGAGCTGAGGTCCCAGGGCGATCGGAGGGCCTTCGTGCACCCATGCCCTGAACGCGCGGACCACACCGGCGACCACCACATCGCCCTCCTCGGCAACGGTCCCGGCTTCGTCGGCGGCCACCCGGGTGCTCGGGGAGCCGTCCGTCAGCAGGTCGGGGACGGTGAGCAGCGGAATGCCGGTGTCGCGGGGCGATGCCGTGGTCGCGGCCGGCTGCTGGCCGGCGCGCAGGGTGAGGGCTCCGGCCTTGACGAGGTCGCCGACGGTGACCGTCGTGCGGGGGTTGCCGGCCGACAGGCTCAGCTTCGACAGGTGCCCGGACAGTTCCGTCAGCCGGGCGAGCGACTCCGTCAGCTCCGCCCACGAGGAGGTCAGTTCCGCTCCCGAAGGATCGCCTCCCGCGGAGGTGTGGCGGCCGGGGGTGACATCCACCTCGTCGTCCAGCAGGTCGAGCAGCGGGATCCGTACGGCGCCGTCCGGAAGAGCACCCTCGGGCGTGTCCAGCTGCGCGATGGCGGAGAGCACGAAGTCCGTCAACCGGTCCCAGTCGGTGCCCTGTTCACGTGCTCCTGGCCCTGCCGGCCGGGTCGCGTCGATCAGGAGGGCGTCCTGGGCGACCGGTCCCGCGGAGGCGGGGGCGGCTCGCAGGACCCACAGCTGGAGCGAGACGCTGTGCGGCTGCGCGCAGCCCGGCGGCAGGGCGACGACCGCCCGCAGCATTCCCGTGCGCAGCAGTGATCCCCGGATGCGGCGGCCGGCCTTGCGCGACGCGACGGCCGGGGGGAGGACGACCACGGCGGTGCCGCCTGGCCGCAGATGTGTCAGCAGGTGCTGGACCCAGGCCAGCTCCGGTTCGGTGCGCGGCGGCAGCCCATGGGTCCAGCGCTGGTCGGTGGCCAGCTCCTCGTAGCCCCAGTCGCGTTCGTTGAAGGGCGGGTTGCACAGCGCGATGTCGGCCTGCAGGCCCTCGAAGGGATCGGCCCGCAGCGCGTCGGCCGTGACGATCTCCGTACGCACACCGGCCCGGTCCTCCGTCACGAAGCCGAGGCGGGCGGTGGCGAGGGCGGCGAGCGCCGGATCGCGTTCGCATCCCACCAGGGTCAGTCCCGGCCCTGTGTACTCCTGCGTCGCCGCGACCGGCAGATGCCCTGTCCCGCACGCCGGATCGAAGACGGTCAGGCCTCCGGTGCCCTCGCCGAGCCGGGTGCGGAGCGCGATCCTGACCATGAGGGAGGCCAGCTGCGCGGGTGTGGTGCTCAGTTGGCGTACGTGGGTGTCCAGCCACCTCTGCAACAGGAACTCGAACGTCTCGCGCGGGCCTTCGCTCCGTCCCAGCCCGGCGGCTTCACCGGCCAGGTCGCGTGCCTCGTCGGAGAGGCCCGGGAGCGTGGAGCGTGTCCGAGGGGCGAGCATCCGGCGGGCCGCCTCGGCGACGGCGAGCCCCGAGGTGTCCCTGCTGCCGAGTGCTTCGAACCGGGGCCACAGGAATTCGCGGCCGGCGACGTCGTGGAGCTTCCCGTTGTCACGCAGCCACTGCTCGACCTCGGACAGCGAGAACTGGGGGCTGACGTCCGTACCGCCGATACGGGACGGGAACGAGTCATGACGTCGGCGCCAGTTGCTGACCGCCGCACGTCCTACGCCCGCGATCCGGGCTATCTCGGCGAGACTGACGGGTACGGCGTCGGCGTTGCGCATGTGAGGTCTCCGGGTCCTTGTCGGGCCGGGTGGGTCGGCGTCCTGGCGGCCTCGGTCATGGCAGGCTACTGCACTCATTGACTCTGTTCACAGGCCGCCAGGAAGTGACCCGGAGAGGTCAGCGCCGCAGCTGCTCGGGCGGGACCAGACGATGAGGCACCGGTGAGGTGCCGTGGGACCGCTCGGCGGGGGCACCGCTCAGGGCTTCGTCCATGTGGGCGAGCAGGGCGGCGCCGATCGGGTCGGGCAACGGCTGACCGTCCTCGCCGAACCGCTCGTACTTCATCAGGTTGTAGCCGATCGCGGCCTGGCGGCGCCCGTCCTCCGTTGACAGTGCCCAGGTCCCCGCCCCGAACACGCCACCGTCGTGGCCCCAGTACCAGCCGCCGTCGGGCCTCTTGAGCGTGTACAGGCCGAGGCCGTACCGCATCGCCACTTCCTGGCCCGGAGGCGGCTCGTACGCGGGAACCGTCGTCTTCATCTCCCGCAGCTCCGCCGCGCCGAGCAGTTTCCCGCTCAGGAGCTGACGGTAGAAGTCGTTGAGGTCGCTCATCGTGGAGACCATCGCACCGGCCGTCCCGGCCCAGGACATGTCGTAGACGCTGTAGTCGCGCGCCGGTGCGATCGTGCCGTAGAACGACTCGTACATCCTGGCGTGCGGTCCTGATATGCGTGCGGAGCGCGGGAAGTAGGTGTGCCGCAGCCCGGCCTCGCGGATGACGTTCCTGGTGATGTACGCCTCCGGGTCCTGGCCCGTGACCTTCTCCAGGAGCAGCCCGGCGATGAGGAAGTTGGTGTTGGCGTAGGAGTGCGTGCCACGCGGCGCCGGAGCCTCGGCCGCCAGGCCGAGCCGGACCAGCTCCTCGGCGGCCCGCTCGCGGAACCGGCCTTCGTCCAGGGCGAGTCCCGGGTCGGTCACGAGCTGGGGGAACGCGGGCAGTATGTAGTCGGCTATGCCGCTCGTGTGGTTGAGCAGCATCCGTACGGTCACCTGACGGCCCCGCTCGCCCGGCACCACCTCAGGGAGGTGGTCGCCGATCGGGGCGTCCAGGTCGATCCGGCCCTTGGCCACCTGCTGGAGGACGGCCACCGAGGTGAAGGTCTTGGTGATGCTGCCGATCCGGTGCTCGAAGTCCGGGTGCATCGGCCGCCCGGTCCCGATGTCGGCGACACCTGTCGCTCCGCGCCACCGCTCGGAGCCGTCCCTGACCGCCGAGTAGGCCCCGTACATCCCCGCTTGGTGGAACGCGTCGAGGGAGGCGTTCAGCGCCTTGCGGTCGAGGCCGGAGGCGGTCGAGGCGGCAGACGCGGCGGGAGCGGAAGGCGGGGCGGTGGCCCCGGCCGGAAGCACGCCGACCGCGAGAGACAGCAGGACCGTCGAGGCCACGGCTGCCAGGCGCAGTCTCCGGCGATCGGGATGAGGGCGCGGGCGGGTGCTGTGCATGGGAACTCCCGTGTCTTCAGGTGTGCGTGGCGGAGCTCCCCATCCTCTGTGCGCCGCACCGGCCGTCCATCCTCCTTGGGAACGACCTTGTGCACAGAAAGAGATGACGTTTGTCAGGTGTGGGTCCCCACGGCGCGAATTCCGTGGTCAGGACCCTCGCCCGGTCACGGCCGAAGCCGGCGCAGGGCCGGATCGCGCCAGGAGCGAGCGTGGCGGGAAAGCGATCCCCACTTTTGCTTGTGAACTGAGTCAATGATTGAGATGCTTGATCTCCGGCCGCTCCAGGGGCGGAGTCGTGTCGCCTCGGGCGCGCAGGACGCGGGCGGCAGCGATGTCGAAGGGCGCGGACGCAGGACCGTGACGGTGTCCCGACGGGCACCGTGAGAGGGGGGGCAGCGGATGAACACCACCACACGCGACCAGGTCATCGGCGGCGAGCAGAAGGCCGTGGACCGGGCGTACGAATGCTACGCCGAGCGGTTGGCCGAGATGACAGGTGCCGCTGCGGCAACGGCCGCCGTCAGCAACAAGGACGGCATCGCCAATCGGCTCGACATCGAGGAGAAGGCGGCCGCGTACGGCGGGCTGGGTGACGAATCGCTGGTCACCGCCCGTGTCGACGCGCCGGAGGCGACGGGGGAGGAGTGCCGGCCCTGGTACGTGGGGCGGCGCGCGGTCTCCGACGTCCGCACCCGCGAGCCCGTCGTCGTGCTGTGGACCAGCCCGGCCGCGTCCAAGTGGCTGGCGGCACAGCCGGACGCGCCCGGTGACATCACCCTGCGGCGCCAACTGCGCTGTGTGCGCCGCGTCGTCGAGGACTACTTCGACGACATCACCACGGCCGCTGTGCCCGCAGCCGTGGCCGAAGCCGAGCTTCCGGCCGTCCCGACGCCCCGGAAGGCCGGGGACGACGCCGCCGCCCCGGAGCCCGTCGACGCCGGCGGAGCGGAGGCGGAGAGGCCGGGGGCCCGCCCGCCGGTCCGCACCCCCGCCGATGTGGCCCGGCTCCAGCGCCGCAAGCCCCTCCAGCCGGACGACCTGCTGCTGCGGGAGCTCCAGCGCTCCCGCAGCGGACGCATGCGGGACATCGTCGAGACCATCCGCCGCGATCAGATGGACCTGGTCACGGGGACTCCTTCCGACATCCTGGTCGTACAGGGCGGCCCCGGAACGGGCAAGTCCGCGGTCGGTCTGCACCGCGTGACCTGGCTCGTCGACAACAACCACTTCAAGGCCCAGGACATGCTGGTCATCGGCCCGCACCAGCGGTTCCTCGACTACGTCGGCCAGGTCCTGCCCACCCTCGGCACCCGCGACGTCAACGCCGTGCAGCTCTCCCGTCTGTGGGACGGCGACGTCCTCGGCACCGACACACCGGCGGCACGGCTGGTGAAGTCCGACGAGCGCATGGCCGCCGTCCTGCGGCGCCGCGTCGAGCAGGAGTGCCGCCCCGAGGCCATCGACCGTCTCCTCACCGAGCCCTCCTTCGACGGGGACGAGCCGGCGTTCACCGTCACCGCGGGCAGCACGACCCTGCGTGTCCCGCGCTCCGGGATCCAGGCCCTGTTCGAGGAGGCGCGCGGCGGTGACGGGGCCCACCGCGAGCGCCGTGACCGCTTCCGCAGCCTGCTCGTCGACCGCCTCCTGCGGGAACTCGCCGTCCAGGCACCACGCCGTGGCGCGGACGGCACGATCCGCCGAAGCCTGGAACGCAACCGCCAGGTGGAGCGCCTCCTCGACCGGGCCTGGCCCTCACCGGGCGCCCGGGAAGCGCTGCGCAGCCTCTACGACTCGCCCGACCTGCTGAGTGCCTGCGCCGAGGGAATCCTCGACGATGCGGAACAGGCCGCCCTGCACAGGCCCAGGGCGGAGCGGGCCGAGGACGACCCCTGGACCCTGGACGACCGCGTCTGTCTCGAGGAGCTCCGCCACCTCATCACGGGTGAGACCCCGCGACGCTACGGCCACATCGTCGCCGACGAGGCCCAGGACCTGACGCCCATGCAGGCCCGTGCCCTGCGCCGCCGTGTCGCCCGGGGCGGTTCGATGACCGTCCTCGGTGACCTGGCCCAGGCCACCGGCCCGTATCCGTACACCGGATGGGACCGCCTCGGCGCACTCCTGTCCGACCACGGTGACTGGCGCGTCGAGAAGCTGACCACCAGCTATCGCGTACCCGCCGAGATCATGGAGTTCGTCGCCCCCCTGGCACGGGCGGTCGCACCCTCGCTGCCGTACCCGCGTGCCGTGCGGGAGGCCGGTGCGGACGCCGTACGGACGATCGCCACCGAGCCCTGGAAGCTGCTCGGCGACACCGTCACCCAGGCCGTCCGCCTTGTCGGCAGCAGCGACGGGCGCACCCTGCGGTCCGTCGCCGTCATCGTTCCCGACGACTCCGGCTGGCTCGACGAGATCGCCCGCCACCTGGACGAGGCCGACGGCATCACGGCGCAGGAACGCGAGGCGGTGTCCGTGCTGGCCGCAGCGCAGGCCAAGGGCATGGAGTACGACCACGTCCTCGTCGTCGAGCCCGCCACCATCGCCGACCGCGGCCCGGCCGGCCTGCGCCAGCTGTACGTCGCCCTGACCCGCAGCACCCAGAGCCTGACCGTTCTGCACACCGCCCCCCTCCCGGACGCCCTGACGGACACCACCGGGGGCACCCAGGAGCCGCGGCCCGAGGCCGGGCCTGAAGCCGATCCCGGCTCCGTGCCCGTGGTGGGAGCGGACATCCCCGAGATCGGGACCGACATTCGGGTCCGGGTCATCGGCCACACCACGGGCGGCAACTACAAGGTCGAGGCGATCTCGCCGGCCACGGACCGCCCGCTGCTCATGGCCGTGCGCCACGGCTCCACGCCTCCCACCCTCGGGGCGGAGCTGGACGCCTGGGTGCTCCGCCACGCCTCCGGCATCAGCTTCGTCACCGTGGACGAACGCGGCCGCCGGCCCATCTCACCCTCCATGGCCAGGCGTTACGCGGACGCGCTCGCGGTGGTCGAGGACCTGGCGGGCGGGCACGTCCCGGAGGACTTCCGCGCCCGGCTGTCGGAGCTCAAGGGCATGGCCAACCGCTGCCTGCGCCTGGACCAGCACGACTGGCTGGATGTCTGGCGGGTCCTCGGCTCCCCGGACAGGGCCCGTCTGAGCCTGCTGCGTGACCTGGCGGTCAACGCCAACCGCGCGTCCTCCTCCGGCACGCCCGACCTGGACAGGTTCCGGGCCGAACTGGAACGCAGCGGCCTGGCCGAGGACCTGGCCGAGGCGCGGCGGACCATCGAGCGCCGCATCGACGACGCGGCCGGCCCCGTGGGGGAGAGCGAGCGGAACGACGGGGGCTCCACGCCGCCGTCGGAGACACCCGAGTCGTCCGAGACAACCGAGCCGTCCGAGCCGTCCGAGCCGAAGGAAGCAGAACCCATGACCACCAACGCGCCGGAACAAGGAGAACGACCCACGGGCCTCCTCGACGTCCTCACGGCCTCGGCGGCGACGGACCGCGCCTGCAGGACCCACGAGGCGGTGCGCTTCGAACTGAAGGCGGCCCTCCTGCGTGCGGACCGGGGACTGGAGCCCGAGCACCCGGTCGCCGACGCCACCTGCGTCACGGAGAACGGCCGGGTGCTCTTCGAGGTGCTCGGCGCCGGCCTCCGCACGTACGCCGACCTCCGCTCGGGAGCGGTACGCCTCCGGGAGGTCGACCACGTCCTGCCCGCGCGGGCCGACCGCCTCTGCCTGGTCCTGTCCGACCCCCCGGCCGAGGACTGGCCGGCCGCCACCGTCCACGACGTGTTCGGAGTCGACGTCCTGTGGCGCACCCCGCAGCAGACCTGGGCCGGCCAGGGCGCCGACGCCGTGCTGGGGGCGGAGCAGGCGTAGAACACTCCGGCCACCGAAGGGTGTTGCGATACGCCCCCGCGGTGCCCCGGGCGCGCGGTGGGTGGTGGGGCCCGAGACCGCCGCCGCGGCGGGCTCGGGCCTCTCGTTCACGCGGCGGGCGTCAGCGTGCTCGCCTTGGCGGGCGCGACGCCGAAGATGTCCACCGCGTGGTAGTACGTCCACGCCGTGCTGTTGCACGCGGTCAGCTGGGCGCCGGAGTAGGCGGCACACACGCGTTTGAGGTCCGAGTAGAACGCGGAGTCGATGCGGGACTTGTTCGCGGGGAACGTGCCGGCGGCCTTGTAGTTGCGGTAGCCGAAGTCATGGCGGGCACAGGCCGTCTGGAAGGGGAAGCCGAACGGGTTGTCCGGGGATGAACTGCAGTAGTCAGTAGACCAGTTGAAGCCGTATGCGGCCCATGCGCCCTGATTGTTGCGGGCGGCGTTCCACGCGCTGTAGCTGGAGGCGCTCGTCTGGGTCCAGGAGCTGAGGACCTGCGGTTTGTCCGACGGGGCGGCCGAAGCGGAGGCGGCAGGTACGAGGGCGAGCGGGAGCGACACAGCGACTGCGGCGAACGGGACGGTGAATCTGCGACGCATGAGCAACCTCCGGTGGATGAAAGGGGGGTTGGGCCGGCCGTGCGCCTCACGGGTCCCGCGAGGCGTTCCAAGAATGCCGTCATGCACCTGCCATGCCTAGCGAGTTCGCCGGCCGGCCGCCAGGAATTCGGACGTGCCTCGGGCGGTGGTCGGCCGGAGTACCCCGGATATTCCCTGCGCAGGTCCTGGGGTGTGCTCTAGAGTTCCGGCATGCACTTCCACCAGATCTACGGCTGACACGGGCGGGGCCGCGTCCCCGTTCCCGTACCGCGACCCGTGCGCGCTCCTCGGCAGGCTGTTGCCGTGCGGCGGCGCACCGTCCCGGTGTGTCCTCTTCGCCGTAGACCTGAAACGAGTGATCCCGTATGTCCCGTCGCCGTGCCCATATCGCCATGACCGGCATTCCCGCCGTCAGTCACGTCCTGCCGAGCCTCGAGATCCTGCGTGAGCTGGTGGCCCGTGGCCATCGGGTGACGTACGCCAACGACCCCGCCGTGGCCGGCCTGATCACGGCCACCGGTGCCGAATTCGTGCCGTGCGGCTCTGTCCTTCCGGTCGCCGACAACGACTGGCCCGACGACCCGATCGCTGCGATGGAGCTCTTCCTGGACGACGCCGTCCAGGCCCTGCCGCAGCTGCGTGCCGTGTACGACGCCGACCCGGCGGATCTGTATCTGTACGACATCGGCGCCTACGCCGCGCGTGCCCTCGCCGAGTCGCAGGGCCGGCCCGTCCTCCAGCTCTCCCCGACCTTCGTCGCCTGGGACGGCTACGACGACGACATGGCGGCGGCCCTGTGGGCGCTGCCCGGCGCCGACGCGTACCGCGCGAAGTTCGCGCGATGGCTCGCGGTTTCGGGGGCGGCCACCACCGACGTGGACGCCTTCTCCGGCCGGCCCGCGAGGGCTCTGGCGATGATTCCGAGGGCCATGCAGCCGCACGCGGACCAGGTCGACACCGGCGTGGTGACCTTCGTCGGCCCCTGTTTCGGCTCCCGTGCGGACCGGGACACCTGGAGCCGGCCGGCCGGCGCCGAGAACGTACTGCTGATCTCCCTGGGCTCGGCGTACACGAAGCAGCCGGAGTTCTACCGCCGGTGTCTGGAGGCCTACGGCGACCTGGCGGGCTGGCATGTCGTGCTCCAGATCGGGAAGCACACGGATCCCGGCGAACTCGGCGAGATCCCGGGCAACGTCGAGGTGCACTCCTGGGTGCCCCAACTCGCGATCCTGGAGCAGGCCGACGCGTTCGTCACCCACGCGGGGATGGGTGGCAGCAGCGAAGGGCTGTACACCGGTGTTCCCATGATCGCCGTCCCGCAGGGCGCCGAGCAGTTCATGAACGCGGACCGGCTCGTCGGTCTGGGCGTGGCCCGCCGCATCGACACGGTGGACGCCACCGCGGATGCCCTGCGCACCGCGCTCATCGAGCTCGTCGCCGACCCCGAGGTCGCACGGCGCTCGGCGCGGCTCCGCGCCGAGGCGCGTGCCGAGGGCGGGACGGTGCGGGCGGCCGGCCTCGTCGAGGAGATGCTGGGCTGACCCCGGGTCCGGGCCTCAGCCGAGGCTCGAACCCCCGCCGGAGGAGGCCCTCGCCTGCCGGGTCTCCTCCGTGTCCCGGCGGCGCATCGACAGGAGCAGGGTCAGGGCCGTGCCGACGACCGCCCAGGCGGAGAGGACCAGCAGCGGGCCGGTGACCGCGTTGCCCCTGAAGTACGCGATCGAGCGGGCCACCCAGGTCCCCGCGCCGGGCGGCAGGGCGGGTCCGATCGCCCGCCAGAAGTCCGGCAGCATCGGCAGCGGGAAGGCGCCGCCCGCGCTCGGGTTGCCCGCGATCACGATGAGCAGGACGGCCAGGCCGATGCCGACGATGCCGGTGAGTGCCTCCAGGGCGAGCGTGATCATGCCGACCGCGAAGACGACCAGGGCGCCCAGGCCGGCCAGGGCCCAGATGCTGCCCGGGAGCGCGCCGAGGACGGGGCCGATGATGACCGCGCCGCCGATCCCGCCCGCGATCGAGTACAGCGCCATCACCGCGGTGCGGATCACCGCGCGCTGCCGGTTGGCCGGTCTGGTGCCCGCGCTGATCGCCAGGATCGAGGCGCAGAGGTAACCGCCGACGCACCAGCCCACGACCAGGTAGAACGAGGAGAGGCCGTCGAAGTCGTCCGGGGACGAGGGGGCCACGTCCACGGTCCGTACCGTGCGCTGCCGGGGCGCCTCGGCCTCCTTGATGATCTTGGTCAGTGAGGTGGCCAGCACGGTGCCGCCGCCGGAGGCGACCAGTACGGTGTCGGTCGCCCCGGTGGGGCTGACGATCAGGGCGCCGTCGATGTCACGGTTCTGGATCTGCCGACGGGCCTCGGCCTCACCGGAGACCGCGCGCGGGTCGAGCGGTCCGCCCGGAAGCCCGTCCAGCTGGGTGACGAGCTGCCCGGACACCTGCCGCGGGGCGACGACACCGAAGGGGATGTCCGTCGGGTCGGGCCGGTGCAGCGCGCCGACGTAGGAGGCGATGAACAGCAGCTGCAGCGCCAGCACGCCGATGACCAGCAGCGCGGCCCGTGCGGTGACGGCGTTTCTCACCTCGTCAGCGAAAGTCATGCCCCCACGGTCCGGCCGGGGTGTGGTTCGCGCAGGCGGGGCGGGCCGAATGGCGGAGAGGTGGCCGCACCTCCGGTTATCGTACGAACGTTCGAAACTTGGTCTATGGTGGAGCGAGGGGGGTGATGAGTACGGATCGGCGGTCCAGGAGGTGCGGATGTCAGGGTTCACGCATCTGCATACCGTTTCGGGGTTCTCCCTGCGGTACGGGGCCTCGCACCCGGAACGGCTGGCCGAGCGCGCCGCCGAGCGGGGGATGGACGCCCTCGCGCTGACCGACCGCGACAGCCTCGCGGGCGCGGTCCGCTTCGCCAGGGCCTGCGAGGGGGCCGGGATACGACCGCTCTTCGGGGTGGAGCTCGCGGTGGCGCGGCAGGCGGGAGGAGAGGGGCGTACGCACCGGACGCGTAAGCCGGTCCGCGGGGGTGCCTTTGTCGATGAATCCGCACCCCGGGTCACCTTCCTCGCCCGGGACGGCGCCCATGGCTGGGCCGAGCTCTGCCGGCTGGTCACCGCCGCCCATGCCCACAGCCCCGGACACCCGGACGCCGGGCAACCCCTGCTCGACCGGGACGCACTGCCCGCCGAAGGGCTCACCGTGCTGCTCGGCCCCGCCTCCGAGGTGGGCGCGGCCCTGGCCGCCGGCCGTCCCGACCGGGCAGCCGCGCTGCTCGCCCCCTGGCGGGAGATCTACGCTGACGCCCTGCGTCTCGAAGCCGTCCACCACGGCCGCGAGGGCACCGGCCCCGGCTCGCTGCGGCTCGCCGCCCGTACCGTCGGCTTCGCCGCCGAGCAGGGGGTGCGGGCCGTGCTGACCAACGCCGTCCGGTACGCCGACCCCGGACAGGGGCCCGTCGCCGACGTACTCGACTCCGCCCGCAGGCTGGTCCCCGTCGACCCGCGCCGCTCCCCCCTCGACAGCGGGGAGCGATGGCTCAAGGACGCCCTCGCGATGCGGGAGACCGCCGAGCGGATCGCCGCCGCGGCGGGGCTCGGACAGGACGCGGGGCGGCGGCTGCTCGCGGAGACCCGGCGCACCGCCGACGCCTGCCGCGTCGACCCCGCCGACGACCTGGGTCTGGGCAGCGTCCACTTCCCCGAACCGCGCCTCGTCGGAGCCGGGCGGCGCACCGCCCAGCGGGTGCTGGCCTCCCGCGCCGCCGCGGGCATGGTGCTGCACGGCTACGACCGCAGGCGCGACTACTGGGAACGGATGCACCACGAGCTGGACATCATCGCCCACCACGGCTTCGCGTCCTACTTCCTGACGGTCTCCCAGGTCGTCGACGACGTGAAGGGCATGGGCATACGCGTCGCCGCACGCGGCTCCGGGGCCGGCTCCCTGGTCAACCACCTGCTCGGGATCGCCCACGCCGACCCGCTCGAACACGGGCTGCTCATGGAACGGTTCCTGTCCAAGCGGCGCTTCGTGCTGCCCGACATCGACATCGACGTCGAGTCCGCCCGCCGCCTCGACGTCTACCGCACGATCATCGGCCGCTTCGGCGCCGAGCGGGTCGCTGCCGTCTCCATGCCGGAGACCTACCGGGTGCGCCACGCCATCCGCGACGTCGGCGCCGCGCTCTCCATGGACCCGGCCGAGACCGACCGGCTCGCCAAGGCCTTCCCGCACATCCGGGCCAGGGACGCCCGCGCCGCGATGGAGGAACTGCCCGAACTGCGCGCCGTGGCCGGGCGGAAGGAGAAGTACGGACGGCTCTGGGACCTGGTGGAGTCGCTGGACGCCCTGCCGCGCGGCATCGCCATGCACCCGTGCGGGGTGCTCCTCTCGGACGACTCGCTGCTGCGGCGCACACCGGTCGTACCCACCAGCGGCGAGATCCCGCACGGCCCCGACGGCACGGGCGGCGGCCCCTTCCCGATGTCCCAGTTCGACAAGGACGACGTGGAGCACCTCGGGCTGCTCAAGCTCGATGTGCTCGGCGTACGGATGCAGTCGGCGATGGCGCACGCGGTGACCGAGGTGAAGCGGGCCTCCGGACGGGAGGTCGACCTGGACGCCGTACCGCAGGGCGACCCGGAGACGTACCGGCTGATCAGGAGTGCCGAGACGCTGGGCTGCTTCCAGATCGAGTCACCGGGCCAGCGTGACCTGGTCGGCCGGCTCCAGCCCGCAACCTTCCACGACCTGGTGGTCGACATATCGCTGTTCCGGCCGGGGCCGGTGGCCGCCGACATGGTGCGGCCGTTCATCGAGGCCAGGCACGGTCGCGCGCCCGTGCGGTATCCGCACCCCGATCTGGAGGAGGCACTGCGCGACACCTACGGGGTGGTCGTCTTCCACGAGCAGATCATCGAGATGGTGAACATCATGACCGGCTGCGGACGCGGCGAGGCCGACCGGGTGCGGCGCGGGCTCTCCGACCCTGATTCGCAGGCCCGGATCAGGGTCTGGTTCGCACAGCGGGCGGCGCGGAGGAAGTACGGCGCCGAGGTGATCGCCCGCGCCTGGGAGATCATCGAGGCGTTCGGGAGTTACGGCTTCTGCAAGGCGCACGCCGTCGCCTTCGCCGTGCCGACGTACCAGTCGGCCTGGCTCAAGGCGCACCACCCGGCGGCCTTCTACGCCGGGCTGCTCACGCACGACCCCGGGATGTACCCGAAGCGGCTGCTGCTCGCGGACGCGCGGCGGCGCGGGGTGCCGGTGCTGCCGTTGGATGTGAACCGGTCGGCGGCCACCCATCGGATCGAACTGGTGTCTGGCGACAACGGTGATAAATGGGGATTGCGGCTGGCTCTCCCGGACGTCCACGGCATCAGTGAGGCCGAGGTCGCCCGGATCGAGGCCGGACAGCCCTACACCTCGCTGCTGGACTTCTGGCAGCGGGCCAGGCCCGGAAAACCGGCCGCCGAACGGCTGGCCCAGGTCGGCGCGCTGGACGCCTTCGGCGCCAACCGCCGGGACCTGCTGCTGCATCTGTCCGAGCTCCACCGCGCCCAGCGGGGCTCCGGTTCCAGTGCGGCGGGCGCCCAGCTCCCGCTCGGCGACGGCCACCGGACCGGCACCGTCGGGCTGCCCGACCTCAACGACGCCGAACGCCTCAGCGCCGAGCTCGGCGTCCTCAGCATGGACGTGTCCCGCCATCTGATGGGCGATCACCACGTCTTCCTGGAGGAGCTGGGCGCGATCTCCGCCAAGCGGCTGAGGGAGGCGAGGCACGGGGAGACCGTGCTGGTCGCGGGCGCCAAGGTGGCCACCCAGACCCCGCCCGTCCGCTCCGGGCGCCGGGTCATCTTCACCACCCTGGACGACGGGACGGGCCTGGTCGACCTCGCCTTCTTCGACGACAGCCACGCCGCCTGCGCGCACACCGTCTTCCACTCCTGGCTGCTGCTGGTG
Source organism: Streptomyces sp. NPDC002793 (assembly GCF_040295485.1). Classification (NCBI taxonomy): domain Bacteria; kingdom Bacillati; phylum Actinomycetota; class Actinomycetes; order Kitasatosporales; family Streptomycetaceae; genus Streptomyces; species Streptomyces sp. NPDC002793. Next base: position 34,514 of record NZ_JBEOVL010000022.1, on the reverse strand, counting down.
CGCGGGGTGGTCCAGCGGCGCGGCGCGCGCAGCATGAGCGTGGTCGGCTCGGCGGCCTGGAACCTGGCGGAGCTGGCCGAACTCCGCCGCACCGGCGGCCTCGACGCGGTCGCTGCACGACTGGCGGAGGAACCCCCCTCGGAGGAGGAGAAGGAGGCAGCAGACGACGGCCGCCGCATCCAGCTCCCGACCGGTTACGAGATGAACCCCTGGTCCGATCTCCAGCCGGCCGGTGAAGGGACGCCCACCGGAAGGAAACTGTGGCACCGGAGCCAGGGGAGCGCGGGATGAACGACCAGCCGGCCGTCCTGTGCCTGCGGTTCCGCCGGATCGGCGGCGGACTGCCGGACAGCGCGGGGTACGAAGGGCTGCTCGCCCTCCTCGGGGCCTTCACCCCGGTCGTCGAGGCGGCACCGCCGGGCGCCGCGCTCGCCGATGTCACCGGCGCGCTGCGCTACTTCGGGCAGGACGCGGCCGGCCTGGCCTCCCTGATCCGGGTGCGGGCACTCGCGCTGCACGGTGTGGACTGCGCGATCGGCGCCGCCTCCAACCCCATGCTCGCGCGGATGGCGGCACGGCAGGCGACGGCCGGAACGACCTTCGTGGTGCCCCCGGGCGAGCACGCCGGCTTCCTCGCGTCCAAGCCCGCAGCCGCACTGGACGGCGTCGGGGCGGCGACCGCGCGCACCCTGTGCGGATACGGGCTCGACTCCATCGGCCGGATAGCCGCCGCACCGCTCACCACCCTGCAGCGGATCACCGGCGTACGGACCGGGCGCGAGCTGTGGGAACGGGCCAACGGCATCGACCGTACGAGGGTCGTGCCGAACGCCGCCGCCCGGTCGATCGCCGCCGAGCGCACCTTCCCCCACGACGAACTGGACCCGGAGCGGCACCGCCGCGCGCTCCTCTCGCTCACCGAGGAACTGGGCGCCAGGCTGCGCGGCGACGGACAGGTGTGCCGCTCGCTCGCGGTCTCCGTGCGCTACGCCGGCCGGACCGGTTACGCGACGCTGACCCGCAGTCGTACGCTCCCGGAGCCCACCGCCCACTCGGCGGCGCTCAGCTCGCTCGCGTACCGGATCCAGGACTCCTTCGCCCTGCAGCGGGCGCGGGTGCGGGGGATCGGGCTGAGGGCGGAAGGGCTCGACGACGCGGAACGCGCCGCCCATCAGCTCACCTTCGACCCGGTGGACGAACGGACACGGCGGATCGAGGCGGTGTCCGACCAGCTGCGGGCCAGATTCGGCCCGCAGGCCGTGAAGCCGGGCAGGCTCGCGGCCTGACCTCCCGTCCCGGGGACGCGTACTGCCGGGCCCCGGAACCGGGGCCCGGCAGTACGCGTCCCCGGGTCAGGCGCGGTGCGAGCCGCCCGCGGCCCGGCGGCGGACCGAGACGAACAGGGCGCTCGCACCGACGGCCAGCGCGGCGGCTCCACCGATCGCGAGGTACGAGGTGCTGCTGCTGCCACCCGTCTCGGCGAGCACGTCGCCGGCGGGGGCCGTGTCCGCGGGAGAGGCGGCGACGTTGTTCGGCTCGGGAGCGTTCGCCGCCGTGTCCTCGGCCGGGACCGGAGCCGGGGCCGCCTCCGTCACCTCCGCACCGGTCGCCGCGTCGTCGTCACCGTGGCCGTTGTGCTCGACGGACGACTTGTCCGTGCCCTCGTCGATCTCCTCCTCCGACGGCGCGGAGGCCACCGGCGCCGGTGCCGCCTCGGTGGTGCCGCCCCCGGCGCCCTCACCGCCGAAGACCACGTCGGAGCAGGCGTAGAAGGCCTCGGCGGAGTCCGACCGCTGCCAGACCGTGTAGATCAACTGCCGTCCCGACGCCTCCGGCACGGTGCCGTCGAAGACGTACGACCCGTTCTCCAGCGTCGGGTCGGTGGCCGTGGCGAACGGCTTCTCCTGCAGGTCGGACCACTTCAGGGGCTGCGTCGGGTCGTAGCCCGCCTTGGTCAGGTACAGCTCGAACGATCCCTTGTGCGGTGCGGTGGCCCGGAACCGGAAGGTGTGGCTGCCCGCCGTCACGGGCGTGGACGGCCAGTCGGCGCGCGGCAGGTCGAGCCCCTTGAACTTGTCGTTGTTCGCGCTGCACAGCTTGCCGTCCGGGATCAGCTCACGGTGCTTGCCCGCCGCGTTGGCGATGTTCACGCCGTTCCAGTCGTACAGCGCCTGGGTGCCGCCCGCCGCCACCGCCGCCTTGCAGGCCGCGGACCGCGGGTTCTCCGGCCCCTCCGCGAAACAGGCCGAGACCCGGCTGACCGGGTCGCTCAGCGACCCGTGCGCGGCGGCGGGCGCGGCGGAGAGCCCCGCCAGGGCGAGCGGCGCGGCACCGAGGACGGCGGCGGTGGCGGCGAGCCGGCGACGGGCGGTGGTGATGACGGCCATGGTGGTGGTTCTCCTTCGCGACACGGCTTCTTCTGTTCGACCAGGTCAACTGAACGAGCTGAACCGAACGAGCTGAACTGAACTGAACGCACTGGGCTGAACTGATCAGCAAGCTAGCCGCTGCCGGAAGGGGTTCCACCCGGGAAAAGCCCCAGGTGGCGATCGTTATGCCGCCCTTAAGGGACGGTTAGGGAAGGGCTCAGGAAACGGGTCGGTGGGAAGTCACGGACAGAGATCCGGCCGAAATGCCCGGATTTATTGTCCGTGACTTCCCACCGACGGCCTCAGACCTGGACGCCCGGGGTGCCGTCCTCGACGACCACGCGGGCGCGGGTGCTGATCGGGGCGTCCGGCCTCGACACGAAGGGCAGGACGCGGAAGTCGCTCGTCCACCGCTCCCGGTCCACCGTGACGCGGACGTAGCCGCGCTGGCTGTTGAAGAACTTCATGTGCGGGTTCGCCGCCAGGAACGTCTCGCCCTGCGCCGTCATGTCCGCGCCGTCGCCGCCGCTCGTGACCGAGGTGCCCACGAACTCCGAGCCGACGGTCGCCGATTCCGGGTCGGCGTAGTCGCGCTTGAGGTCCCAGGCGTAGTTCTGGTGGCGGTCGCCCGTGATGACGACCAGGTTGCGCACCCCGCGGGTGCCGGCCTCCGCGAGAAGGCGGTTGCGCTCGGCGACGTAGCCGTCCCAGGGGTCCATCCAGACCGTCGTGCCGGGGCCCGGATCCTGGTCGGTCTGGCCCATCGGCGCCTGGTTGCCGAGGACCTGCCAGCGTGCCTGCGAGCGGCTGAAGCCCTTGAGGACCCAGTCCCGCTGCCGGGACCCGAGCAGGGTGCGGTCCGGGGCGAAGCGGTCGGCGCAGTCGGCCGAGGTACCGTCGCCGCAGGGCTGGTCGTCGCGGTACTGACGGGTGTCGAGCATCGTGAAGTCGGCGAGCCGGCCGTACGGGAGCCTGCGGTACATCTGTACGTCGGGGCCGTTCGGCAGCTGGGTGCGGCGCAGCGGCGCGTGCTCGTACAGGGCCTGGAAGGCGGCGGCGCGGCGCTGCAGGAAGGTCTCCGGGTTCTCGCCGTTCTCGGAGGTCCCGTCCGCCCAGTTGTTCTCCACCTCGTGGTCGTCGAAGGTCATGATCCACGGGAAGGCGGCGTGCGCCTCCTGGAGCGGTGCCTCGGACTTGTAGAGGCCGTACTGGAGGCGGTACCGGGCGAGGTCGAGGGTCTCCGTGTGGAACTTGGGGTCGGTGGTCACGCCGCGCTTGTTCGTCTTGACACCGGACTCGTAGAGGTAGTCCCCGAGGTGCACCACCAGGTCCAGGTCCTCCTGTGCCATGTGGTGGTACGCCGTGAAGTAGCCGTCCTGCCAGGCCTGGCAGGAGGCGAAGGCGAACTTCAGCTCGCGCGGGGAGTCCCAGGGGGCCGGGGTGGTGCGCGTACGTCCGACGGGGGAGATCGCGGAGCCTGCCCTGAAGCGGAACCAGTACGTGCGGTCGGGGGCGAGCCCGTGCACCTCGGGGTGGACGGAGTGCGCCAGTTCGGGAGTCGCGACGACGCTGCCACGGCGGACCACCCGGCGGAACCGGTCGTCGAGCGCCACCTCGTAGTGGACCCGCACGGGCTGGGCCGGCATGCCGCCGAGGCCGTCCTGCGCGAAGGGGTCAGGGGCCAGACGCGTCCAGAGCACGACGCCGTCCGACGTCGGGTCGCCCGAGGCGACCCCCAGGGTGAACGGGTCACCCTTCAGGGTGGGAGAGGCGAACGCGGACTGCGCCTCCCACGCTCCCGTTCCGAGCATCAGCGCGGCTGCCGCCGCTCCGCCGAATCCGAACATCTGCCTGCGGGACACGGAATACGCGACCACGGTTCGTCCTCCTCGGTTGATCTGCGCCAACCTCGGACACGCTGCCGGGGGTTCATGTCATGCTCACGCGCACCGTATGGCCGGGTGCCGAGCGATACGTGAACAGGACAGCTGTACCGGCGGCGGCTCAGGACACCGCGCGGTAGCGGCGCTCCGGCCGGCCCGTGCCGCCGTACCGCAGGCTGACCTCGGCCCTGCCCGTCTCCGCGAAGTACTCGAGGTAGCGGCGCGCGCTGACCCGGGACAGGGTGCCCGCCTCGGCGCACTCGGAGGCCGACAGCCCTGCCGGATGGTCGCGCAGGACGCGCTCCACCAGGTCCGCGGTGTGCGCCGCCAGGCCCTTGGGGAGCTCACGTGAGCCCGGCGGGCGGGTGCCGAAGATGCGGTCCACATCCTCCTGACGGGCTTCCTGGCGGGCCTCGTCCAGTGCGTTCAGGCGGTTGCGCAGCGAGGCCACGTGCTGCAGCTGTTCCTGCAGGGCCGAGCGGTGGAACGGCTTGATCAGGTAGTGCTGGGCGCCCGCCCGCAGAGCCGCTCTGACCACACCGGCGTCGCGCGCCGCCGTGATGAAGAGCGCGTCCGCGCTGTGGGTGCCTCCGTCGCGCTCCTCCGCCGCGCGCAGCTCACGCAGGACTTGGATCCCGTCCATGTCGGGTAGGTAGATGTCGAGCAGGACCAGGTCGGGACGGAACCGGCGGGCCGCGCGCAGGGCCTCGGCGCCCGTGTGAGCCACGCCGACGACCGTAAAACCGTCCAATGCGGACACATAGCGGCTGTGCAGCTTCGCGACCATGAAGTCGTCGTCCACCACCAGCACTTTCGTCACGCCGACACCGTAGGGCGCGACCACAACGACCACAACGTCCGTTGATTCCGGAACGGCGACAGCTCGTTAACGCGCGGGCAACATGTGGGCCACCTCACACACGCACACGTACGGCTCGAAAGGCGGCATCCGGTGCGACTGCGCACTCCACTCGCCCTGTTCGGGGCCGCGCTGCTGGTGGTCGTCGGACCACCGCTGCTGTCCACCGGCGGCGGTTCCGACACCGGCACGCAGATTCCCGGACTGCGCTTCATGGTTCCCAACACACCCGGCGGCGGGTACGACATCACCGCGCGCACCGCGGCGAAGAACGCCGAGGACGCCGGACTCACCCACGGCATCGAGGTGTTCAACCTGCCCGGCGCGGGCGGCACCGTCGGCGTGACCCGGCTGGCCGCCGAGCACGGCAACGGCAAGCTCGCCATGTCCATGGGCCTCGGTGTCGTGGGCGCCGTGCACACCAACAAGTCGCCCACGACCCTGGCCGACACCACCCCGATCGCCCGGCTCACCGAGGAGCAGGACATCGTCGTCGTCGCCAAGGACTCCCCGTACAGGACGATCGACCAGCTGCTCACCGCCTGGAAGAAGGACCCGGGGAAGATCCCGGTCGGCGGCGGGTCCTCACCCGGCGGGCCCGACCACCTGGCACCGATGCTGATGGCGAAGGCCGCCGGGATCGCGCCCGCGCGGGTCAACTACATCCCGTTCGACGGCGGCGGCGAACTGCTCGCCTCGATCCTCGGCAACAAGGTCGGCTTCGGCGTCTCCGGCGTCGGTGAGTACCTCGACCAGATCGAGGCCGGTGAGCTGCGGCTGCTCGCCGTCACCGGCCCGGAACGGGTCCCCGGCCTCGACGCGCCCACCCTCCGTGAGGCCGGTCTCGACACCGAATTCACCAACTGGCGCGGCATCGTCGCCCCGCCAGGACTCTCCGCAGCGGAACGCGACAAGCTCATCGGGCTGGTGAGCGAGCTGCACGACTCGAAGCAGTGGCGGGACTCCATGAAGAAGAACGGCTGGGACGACGCCTTCCTCACCGGCGACGACTTCGGCGACTTCCTGGACAGCCAGGACCGGCGTGTCGCCACCGTCCTCGAGGAGCTGGGACTGTGACGGACGAGACCACCCCCTCCCGGCCCACCCCCTCCCGGCCCACCCCCTCCCGGCCCACCCCCTCCCGGCCCGCCACGGCGCGCTCCTGGCTGCGTGAGCACTCCGAACTGGGCGTCGGCGTCCTGCTGCTCGTCCTGGGCGTCCTCGTCCTGACCGACGCCCTCACGATGGACGTGGACATCACCCAGCGCGGACCCGTCGGCCCCAGGACCGTCCCCGTGGCCGTCGGCATCGGGCTGCTCGTCGTCGCCGTGCTGCTGGCCGTCGACGTCCTGCGCGGCGGCCGCGGCGAGGCGGAGGGCGGCGAGGACGTCGACCTCGACGAACCCGCCGACCGGCGCACCGTCGCCCTGCTCACCGGCGTCTTCCTCGCCTTCGCCGCCCTCATCGGCCCGCTCGGCTTCCCCATCTCCGGCGCCCTCCTCTTCTGGGGCTCCGCGTACGCACTGGGCAGCCGCCACCACGACCGCGATCCGCTCATCGCGGCCGGGCTCTCCCTGGTGACCTACTTCGTCTTCGACAACCTGCTCGGGGTGCCCCTCCCGGGCGGCCCGCTGATGGGGGTGCTCTGACCGATGGATTCCCTCAATTCCCTCATCGACGGCTTCGGCACGGCTCTCACGCCGGTCAATCTCCTCTGGGCCGCACTCGGCGTCCTGCTCGGCACGGCGATCGGCGTGCTCCCCGGCATCGGCCCCGCCATGGCCGTCGCGCTGCTGCTGCCGGTGACGTACGGACTCGAACCGACCGGCGCCTTCATCATGTTCGCCGGGATCTACTACGGCGCCATGTTCGGCGGCTCCACCACCTCGATCCTCCTCAACACCCCGGGCGAGAGCGCGGCCGTCGTCGCCGCGATCGAGGGCAACCCGATGGCGAAGGCCGGCCGCGGCGCACAGGCGCTCGCCGCCGCCGCCATCGGTCACTTCGCCGGCGGCATGATCGGCACGATCCTGCTGGTCGTCCTCGCCCCGACCGTCGCCTCCCTCGCGGTCGACATCGGAGCCCCGGACTACTTCGCCATCATGGTGCTGGCCTTCATCGCCGTCACCTCCGTCCTCGGCTCCTCACGGATCCGCGGACTCGCCTCGCTCCTCATCGGCCTCACGATCGGCCTCGTCGGCCTCGACCAGATGACGGGCCAGCAGCGCCTCACCTTCGGGTCGCTCCAACTGGCCGACGGCATCGACGTGGTGATCGTCGCGGTGGGTCTCTTCGCCATCGGGGAGGCACTCTGGGTCGCCGCGCACCTGCGCCGCACCAGCGGGAAGCCGATCCCGGTCGGCCGCCCCTGGCTCGGGAAGTCCGACGTCCGGCGCACCTGGAAGTCCTGGCTGCGCGGGCCCCTCATCGGCTTCCCGTTCGGCGCGATCCCGGCGGGCGGCGCGGAGATCCCCACCTTCCTCTCGTACGTCACCGAGAAGCGGCTCTCCAAGCACCGCGACGAGTTCGGCAAGGGCGCCATCGAGGGCGTCGCCGGGCCGGAGTCGGCGGCCTCCGCCTCCGCCGCCGGAACCCTGGTCTCCATGCTCACGCTCGGCCTGCCCACCACGGCCGTCGCCGCCGTCATGCTGGCCGCCTTCCAGCAGTACGGCATCCAGCCCGGACCCCTCCTGTTCGAGCGTGAACCCGAGCTGGTCTGGGGCCTGATCGCCTCGCTCTTCGTCGGCATGGTGCTGCTGCTCGCGCTGAACCTGCCGCTCGCACCGCTCTGGGCGAGGCTGCTGAAGATCCCGCGCCCCTACCTCTACGCGGGCATCCTGTTCTTCGCCGCCGTCGGCGCGTACGCGGTCGGCGGGGAGGCCGTCGACCTCGTGATCCTGCTGGTGATCGGGCTGATCGGCTTCGGGATGCGGCGGTACGGACTGCCGATCCTGCCCGCGATCATCGCCGTCATCCTCGGCCCGTCCGCCGAGCAGCAGCTGCGGCGCGCCCTCCAGATCAGCGACGGCAGCGTGACGGGGCTGGTCGACACCCCGTTCTCCGTGACCGTCTACGTCGTCGTCGCGCTGATCCTGGCGTGGCCGCTGGTGAGGAAGGTGCTCGGACGGAACCGGGGATGAGTGGATGTCCGTGGCGGCTGAGAGAATTGTGGGCATGACCATGATCGACTGGGACGACGCAGCCGACTCCTTCGACGAGGAACCCGACCACGGGCTCCACGACCCGGTGGTCCGCAGTGCCTGGGCGCGGCGGATGGAGACCTGGCTGCCCACCGCACGCTCCGCGGTCCTCGACCTCGGATGCGGAACGGGCAGCCTGGCCCTGCTCGTCGCAGGTCAGGGGCACCGCGTCACCGCCGTCGACCGCTCGGCGCGCATGGTGGAGCAGGCGCGGGCCAAGCTGGCCGGCACCGGCACCGAGGTGTTCGTCGGCGACGCGGCACACCCCCCGGTCGGCAAGCAGCGGTTCGACGTGATCCTCGCCCGGCACCTCGTGTGGCTGCTGCCCGACCCGGCGTCCGTCCTGCGGCACTGGTTCTCGCTGCTGCGGCCGGGGGGCCGTCTCGTGCTGATCGAAGGCGTGTGGAACGGCACCGGCCTCTCCGCGGCCGCCCTCACCGCGCTCCTCACCGAACACACCGAGCGCGTCCACCACGAGCCGCTCTCCGGGGACTCCCGGCTCTGGGGCAAAGAGGTCGACGACGAGCGGTACGCCCTGGTGGCCCGCGCCGAGCCGCCGCACCGGCACACCGAGGTCGTCGACGTCCACCTGATCCTGCGCAGGGGCTCCGAGGTGCTGCTCGCCCGGCGGGCCGGCACGGGGTACGCGGACGGGCTGCTCCACGCCCCCTCCGGCCACGCGGAGGACGGCGAGGACGTCCGGGCGGCGATGATCCGGGAGACGGCCGAGGAGATCGGCGTCGAGCTGGATCCGGACGAGCTCCGGGTGGCCCTGGTCATGCAGCACCGGGGGCCCGGCGGCACCCCCCGGATGGGCTGGTTCTTCGAGGCGGACCACGACCCGGCCCGCCCGCCGCGCAACGCGGAGCCGGACAAGTGCTCCGAGCTGGACTGGTTCCCGCTGGACGCGCTGCCGGACGACATGGTGGCGTACTGCCGTGCGGGCCTCGACGGATACCGCGCCGGGCAGCGCTTCCTGATCCACTGGCACGAGGACGGCGACACCGTCGCCCACGCACCACGGGCGGTCCGGCGTGCCGTCCCGCTGCCGGTGGCGGCGAGCCCCACCGGCCGGCTGCATCACATCGAGCTGTGGACACCCGACCTGGCCGAGGCCGAGGAGGAGTGGGGCTGGCTGCTCGGCGAGCTGGGCCATGTCCCGTACCAGCGCTGGGCGCACGGCCGCAGCTGGCGGCGCGGCGACACCTACGTGGTGGTCGAACAGTCACCGCACCTGGCCGCCCGCACGCACGACCGGCTGCGCCCCGGCCTCAACCACCTGGCGTTCCACGTCGTGGACCGCGCCACACTCGACGCGCTCGTGGCACACGCTCCGAGCCGGGGCTGGCGGCTGCTCTTCCCGGACCGCCATCCGCACGCCGGCGGCGACCGGCATTACGCCGCGTACCTGGAGAACACCGCCGGGTTCGAGGTCGAGCTGGTCGCCCCGTGAGTCCGGGCGGACACGCTCCCACGACCGGAACCGCGTCCGTCAGCCCCCGGCCCCCAACCGCGCGGCGATGTCCTCCCGCAGACGTACCTTGTCCGTCTTGCCGACCGCGGTCGACGGGAGCGCCGGGACCTCGACGAGACGCTCCGGCAGCTTGAACCGGGCCAGCCCGCCGGCCTCCAGGTGCCTGCGGATCTCCCGCAGCGGCGGCGCCCCCGCGCCCGTGCCCACGACGTACAGGCAGACGGCTTCGCCCAGCACCGCATGCGGCATCGCGACGGCCGCGGCGGCCAGCACAGCCGGGTGCGTCAGGACCAGAGCCTCCAATTCGTCCGCCGGGATCTTCTCCCCTCCGCGGTTGATCACGTCCTTCAGCCGCCCGGCGACCACGAGGTTCCCGGACGGGTGGCGGCGGACGAGGTCGCCGGTGCGGTAGAAGCCGTCGGGGGTGAACGACGCCGCGTCCGCGTCGCCGTGATACCCCGAGATGACTCCCGGGCCCCTGACCAGCAGTTCACCGATGTCCCCCTCCGCGACGCGCCGGCCCTCCTCGTCGACCACGAGGATCTCGTCACCCGGCGAGGACGGCCGCCCCTGCGTGGTGAAAGCGACCTCGGGCGGATCGTCGAGCCGGGTGAAGTTCAACTGCCCCTCACTCATGCCGTACACCTGCTGGATCCGGCAGTCGAAGGCCTCGGCCAGCCGGGCGGCAGTGAACGCGTCCAGGCGTGCCCCGCCGACCTGCAGGACCCGCAGACTCGACAGGTCATGGCCGCCGTGTGCGGCGCGGGCGGTGAGCCACCGCAGGGCGAGCGCAGGAGTGAGCGCGCAGTGGGTGACGCGCTCCCGCTCGATCAGCGCCAGAGCCGCCGTGGCGTCGTCCGGTGCGCCGAGTACGACCTTTCCGCCGCGGGCGAGTGTGCCCAGCATCCCCGGAGCGGAGAAGGCGAAACCGTGTGCCACGGGCAGGACCGCGAGAAACACCGATTCCGACGTCAGCCCCGAAACCGAGGCCGCGGCGCGGATCACGTGTCCGAGTGCCTCATGGGTGCGGGCGATGGGTTTGGGCGCGCCGGTCGTCCCGCTCGACAGCAGGAAGAGCGCGGTGTCCGAGGGGCACCGGCCGGCGGGCGTTCCGGGGGAGTCACCGGTGTCGAGGACGAGACGGTCGAGGTCCACGTGTTCCCCGGCAGGGCCCGCGAGGCCCGAGACGAGGAGGGTCCGTACGGACGGATGGCGCTCGCGGAGCCGCTCGGCGAGTTCCAGGTGGTCGAAGCGCCGGTGCCGGGCCGGCACGGCGAGGGCCGCCGGGGCCAACGCGGTCAGGACAGGCCCCAGTTCGTGTTCACGCAGGGCTGGCAGGGCGAGTGCGGGGCGCGCGCCGAGTCTGATCAGAGCGAGGACGAGGACGACGAACCGGGCCTGGTTCGGCAGCTGTACGAGCACGGTCTCGCCGGCCCGGACACCGGCCCTGGCCAGCCCCGCCGCGCAGCCCGACACCGCCGCGTCGAGCTCGGCCCTGGTGAAGGCGTGGACGCCGTCGGTCAGTGCCGCGCGGTGACCCGCGTGGACGCGGGTGCCCAGCACGAGGTCGTCCAGGAACTCCGGGCGCCACCAGCCACGGTCCCGGTACTCCCCGTGGACGTCTCCACGGGCATCGGTGTCCGGTACGCGTCCGTCGAGGACGGCGGCGAGCTGTCGCACGGTGTGGTCGTGCTCGGTCCAGAGGTCGACGCGGGTGGCGAACCGGTCGGCCAGGTCCACCTGGATCTGCGTGAGGTCCACGGAGTCGAGCGCGAGGTCCGCCCGCAACCGCGCGTCCTCGCGCAGCAGTTCTTCACCGATTCCCAGGTCACGGAGGATCCTGCGCACTTCTTCGATGCCCGTCATTCGGACGGTATGCCCGGCACACCGGGGCGGGAGACCGGCGCGCGGAAGCAGTGGGAAGCGCGAGTGACCAGGGAGGCGTCCGAAGTGGGTGGGAAAGGATCACGCACGCCCTGCACCGTACGTGACGTGCGTGTCACGCTGTGGAATCACACCGGTTTCGGCACGGGAGTGAGATGAACCCAGCGAACAGCGGAACGCTCGCGGTACCGGGCGCGAAGATCTACCACGAAGTACGGGGCGAAGGGCCTCTCCTGCTGCTCATCGGAGGAGGGAACTCCGACGCGGCCGTGTTCAAACGACTGGCCGCGGTCCTGGCCGCCGGCCACCGGGTCGTCACCTACGATCCGCGCGGGAATTCACGCAGCGTGCTCGACGGCCCCCCGGTGGACCAGAGGGTCGAGGAACACGCCGACGACGCGTACCGGCTGATCCGCCGTCTCGCCGGCCCCGACGAGCCCGTGCACGTCTTCGGGAGCTGCTCGGGCGGGCTCGTCGCACTGGAACTCACGGTCCGGCACCCGGACAGGATCCGGCTGGCCGTCGCACACGAACCCCCCGTGCTCAGCATCCTTCCGGACGCGCGCATCCACCTGGCGCTCATGAAGGACATCTGCCGGACGTACCGCGGCGCGGGCATGGCACCGGCGCTCGTCAAGCTGCAGGCCCTCCACGGCGGCCGGCCCGCTCCCGCCCTCCCCGAGGAGCACAACAACACCGACTTCTTCCTCAGCCACTTCGTCCTGCCGTTCACCCGCTTCGTGCCGGACCTCACCGCGCTCGGAGAGGTCGCGGACAAGGTGGTGTGGGCAGGCGGCCACGCCTCGCGCGGGGACCTCGTGCACCGCCCCGTGTCCGCCCTCGCCGAGCGGTTCGGCCGTCCGGTGGAACTGTTCCCCGGCGGGCACGTCGGATACGCGCGATATCCCGCCGACTTCGCGGAGCGCCTCGTCGAGATCCTCACCACCTCACCCGCCGGAGCGGACCGTCCCCGGGAGACGACCGGCGGAGGGTGGTGACATGCGGATCGTGATGGGGGCGCAGAACTGCGGCTTCGGTCCCGTCGCCGAGCTCGTCGCGGTCTCACGGGGACTCCACGGCCACGAGCGGGTGTTCGTCGGCGACGGTGTCGCCGCTGTGTTCGCCCGACGTAACCCCGACGCCTTCGACGCGGTGCACGACACCGGAGGCATGACAGGGGAGGTGGCGGCGGAGACGACCGACGCGCTGCTGCGGGGCAGCGATCACGTGATCTCCGTCATGGACGCCGAGCTGGTGATCCGGTCCGTCGTGGCCGGTCGGCCGGTGACCATGGTGGACAGTCTCTTCAGCTTCTGGCAGCTCGCACTCCCGTTGGCCAGGATCCACGAACGCTGCGTGACCATGCCACGCTCAGGTCTCGCGGCCGCCGAGCAGCACCTGGCGGGCCTCTCGCCGCACGAGCGGGTCGTCGCGGCCCACCTGCTCGCCACCCACAGCGTCGTCCAGAACTTCCCCGGCGTCACCGAGCGCGCGACGGAGTTCGCCGCTCTCGGCACCGGCCCACGGACGCACCTGACCGGCCCGATCGTCGACGTCGAAGGGGTGCGGGACGTCGCGCGCACCACCGGACCGGAACACGACCTGCTCATCAACGTCGGCGGGTTCAAGAACTTCCTGCTCGACTTCGACGTCAACGACGACTACCTGCGCCTGCTCCACCGGTGGCTCCCCGACCTGCTGCGCGACTGGCCCCGGTTCCGTCGCGTCCTCGTCTGCGGAGGCCCGTTCGGCGAGGGCCGGGAGCGGACGGTCTCGGCCGCCGGCGGCACGGCCGACTGCCGCCTCCTGCGCCAGCGCGAGCTGCTCCAGGCGGTGGCGAGCACCCCGGACTGCCTGATGGCTCCCGGGCTCACCGCGCTCCACGAATCGATCGCTCTCGGGCGACTGCCCCTGGCGATCCACGAGCAGCACTACGCCCATGTGTTCACCATGCGCGCCCTGGACGGCACGGAGTTCGGGCGGAGCGGGGGCCGGTTCGCGGACGTCGTGCCGGACCACCCGCTGCCGGAGGACGACTTCGCCGGCACGGCGGCCCTGGTCGGGCTGGCCGGCCGTATCCGCAAGGACGAGGAGCTCTACGCGAGATACCGGCGGACCTTCAACGAACGCATCGAGCACCACGTCTCGCTCACCCCGGCACAGCGGCGGCACGGCGTGGCGGAACTCGGCCGGCTCCTCGGCGGTGAGCCGGTCCACGCGGTCATGGCCGGGATCCTGGACACGGCGCGCGCCGTGTGACGAGGGAGAGTCCTACCGGCCGACCAGTGCCGCCAGCCCCTCGGCGCGGGCCAGGTGTTCCAGCTCGTCCAGGGCCCGGACGGCCGCGTCCGCCGCCGAGGGGTCGCGGTCGGCGAGCCCGCTCTCCGCGAACTCGTCCTCGTCCAGCCGCAGTACGGCCGAGCCGTCCGCCGACACCCACAGGTCGAGGTCCAGGTCCTCGACCACCAGCTCGGAGCCCCGCAGCACGGCGGGCCGGGTGATGTCGCAGTACCAGCCCTTCAGCCGGCCGCCGCCGGTGCGGACCTCCTTCACCGCGTACCACCGGTCGCGCCAGTAGTGCTCGGTGAGGACGTCGCCCGGTTCGAAGCGTACGAAGCCGAAGTCCCGGACACCGGGGGCCGCCCAGGGAGCCCGGACGGTGATCCGGGTCCCGTCGTCGGCCAGCCGCGCGGCCGGGTAACGGATCTTGGTACGGCCCGCCTTGACCAGGGCGACGGTCAGCGTGGCCCCGGCCCCGGCTTCAGTTCCGGCCGGTCTCGCGGACATGGCGCACCTCCGTCGCGCAGATCTCGTACCCGAACCAGCGGTTGATCGCGAGCATCGGGCCGTTGCCGGCGTCGTTTCCGGTGTACGCGTCCGTGTATCCGGCGGCCCGCGCCCGGTGCAGCGAGTCGCTCTTCGCGAGCTTCGCCAGGCCCCGGCCGCGGAAGGCGCGCCGGGTGCCGGTCATGCCCGACGAGTAGCGGCTCAGTCCGTCCGTCTCCGCCACACTGAACGCCGCGACCTGCCCGTCCACCACGACGACCGTGGTGAGCGCGTGGTCGAAGCAGGGCTGCCGCCAGGTCGTGGTCAGCCAGTTCTGGTAGTCGGAGAACTCCACCGGGGTGTCGCTCGGTTCGTCCGCGGTCGTCTCCGCGTCGGCCTCGAAGAGCGGGCGCGGGTCGTCCTCGTAGTCGGCGGCGGTCCGCAGCTCGGTCCCGGCGGGGAGTTCCGGGACCGGAGGGAGCGTGCTGTCCGCCAGGCCGAGACGGAGGAAGTGCGCCGTCCGGCGCGCCGCATAGCCGCGTCTCTCGGCGAACCCACGGTTGGCCGGTTCGTCGAGCACCCAGGTGTAGACGGCGGTCGCGCCCGCACCGGCCACATGCTCCTCACCGGCCCGCGCCAGCAGCGTGCCCGCGCCCCGGCCGGTCCTGTCCGGTCGGACGTACGGATTGCAGAACCCCTGGCCGGGTTCCGTGCTCTCGTGGGAGATTCCCGTCTGCGCGGTCCCGATCACCTCGCCGTCCTCCTCGGCGACCAGCAGCCGGTAGTGCCGGTCGGGGGGAGCGGTGGCCAGGTCGCTCAGGACCTGCTCCGGAGTCGTCACCATGTACGGGAGCGCGGCACGCCGCACCCGGATCCAGGCGTCCACGTCGTCGGGCCGGAAATCACGCACGAGAACGGTCATGGGCCGGACGCTAACGCGGGACCCGGCCCGGCCGCCTCCGAATATTTGCGGCGGTGCCCCGGTGACGGGGACGCGGTACGAGAGAATCGGCGCGTGACTCTGAAGATCGCCGTTGACCCGGACTCCGCCACCGCCCCGTACGAACAACTGCGCGCCCAGCTGTCCGAACAGGCCCGCTCCGGAGCCCTGCCCGTCGGCTACCGGCTGCCGACCGTACGCGGTCTCGCAGGTGAACTGGGCCTCGCCGCCAACACCGTGGCCAAGGCCTACCGCGCGCTGGAGGCCGACGGGGTGATCGAGACCCGGGGCCGCAACGGCACGTTCGTCGCCGCCGCCGGCGACGCGGCCGACCGCCACGCGGCGACGGCGGCACAGGAGTACGCCGAGCAGGCCCGGCGCCTCGGACTGTCCCGGGCCGACGCGCTGGCCCTGGCCGAGGACGCGCTGCGGGCTGCCTACGGCCGCTGACGCGCGCTCACAGGTACAGCCCGGCGTCCGCCCCCGCGTCCTGCTTCGGTACGGAGGGATGACCGCTGCCCCTCCGCAGGGCGTACAGCTCCGCGAGGGTGGTGCCCTCCCGGCCGAGCCCTTCCTCCGTGCCCAGCCAGGACGCCGACTCCGCACGGGTCAGCGAACCCACCTCGATGCGGGCCAGGCAGCGGCCCGGCCTGACGACGGCGGGGTGCAGCCGCTCCAGGTCCTCATTGGTCGTCACCCCGACCAGTACGTTGCGCCCCTGGCCCAGCAGACCGTCCGTGAGGTTCAGCAGCCGTGACAGTGCCTGGCCGGCCGTGTGCTTCGCCTCGCCGCGGATCAGCTCGTCGCAGTCCTCCAGGAGCAGCAGCCGCCACCGCCCCTTCGCCGAACCGTCGTCCTCACCGATGGCGATGTCCATCAGATAGCCGACGTCGTTGAACAGCCGCTCCGGGTCCAGGACGCAGTCGACCTGGCACCAGTCGCCCCAGGACCGGGCGAGGGTGCGCAGCGCCGAGGTCTTGCCGGTGCCCGGCGGGCCGTGCAGCAGGAGCAGCCGTCCGGCGATGTCGTCGGGGGTCACCTTCATCAGCCGGTCCATCGCATCGGCCACGGGGGCCGTGTAGTTGGACCGGACCTCGTCCCAGGTGCCGGCGGCGATCTGCCGGGTGGTGCGGTGCGGGCCGCGGCGCGGGGAGACGTACCAGAAACCCATGGTCACGTTCTCGGGCTGCGGCTCCGGCTCGTCCCGCGCCCCGTCGGTCGCCTCGGACAGGATCTTCTGGGCCAGTTCGGGGGTGGTCGCTGTGACCGTGACGTCGGCGCCCCGGTTCCACCGCGAGATGAGCAGGGTCCAGCCGTCGCCCTCGGCGAGGGTCGCGCTGCGGTCGTCGTCACGTGCGGCCCGCAGCACCTCGGCCGCCGCGGGCAGCAGAGTCGCCCCCGACCGCACGCGGTCGAGGGAGGAGCTGTGCGAGTACGGCTGCTCGCCTGTCGCGAAGCGGCCCAGGAACAGCGCGTCCACGACGTCGGACGGCGAGTCGCTGTCGTCGACGTTGAGCCGGATCGGCAGGGCGGATTCGGGGTTGGCAGACATGCCGCACATGATCCGGCACGGCGGCACCCCGTGCACCCGGGTTTCGGCAGCTGCCCCCGGGCGGCGGGACCGGAGCGCAGCGTGCGCGGCGCTCCGGTCCCGCCGTTCACCGTGCTCAGGGAGGCCCGGAGCCGCCGAGACCGTGGCGGGCCCGGCGTGCCGCGCGCACGACGGCGAACCCCTTGGTGAGGGCCCGGTCCACCGCGAACGCCCGGCCGACCGCACGGCCCTCGACCAGCCGCGCGAACTCGGCGGGGCCGGTACCTCGGCGGACGGTCACCCGTTCCAGGGCGTAAGGACCCTGGCGGCGGCGGGCCAGGGCGTTGCCCACGGCGAGGGACTGCGCGAATCCGGCGGCCCGCACCGACTGCCGCACCCGGCGGGTGGAGTAGCCGTAGGGATAGGCGAACGAGACCGGGGGAGCGCCCAGTTCCGCGCCCACGATCTCCCGGCAGCGCACGGCCTCGGCGCGCAGGACCATGTCGTCGAGCTGGTCCAGCTGCGGGTGGGTGTGACTGTGGCCGCCTATCTCCACCCCGGTGGAGGCGAGTTCGCGCACCTGGCCCCAGTCGAGCATGGTGTCCGGGGCGCCGCCCTCGTCGTACGCCCCGCGCAGCCAGCCGGTGGTGACGAAGACGGTGGCCGCGAAGCCGTGCTCGGCGAGCACCGGCAGGGCGTGCCGGTGCACCCCCTCGTAACCGTCGTCGAACGTGATCAGCACCGGCCGGGGCGGCAGGGGCCGCCCCGTGCGCCAGGTCTCGCCCAGCGCGGCCGTGGTGAGCGGGGTGAAGCCGCGCCGGGCCAGGATCTCCATCTGTGTACGGAAGGCGTCCGGCGACACGGAGAGGCCGTACGCGCCGTCGGCCGGGCGGTGGCCGACGGCGTGGTACATCAGGATCGGCACGGCCCGGCTCGCCCCGCCCGCCTCGCTCACCGCACCCCCTCACGCGCCCCGGCCGCCGGTTCGATCACCGGCACGGCGAAGGACGCGCCGTCGCGCCGGACCCGCACGCTCCCCACCGCGTAGCCGGCCGCCGCCGCCAGCACCCCCGTCACGACGGCGCCGGCGCGTCCCGCCCCGCCGGGACGGCCGAGCAGGAAGTCCCGTACGCCCCGCAGCACTCCGGCCGGGAGCACCCGGGTGGTGTAGGCGCGCTCGGACTCAAGGCCCCGCCCCGCACCGACGCTCCGGGCGACGAGCGCCTTGGAGAGCCCTTCGGCGTACGTACGGGTCCGGAAGTAGCCGAAGCGCTCCCGCACGTCGGGGACCTTGTGGTGGATCACCGCGCGGTCGTCGATCAGCAGGACGGCGTGGGGGAGCGCGCGGCTCAGCCTGATGCAGAGCTCGGTCTCCTCCCCGCCCAGTGGCCGCTTGTCGCCGTCCCGCCCGATGCCTGTGGCGAAGCCGCCCGCCGCGTCGAACGCCTCGCGCCGGAACGACGCGTTGCCGCCGAGGACGTTGCGGACGCGGACGGTTCCGGACGGCAGCCCCAGGTAGGTGCATCCGACCACCCAGTCGAACTCCTCGGGGAACCAGACGGGCCTGTGGCCCGAGGCCCACGACGGCAGGGTCCGGCCGCCGACGGCCATCACCCGCGGATCGTCGTAGCCCTTGTCGAAGTGACGCAGCCAGTCCCGCTCGGCCACCGCGTCGTCGTCGAGGAAGGCGACGACCGCGCCACGGGCGGCGGCGATGCCCGTGTTGCGGCCGGCCGACAGGCCGCGGGGACCCGCGTTCGGGAGCACCCGCACCCCGGGACCTTCCCCGTACTCAGCGGCCAGCCGACGCAGCAGCACCGGATTGTGGTCCACCACCAGCAGGATCTCCTGTGCGGGCAGGGACTGTGCGCGGACCGAGGCGACGGCGTCGAGGATGTCCCCCCAGCGCTCCTCGGTGTAGACGCAGATGACGACGGAGAAGCCGCGCGGGCCCATGGGGTCCGCCCCCGGCCGCGCGTTCACAGCACCTGCCCCTGGCCGATGACGGCGGGAACGGCCGCCGTCCGGCGCACGCGCTTCTCCGTGAGGATCACTCTGAGCACCCGGAGTCCGTCGCGTACGGCGCTGAGATTGCTGACGCCGTGGATGCGGTTGTACTCGTGGCTGGGCACCTCCTGGACCCTGAGGCCGGCCTTGACCACCCGGATGTTCATCAGGGTCTCGATCTCGAAGCCGGTGCAGTCCAGGGCGATCCGGTCCAGGCAGTGCTTCCAGAAGGCGTTGTAGCCGTAGCAGAGGTCGGTGTAGCGGGCTCCGAACTTGCGGTTGACCACCGCGCACAGGACCCGGTTGCCGAGCTTGCGGACCGGCGTCATGTCGTCCGTGCCGCCGCCGTTGGCGAAGCGCGAACCCTTGGCGAAGTCGGCGCCGCCGACCAGGGCGGAGACGTAGCTGACGATCTCCTCACCGTCGGCAGAGCCGTCCGCGTCGACCATCACGATGATCTCGCCGGTGCAGGCCGCGAAGCCACTGATCAGGGCGTCCCCCTTGCCCTTGCCGACCTGTTCGACGACGACGACGTCCGGCCGGAGTTCACGGGCGACCCGGACGGTGTCGTCGGTCGAATTCCCGTCCACGAGTACGACTTCGTGAATCCAGTCGGGCAGGGTCCTGAACACATGGGGAAGATTCTCCGCCTCGTTCATGGCGGGGATCACGACACTTACCGGCGGCGCTATCGCGAGATGGGAGGAGATCGGGCGGTATTCGCTCTTCACGCGCGCTGTTTCGGTCTCTTCGACGGCAGGTCTGATCGAGGAAGGCAGAACTGAACTCATGAGTCTTTTCCCTCTCGTCCGGTGGACGGCCCGCCCCCGGGCTGTCCGGATAAAGGTCCGGTTCGAAAGGGGGGCTCTCACCCAGGCCATGACGGCATGACGCTCCGAGCTGGCTGGATGAGCTGGCACAACTGGCCGCACGGCGACCGACTCGAGCGAGTCGGGCCGCTGAGCACGGCACCCCCCTACCGCGCCCCGCTCCGGTATCCATCGCGGCCGCCTGAGCCCTCCCCTGGAGCCGCTCGCGTGATGGACCGTCACGGGTATATCTACGACGGTATTGACGAGGGGAACTGTATGGCAAGGCGCGCTATGACGTCTCGTCCTTTTCGGACTTTGACAGAACTGTCACACACGGCTGCGGAATTCGTGATTCCTTGTTCTCGGCCGCCCGGGGACTTTGGGGTTATCGGGGTTATCGGGGTGTGCGAGGTATATGGCGGCGTGCAGTGCGGCAGTCGGTGTCGCGAAGAGGTGAAAGAGCGTGAAAGGGGCGGGTGGAAGTGAAGCGAGAGCCCGGAGCATGCCGACCCGGAGCGTGCCGATGTGCCGCGACGGGCGCGGGCGTCGCCCATGCGCAGGGATCCGGAACGCTCCGCCGTCAACGGCGCCGCAGACCACCTCGACACCGCCACCGCCAAGCGCGCGGCCGATCACGCGCTTCACCTTCGGCGACGTCACCCCGACCTTCACCGGGCACGAGATCTGGTCGGGCAGCGCCTGGCTGCACAGCGTGAACCGGCCCGACATCGGGGAGTCCTGCCACCCCACCGCCGCCGGCCGGTCCGGCGGTTATCTGCCCGTCCTCAGCGCGAAGGCCTGACCGCGTCGCGGAGCGATGCGCCGACCGGTGAGGGGGAGGGGCCGTCCCGCGCGGTCTCCCCCTCGCACGTCATGCGAGCGCGACCACACCCGTCGTGGCCTTCCCGCCGCTCTCCTCCGTGTCGTCGTCGCCCGTCAGGGCCCAGACGAGACCACCGGCGATGAGCAGTAGGGCGGCCCCGACGGCCACCAGGACGCCCCGGAGGCTTCCGGGCCCGGCGGATTCCGGCTGGTCCGCGGCCGGCCCGGATCCCCCTGGTTCCCCGGCCGTCGCGGCCGGGCCGCCGTCCGGCGGCGGGCCTACGGCTCCGCTCGGTGATCCGGTCCCGCCCGCGGCCAGGATCCGCAGCCGGCGCTCGGTCTCCCCGGCCGTGAGCCGCTCGGCCGGATCCTTGCGCAGCAGCCCCTCGACGACGGGGGCGAGCGCTCCCGCCCGCAGCGGCGGGGGCGGCTCCTCCTCTCGCACCGCGCGCAGCGTGTCCTGCGGGGTAGCCCGGCCGAACGGGGACCGGCCCTCGGTGGCGGCGTACAGAAGCACTCCGAGTGACCAGAGATCGGATTCGGGACCCGGTGTGCGCCCCAGCGCGCGCTCGGGCGCAAGGTAGTCCGGTGAGCCGACTGGTTCACCCGTCCCGGTGAGACCGGAGGATTCCTCGGACGGGGTGATACCGAAGTTCTTCAGCATCACCCGCCCGTCGTTGGCCAGGAGCACGTTGCCCGGCGTCACGTCCCGGTGCAGCACCCCTGCCTCGTGGGCGACGCGCAGCGCCGCGAGGACCTCCGCGCCGACCCGGGCCGCCCGCCGCGGTGCCAGCGGGCCGTCTGCGTCCAGTGCGTCGGACAGGGCGATCCCCCGGATCAGGTCCATCACGATCCAGGGCCGGGAGTCATGGCTGACCACGTCGTGGACGGCGACGGCGTTGCGGTGCGAGACGCGGGACGCCGTCCGGACCTCCCGCTCCAGCCGGGCGTGCAGCCGCTCGGCCTCGTCGGAGGGGAGGGCGGCCGAGATCCGCACCTCCTTCACGGCCACCTCGCGTCCCAGCACCTCGTCGCGGGCGCGCCACACGATGCCCGTTCCGCCCTCTCCCAACGGGTCCAGGAGGCGGTAACGATCCGCGATCACACGGCCGGTGCCCGGGAACTCGCTCATCGGTGACCCTCCATCAGCAGCGGTGCGCAGTACGGGCGAATCCACTCCAAGCTAACTCAACCCGCTCCGGAACCGACAGGTTCCGGTAACGGCCCGTCAGCACCCGCGTACGGGGGTGCGATCCTGTGGCCGGGATACACGTGGGTCACCGCGGGACGATAGGGTTAACCTGCCCGGGCCGGGTGCCCTCGTACGGGTGGGGAGTGATATGGAACAGATAACGGTGCGCAGCAGGCCGCGTGTGCCTGCCATCACATGTGGGAGCGGAGCGACCAGTTCGCGCCTCGACCGTCATCTCGCAGTGCTGGGCGGCCCCGCCGTTCCGCAGCGCGAGTCGGCGGAAGCGACGCTGCTGATGCTCGAACTCACCTCGCGCGACGCCGCGCACACCCGCAGGAGCAGGAGCGCGCGTGTCTCGCTCTTCGCCCCCCTGCGGCGACTGCGGCGCTCGCTCTTCGGCAGCCGCCACTGACCGACGGCTGTCACGACCGGCCGGCCCTCCGCTCAGGGCCGTGTCCACGATCACTCCGCTCCGGCGCAGTGCTGCTCTCCGCCCGTCCGTCATCCCCAGGGCCGGCAGCGTTGCGTCGGTGTGTTCCTCAAGACTCCTCCCCAGGCGCCCTCCCCAGGCGTCTCCTCGGCGCCGGTACGGCACCCATCGGAGCCGGCGCCCTGCCACGGCCGAGCCGTGTCCCGGTACGCCGCCTCACAGCAGCGCGAACTGCCCCTCCGGCCCCTCCTCCCGATGATCGAGTACGGACGCGGGTAGCCGCGCCTGCGCGGGGACGGGAATCAGCCCGGCCGAGCGCAGCCCGTCCCGGGTGAGCGTGCCCGACCGCTCCAGCCGGTCCCGCAGTGCCCGCTGCCGGGGCCGCAGCCCGTCGAGCAGCGCCAGGAGAGTGATCAGCTCCAGCAGTTCGGAGCTCCGCTCCCGAGGCCAGCCGCGCGGCCCCACCGCCGCCAGCCCCTCCGCCGTCGCGGTACGGCGCTCCACCCAGAGCTCCAGCATCCGGACCCCGCTGACCCGGAACTCCCAGGCCCCGACGGGCACGGGTGAGACACGTCCCTCACCGAGGACGACCGCCTCCTCGCCGGCGTCGTAGCGCAGGCCGTCCGGACGGGCCGGGACCGCGGCCCGTACGTACGGCCGCCGGCCGCCGGGCAGGCGGGGACGTTCCCCGCCGCGGGCGCCGCGCAGCTGGAGCCGCAGCAGCTCCCGGCCGAGCTCCACGCCCTCCGCCCACAGCGCGCCGTCGGCGGGCAGTGGGACGAGCGGCCCGGCGGGGGAGGGGAGGGAGGCGGCGAGGGTCCAGGCCAGGACGGATTCGGCGGTGACCGGCACGCCGTACCGGGCGGTCAGCAGTGCGGCCAGACCCGGGGTGAGATTGGGTTCCCGTCCGCCCGGACGGCGGAAGAGCGGCCTGATCCGGCCGGGACGCCCGGCGGGGGAGTGCCCGTCGGGCAGCAGCGTGGTCGCGGACAGGGCGGGGCCGCTGTCCTGGGGCACGTACCCGTGCTCGACGGCGAAGAGCTGATATCCGTCGGCGACCCGCCACAGCTCGGGGCGGGCCGCGTCGAGCAGCCGGTGGTCGGGAATCAGCCATTGCTCGTCGAAGGGGCCGTGCAGGATCCGGACGGGTCCTGGATACGGGCCAGGGTCGCGGGCGAAGGCTCGCGTGCCCGTGGACATGCCCGGCAGCGCGGCGGCAGGGGTCAGCGGCGTACGGGAGCGGGTGGGCCGGAACAGGCGTTCCTGCTCGGCACCTTCCGCCCGTACCAGCAGGTCCCAGCGGGCCCGGAGGGAGGCGGCGTCCGGGGCCGTCACCCAGGAGCGCCCCGTTCTCAGGGGGCGCACCGACCAGGGCATGAGGTCGTCCAGCAGGGGGAGCGTGCCGCCCCCGCCGGCTCCGGTCGCCGCTCGTGCTGCCACCGTGTCGTCCTCCCCGTCGCCACGTCCGCCGCTCCCGGCATCGTAACGACCGCCCCTCGCGGCCCCGCCGTCAGTGCGCGTCGACGGTCACGGAGAAGGAGAAACGGTCTCCCCGGTAGCGGATGCGGGCCACGTCCACCACCGTGCCGTCCTCGTCGTACGTCACGCCGGTGTAGTGCAGGATCGGGCTGAGCAGCGGGATTTGGAGCAGTTCGGCCGTGCCGGGGTCGGCGAGACGCGCCTCCACGGTGTCGGTGATCCGGGAGATCCGTACGCCGACGGCGTCGCGCAGCACCTTGGTCATCGGCCACCGCTCCAGATCGGCCACGTCGAGCCGGGCCGCGATCTCCGGGCGCACCGCGTTCTCCGCCCAGTTGGTGGGCTCGCCCGTCCCCTCGTCGCAGCGGAGCCGCCGGTAGCTGACGACCTCGGGGCAGTCCGGGAAGAACTCGGCGAGATCACCGGGGACGGGGGTCCGTCCGTGGCCGAGCACGGTCGTCCGCTCGCCCGACTGCTGGGCGACGATCGCGTCGATCGACCCCAGCAGCCGGACGGGCGACACGCGGCGGGCGCGCGGCTCGATGAACGTGCCGCGCCGGCGGTGCCTGCTGATCAGCCCCTCGCTCTCCAGCTCCTTGAGGGCCTGGCGCATGGTGAGGACGCTGACGCCGTAGTGCGCGGCGAGCTGTTCCTCGGTGGGCAGCCGCGTCGAGGCGTCCTGGGGGCGGCCCAGTATGGAGGCCCGCAGGGACTGCGAGACCTGGTACCACAGGGGCAGCTTCCGGTTCAGCACCAGGGAGTCGGGGGCGAATCCGGGCCGACCGGCCTCGTTCACCTGGTCCATCCGGTTCACCCGATCTCTCTGCGGCGCGGCCGGCGGTGCGGTCTCACGGCCGGAAGTTGCGGCTCAGACCCTGCCACACGTCGTCGTATCCGCGCTGGAGACGGTCCGAACCCGCGGCCTGCGCGGTCGCTGTGACCGGCCAGCGGGTCTCGAACATGAACGCCAGGCCGTCGTCGATCTTCTGCGGCTTCAGCTCCGCCGCGCTCGCGCGGTCGAACGTCGCGCGGTCCGGGCCGTGCGCCGACATCATGTTGTGCAGCGAGCCGCCGCCCGGCACGAAGCCGCCCGCCTTGGCGTCGTACGCGCCTTCGATCAGGCCCATGTACTCGCTCATCACGTTGCGGTGGAAGTACGGCGGACGGAAGGTGTCCTCGCCGACCAGCCAGCGCGGGGCGAAGACGACGAAGTCGACGCCCGCGAGCCCCGGGGTGTCGGACGGCGAGGTCAGCACGGTGAAGATCGACGGGTCCGGATGGTCGTAGCTGATCGTGCCCATCACATTGAAGCGGCGCAGGTCGTAGACGTACGGCGTGTGGTTGCCGTGCCAGGCGACCACGTCGAGCGGCGAGTGCCCGTACGTCGCCGACCAGAGGTTTCCGCAGAACTTGTTGACCACCTCGACGGGGCCCTCGCGGTCCTCGAACGCCGCGACGGGCGCCAGGAAGTCCCGTGCGTTCGCCAGCCCGTTGGCACCGATCGGACCCAGGTCGGGCAGGACGAAGGGCTGGCCGTAGTTCTCGCAGACATAGCCCCGGGCGGTGCTGTCCAGCAGCTCGACACGGAAGCGGACGCCCCGTGGGATCAGCGCCACCTGACCGGGGCCGGCGGCCAGCAGACCCATCTCGGTACGGAGCAGCAGACCGCCGCGCTCGGGGACGATCAGGAGCTCCCCGTCGGAGTCGCTGAACACCCGGTCCCGCATCGAGGAGTCCGCGCTGTACAGGTGCACGGCCATGCCGGTGCGCCGCGTGGCGTCACCGTTGCCGCCGAGCGTCCACAGGCCGGTCAGGAAGTCCGTGCCGGGCGCGGGGTCGGGGAGCGGGTCCCAGCGGAGCCGGTTGGGGTCGGGGACCGTCTCGGTGAAGGGCGCGGTGCGCAGGGTGCCGTTGTCGGTCCGGACGAAGGCGGGATGGGCTGCCGAGGGCCGGATCCGGTAGAGCCAGGACCGGCGGTTGCGCGCACGGGGCTCGGTGAAGGCCGAGCCGCTGAGCTGTTCCGCGTACAGCCCGAGAGGGGCGCGCTGGGGTGAGTTCCGGCCGTGCGGCAGTGCGCCCGGGACGGCTTCCGTGCTGTGCTCGTTCCCGAAGCCGGAACTGTGGCGGAGGCCCTCCGCCGTCTTCCTCGCCTGCTCGATGCCGCTCAACGTGCGCTCCCGGTGGATGAGGGATCCCGTGGACCCCCTGTCGGAGAATCCTATGGAACACCGTAGGAATCGAAACGTGGCCCGTCAACGGCATAAGGGCATGATGGGGCCGTGTCCCGCGCTCATACGAACCTCCGACGTGTCCCCGTGCAGCAACGCAGTGCCGAGCGGCTCGCCCGCATCCTCGACGCCGGCGCCGCGCTGCTCGACGAGACCGGCTACGAGCAGCTCTCCACCCGGGCGGTGGCCGACCGTGCCGGTGTGCCCATCGGCTCCGTCTACCGCTTCTTCCCCAACAAGAGAGCGCTGGTCGACGCCTTGGCCGAGCGCAATCTGGAGGTCTACGCCGCACGTGTCGTCGCGAGACTCGAGGCGATCCCCGAGCGGGAGTGGCGGACCGCCATCGACGCGGTGCTCGACGAGTACCTGGCGATGAAGCGCTCCGTCCCCGGCTTCGCCCTCGTCGACTTCGGCCCTCCCGTGCCCGTCACCGGACCCCTCGACGAGGAGGTGAACCGGCTCGTCGCGGGCCGCCTGGCCGAGCTGCTCTCCGGTCACCTCGGCCGGGCGGGACGTCTCGGCCCCTCGGGCGAGGGGGCAGCCCCCGACGCCGCTCTGCTCCGCACGGTCCTGGTCTGCGTGCAGGCGGCCGACGCCCTGCTCCAGCTCGCCTTCCGTGCCGATCCGGTGGGCGACCCCGAACTGATAGCGGAGACCAGGGTCCTGCTCCAGGCGTATCTCGCGCGGGTCATCGAGTAGCGGCCCCGGGGCCGTGGCGGACGGGATGGCCCGGGGCGTATTTCGCCCCGGCGTCTCGCCAGCATCCGTACCGGTCGGTATGCTCGCCTCGCCGGGAGCCCGCGCCCGCCGAGCGTGCCGCGGGACGCCGGATCACACCCGCGCGCCACCGCTGCCGCCGCCCCGGGGAGGGCCCATGTCCCACACGTCCCGTACCGCTCTGCGCGTCTGTCCGCTCTGCGAGGCCACCTGCGGACTCACCCTCACCATCGAGGGGACCGAGGTCACCGGCGCCCGAGGGGACCGCGACGACGTCTTCAGCCAGGGCTTCATCTGCCCCAAGGGCGCCTCCTTCGGAGGCCTCGACGCCGACCCCGACCGGCTGCGCACCCCACTCGTCCGCACGGACGGCGTCCTGCGCGAGGCGACCTGGAGCGAGGCGTTCGACGCGATCGCGGCGAAGATCCCGGCCCTCGTCCAGGAACACGGCGGGCAGGCCGTCGGGGTCTACCTCGGCAACCCCAACGTGCACACCACGGCGGGCGGGCTCTACCCGCCGCTGCTGCTCTCCGCGCTCGGAACCCGCAACGTCTTCACCGCCAGCACCCTGGACCAGATGCCCAAGCACGTCTCCAGCGGACTGCTCTTCGGCGACGCCAACGCCATCCCGGTACCTGATCTCGACCGCACCGCCCATCTGCTGCTGATCGGCGCCAACCCGTTGGAGTCCAACGGCAGTCTGTGCACCGCCCCCGACTTCCCGGGCAAGCTCAAGGCGCTCCGCCGCCGCGGCGGCACCCTCACCGTCATCGATCCGCGCCGCACCCGCACGGCCCGCCTGGCCGACCGGCACGCCGCGATCCGGCCCGGCACCGACGCCCTGCTGCTCGCCGCGCTCACCCAGGTCCTCGTCGAGGAGAAGCTCACCGACCCCGGCGCACTCGCCGAGCACCTCGACGGATACGACGAACTCGCCGAAGCCGTGGCGGACTTCACTCCCGAGGCGGTGTCCGCCGCCTGCGACCTGGACGCGGGCACCATCCGGGAGATCGCCCGCGAACTGGCCGCGGCCCCCGCGGCGGCCGTCTACGGGCGCATCGGCAGCTGCACCGTCGAGCACGGCACCCTGGCCAGCTGGCTCGTCGACGTGCTCAACGTCCTCACCGGCAACCTCGACCGCCCCGGCGGCGCGCTCTTCCCGCTCTCGGCCACCGCGCGTGCCCCGCGCCCCGCCGCGCCGGGCAAGGGCTTCGCCCTCGGACGTTGGAGGAGCCGGGTCTCCGGACACCCCGAGGCCAAGGGCGAACTGCCCGTCGCCGCACTCGCCGAGGAGATCGAGACGCCGGGGGAGGGGCGGATCAGGGCGCTGATCGTCGTCGCGGGCAACCCGGTGCTCTCCGCCCCCGACGGGGACCGGCTGGACCGGGCACTCGCGGGCGGCCTCGACTTCATGATCAGCGTCGATCCGTACCTCAACGAGACCACGCGCCACGCGGATGTCGTGCTGCCCCCGCCGCCCCCCTCGCAGAGCGCCCACTTCGACTTCGCGCTGAACTCCCTGGCGGTCCGCAACCAGGTCCGCTACAGCCGCCCCGCGGTGCCGCTGGAGGAGGGGCTGATGGACGAGAACGAGATCCTCGCCCGGCTCGTCCTCGCCGTCGGCGGCAGGCACGGCGCGCCGCCCGAGACCGTCGACGACCAGGTCGTCGCCGCGACGCTCGCCAGGGCCGGACTCCCCGAGTCGTTCGCCGACGGTCTGACCGGCCGCACCGGCGCGGAACGCCGCCTCGACCTGATGCTGCGCCTCGGTCCGTACGACCTCACGCTGGAGCGGCTCCTCGCGCGTCCGCACGGCATCGACCTCGGACCGCTGGAGCCACGCGTTCCCCAGGTGCTCAGGACCCGCAGCGGCCGCATCGAGCTGTTCCCCGCACCGATCGCCGCCGATCTGCCCAGGCTTCGCGCGTCACTCGGCGCACGCCCCGCGGGACTCGTCCTCGTCGGCCGCCGCCATCTGCGGTCCAACAACAGCTGGATGCACAACGTCGCCGCGCTGCGCGGCGGTTCGAACGTCTGCACCCTCCAGATCCACCCCGACGACGCGGCCCGGATCGGACTCGCCGAAGGCGGCACGGCCAGGATCACCGCGGCCGGCGGCGAGGTCGAGGCGCCCGTCGAGATCACCGACTCGGTACGCACGGGCGTCGTGAGCCTTCCGCACGGCTGGGGTCACCACCGTCCCGGCACCCGCATGTCGGTCGCGGGAGACGACCCGGGCGTCAACGTGAACCAACTCCTGGACGGCACCCTCCTGGACCCGCTGTCCGGCACAGCGGTGCTCAACGCCGTCCCCGTATCCGTAGCACCAAGTCGTTGACCTGGGGTTTTGCTCGTATTGCTCACACGTCAACATCTTGTTAACGCTGCTTCAGGGCCCCTAACGTCATCCGGACCGCCGGCCTCGGTGAGAGTTCAAAGGTGAACGTTAGGTAACCCACATGTTGACAATCCTCGGCTTCGCCATGATCGCGACCTTCCTGGTCCTGATCATGACGAAGAAGATGTCGCCGATCGCGGCGCTGGTGCTGATCCCCGCCCTGTTCTGCGTGGCCGTCGGACAGGGCGCGAAGCTCGGTGACTACGTCATCGAAGGGGTCGGCACCCTCGCACCGACCGCGGCGATGCTGATGTTCGCCATCGTCTACTTCGGCGTGATGATCGACGTCGGCCTCTTCGACCCGATCGTCAGGGGCATCCTGCGCTTCTGCAAGGCAGACCCGATGCGGATCGTCGTCGGCACGGCGCTCCTCGCCGCGATCGTCTCGCTGGACGGCGACGGCTCCACCACCTTCATGATCACGGTCTCGGCGATGTATCCGCTCTACAAGCGGCTGAAGATGAGCCTGGTCGTGATGACCGGTGTCGCCGCCACGGCGAACGGAGTCATGAACACCCTGCCCTGGGGCGGCCCCACGGCCCGAGCGGCCACCGCGCTCAAGGTCGACGCGGCCGACATCTTCGTCCCGATGATCCCGGCTCTCGCCGTCGGCCTCCTGGCCGTCGTCCTCCTCGCCTGGGTCCTGGGGCGCCGCGAGCGCAAGCGGCTCGGCGTGCTCACGCTCGACGAGGCGCTGGTGACCGAGCCCGAGACCGTCCTGGTCGGCGCGGGCGGAGGGGCTGACCGGCTCACGAAGACCCCGAAGGGTGCCGGTACCGGGACCGGCGGCGCGGACGGCGTCGAGCACGGCGACACGGACGAGGAGTTCAAGGGCCTCGACCCCCACAGGTCCACGCTCCGCCCCAAGCTCTACTGGTTCAACGCCGGCCTCACCGTCGCCCTGCTGGCCGCGATGATCCTGGAACTCATGCCGATCCCGGTGCTCTTCCTGCTCGGCGCGGCCCTCGCCCTCACCGTCAACTTCCCCCACATGCCCGACCAGCGGGCCCGGATCGCGGCCCACGCCGACAACGTGCTCAACGTCTCCGGCATGGTCTTCGCCGCGGCCGTCTTCACCGGCGTGCTCACCGGCACCGGTATGGTCGAACACATGGCGGACTGGCTCGTCGGGGCGATCCCCGACGGGATGGGCCCGCACATGGCCATCGTCACCGGGGTGCTGAGCCTCCCCCTCACGTACTTCATGTCCAACGACGGTTTCTACTTCGGAGTGCTGCCCGTGCTTGCCGAGGCCGGCGCCGCCCACGGCGTCTCCCCCCTGGAGATCGCCCGCGCCTCCATCGCGGGACAGCCGCTGCACATGTCGTCCCCGCTCGTCCCCGCCGTCTACGTCCTGGTCGGCATGGCCAAGGTGGAGTTCGGCGACCACACCCGGTTCACCGTCAAGTGGGCCGTGCTCACCTCGCTGGTGGTACTCGGCGCCGGAATCCTCTTCGGAATCATCTGATGCCTCCGGAACCACGGCCCGGCAGGGGCTGGCTGCTGCGCCTCGTCATCGCCTTCGCCTTCGCGCAGGGGGCGGTGTCGATGGCGCGGCCGGCCGTCTCCTACCGGGCTCTCTCGCTGGGCGCCGACGAGCGCGCGATCGGCGTCATCGCCGGGGTGTACGCGCTTCTGCCGCTCTTCGCCGCCGTACCGCTCGGCCGGCGGACCGATCACGGCCGTTGCGCGCCGCTGCTGCCCGTCGGGGTCCTCCTGATCGGCGGCGGCTGCGCGCTCAGCGGTACCGCGAGCTCCCTCACGGCGCTGGCCGCCTGGAGCGGGGTCATGGGCCTGGGCCACCTCTGCTTCGTGATCGGCGCGCAGTCGCTCGTCGCCCGGCAGTCGGCTCCGGCCGACCAGGACCGCAACTTCGGGCACTTCACCATCGGGGCCTCCCTCGGCCAGCTCGTCGGCCCGATCGCCGCCGGCTACCTCATCTCCGAGCGGGACGGCGCCATGGCCCGTACGAGCGCCCTCGCCCTGCTCGTCTCGGCGGTCGTCGCCGCGGTGTCGCTGACGTCGCTGTGGCGCATCGAGCACCGGGGGTCCGCCGGCTCGTCCCGGAAGGCCGCGGCGAAGGTACCGGTGGGCGGCATCCTGCGCACCCGGGGAGTCCCGGCGGGCATCTTCATCAGCCTCGCCGTGCTCAGCGCCACCGACATCCTCACCGCCTATCTCCCGGTGGTCGGTGAGCACCGTGGCATCGCGCCCGCCACCGTCGGCCTGCTGCTCAGCCTGCGGGCCGCCGCGACCATCGCCTGCCGGCTCGTCATGACACCGATGCTGCGCAGGGTCGGCAGGACCGCCCTGCTCTCCACGACCTGCCTGCTCGGCGGTCTCCTCTGCGCGGCCGTCGCCCTGCCGGCCCCGGTGTGGGGGCTGGCCGTGATGCTCGGGGTGCTGGGCTTCTGCCTGGGGGTAGGCCAGCCGCTCTCCATGACCACCGTCGTGCAGGCGGCCCCCGCGGCGGCCCGCTCCACCGCGCTCGCCCTCAGGCTCACGGGCAACCGGCTCGGCCAGGTCGCGGCCCCCGCGTCGGCCGGACTGATCGCCGGGGTCGCGGGCACGGCGGCCCCGTTCGTGATGCTGGGCGCGCTGCTGGTCGGTGCGGCGGGACTCGGCCTGCGCGGCGGCGGACCGAAGGCGGCGGATCCGGCGGCCGCGGGCCCGGGGCCCGGCGCAGGACGCCCCGCGCCGAGCGAAACCCCTCCGGACGTGAGAGCGCCGAAGCCTTAGGCCCGGCGCCGCGCTGGGACGGATCCGGTCCGGCCGTGCGACGGTTGCCGGGGTCCGTGCGTGACCTGTGTCTCCAGCCACTCTCTGGCGCCGAAAAACTAACAGCGCTAGTTTGGGGCCGGGACGGCATCCGTCCGTACGACGCACGGCTTCGGCGGCAGGCACAGCGAGCCCGGGAGGGACAGCCATGAAGGCGCATGACGGGATGTACATCGGGGGGGAGTGGCGGCCCGCCTCGGGACGGGACTCGATCGCGGTCGTGAACCCTGCGGACGAGCAGATCATCGGCCACGTGCCGGCGGGCACCGCCGAGGACGTCGACGCGGCGGTGGGCGCCGCCCGCGCCGCGTTCCCCGGATGGGCGGCCACCCCGCCCGCCGAGCGCGCCGCGAGGATCGCCGCCCTGCGCGACGTGCTCGCCGCCCGTAAGGACGAGATCGCCGAGACCGTCACCGCCGAGCTCGGCTCGCCGCCGCAGACGTCCCAGAAGATCCACGCGGCCGTACCGGTGCTGGTCGCCGCTTCGTACGCCGAGCTGGCCGCCTCGTACTCCTTCGAGGAGAAGCTCGGCAACTCCACCGTCCTGCTGGAGCCCGTCGGCGTCGTCGGCGCGATCACGCCCTGGAACTACCCGCTCCACCAGATCGTCGCCAAGGTGGCCCCCGCGCTGGCCGCGGGCTGCACCGTCGTACTCAAGCCCGCCGAGGACACCCCGCTCACCGCCCAGCTCTTCGCCGAGGCCACCCAGGAGGCGGGCCTGCCGGCCGGCGTCTTCAACCTGGTCACCGGCATCGGCGCGGTCGCCGGCCAGGCGCTCGCCGAGCACGAGGACGTCGACCTGGTCTCCTTCACCGGATCCACCGCCGTCGGCAGGCAGATCGGGGCCACCGCGGGAGCGGCGGTCAAGCGTGTCGCGCTGGAGCTCGGCGGCAAGTCCGCCAACGTGATCCTGCCCGGCGCCGACCTCGCCAAGGCCGTCAACGTGGGCGTGGCCAACGTGATGTCCAACTCCGGCCAGACGTGCAGCGCCTGGACCCGCATGCTGGTCGACGCCGAGCGGTACGAGGAGGCCGTGGGCCTCGCCGTCGCCGCGGTCGCCAAGTACGTACCCGGGGAGCGGGTCGGCCCCCTCGTCAACGCCGCGCAGCAGGCCCGGGTGCGGGGTTACATCGAGAAGGGCGTCGAGGAGGGCGCGCGTCTCGTCGCGGGCGGCCCCGAGGCGCCCAGGGAGCAGGGTTACTACGTCAGCCCGACCGTGTTCGCCGACGTCACACCCGGCATGACCATCGCGCAGGAGGAGATCTTCGGCCCGGTGCTCACGATCCTGCGGTACGAGGACGTGGACGACGCCCTGCGGATCGCCAACGACACCGTGTACGGGCTGGCCGGCGCCGTCTGGGGCGCGGACGAGGAGGAGGCCGTGGCCTTCGCCCGCCGCATGGACACCGGGCAGGTCGACATCAACGGCGGACGCTTCAACCCCCTGGCGCCCTTCGGTGGTTACAAGCAGTCGGGGGTGGGCCGCGAGCTCGGCCCGCACGGCCTCTCCGAGTACCTCCAGACCAAGTCCCTCCAGTTCTGAGCCCCCTCCGACCCACCGAGGAGTCTGTTCGTGGTCCGCGCCGCTGTACTGCCCGCCGTCGGAGCTCCCCTGGAGATCACCGACATCGAACTCCCTGAGCCCGGCCCCGGCCAGGTGAGCGTCTCCCTCGCCGCCGCCGGTGTCTGCCACTCCGACCTGTCCCTGTCCAACGGCACCATGCGGCTGCCCGTCCCCGCCGTCCTCGGTCACGAGGGGGCGGGCACGGTGCTCGCCGTCGGCGAGGGCGTCACCGACGTCGCCGCCGGTGACCAGGTGGTCCTCAACTGGGCGCCGTCCTGCGGGGAGTGCTTCCACTGCGGGATCGGCGAGGTCTGGCTCTGCGCCGACGCGCTGAAGGGCGCCGCGAACATCCACGCCCGGACGGCCGACGGCACCGAGCTGCACCCCGGCCTGAACGTCGCGGCCTTCGCGCAGGAGACCGTCGTCGCGGCGAACTGCGTGCTGCCCGCCCCGGCCGGGATCCCGCTCACCGACGCGGCGCTGCTCGGCTGCGCGGTCCTGACCGGATACGGGGCGGTGCACCACTCCGCCCGGGTCCGGGCGGGCGAGAGCGTCGTCGTCTTCGGGATCGGCGGGGTCGGCCTCGCCGTCCTGCAGGCCGCCCGCATCGCGGGGGCTTCGAAGATCATCGCCGTGGACGTGTCACCGGAGAAGGAGGAGCTGGCCCGCCGGGCCGGTGCCACCGACTACGTCGTCGCGTCCGACACCACCCCGCGTGCGATCCGCAAGCTCACCGGTGGTCAGGGTGCGGACGTCGCCGTGGAGTGCGTGGGCCGGCCCGCGACCATCCGCGGCGCCTGGGAGTCCACCCGCCGCGGCGGCCGCACCACGGTCGTGGGCATCGGCGGCAAGGACCAGCAGGTGACCTTCAACGCCCTGGAGATCTTCCACTGGGGCCGCTCCCTCACCGGCTGCGTCTACGGGAACAGCGACCCGGCCCGCGACCTGCCGGTGCTCGCCGAACACATCCGCTCCGGACGGTTCGACCTCTCCATGCTGGTGACGGAGCGGATCGCGCTGGACGGCATCCCGGCGGCCTTCGAGAACATGATCGCGGGCAAGGGCGGACGCGCGCTGGTCGTGTTCTAGCTTGATCTTTAACCTGTGCGGCGTGGGCGTGGGGTCGTTGACTTCTTTGTTCGTCGCTTTGCGGGGCCGGGTTTGCCGACGGTGTGCACGTC
>NZ_JBEOVL010000021.1:0-134616 GCF_040295485.1 Streptomyces sp. NPDC002793 | reverse complement strand
ACGCACAGCCGCAATCTCATCCGGAGTCACACCCTGTCAACGCAACACCGACCGAAAGGACACGCTCACCCATGTCCGACCTGACCAAGCCCTACTAGCCGGGCGTCAAGTAAGTTCTTGGGAGAGTCGCATGGGCAGCACGCCGCAGCCGCGCCGGGGCAACACCCGCCAGCGCATTCAGGACGTCGCCCTGGAGCTCTTCGTCGAGCAGGGGTACGAGAAGACCTCGCTCCGCGAGATCGCCGAGCAGCTGCAGGTCACCAAGGCGGCGCTGTATTACCACTTCAAGACCAAGGAAGACATCCTCATCAGCATCTTCGAGGACCTGAACCGGCCCGTCGAGGAGCTCATCGCCTGGGGCGAGGGGCAGCCGCGCACCCTGGAGACGAAGAAGGAGATCCTGGTCCGCTACAGCCAGGCGCTCAAGGCCGCCGCACCGCTCTTCGTCTTCATGCAGGAGAACCAGGCGACGGTGCGCGAGCTGAGCATCGGCCACACCATGAAGGAGCGGGTCATCGCCCTGGTGGACCTGATCAAGGACCCCGAGGCCCCGCTCACCGACCAGGTGCGCTGTTTCACCGCGCTCTTCGCGATGCACGCCGGAACGATGGCCCTCAGGGACGCCGAAGGCGACCCCGACGAGAAGCGCGCGGCTGCTCTCGAGGTCGCCTTCGAGCTGGTGACCAAGGCCCATGACCCGGGGCCCGCCGCTTAGCGGCTACGGGACGCGCGTCAGATGTTGACGTGCACGGAGTTCAGGAACGAGACCGGGTTGATCGCCGAGCCGTAGTTCGGGCTGGTCCGGATCTCGAAGTGCAGGTGCGGGCCGCTGGAGTTTCCGGTGTTGCCGGACAGGGCGATCTTGTCGCCCGTCTTCACGCGGTCGCCGATCTTGACGTGGATCTTCGACAGGTGCGCGTACTGCGAGTACGTGCCGTTGGCGTGCTTGACCACGACGGCGTTGCCGTACGCGGGACCGTCGCCGCCGCCGTTCGGGCCGGCCTTGACGACCCGGCCGGTGTGCGCGGCCTCGACCTTGGTGCCGATCGGAACCGCGAAGTCCTGGCCGGAGTGCTTGCTGGCCCAGCGGCCGCCGCCGGTGCCGTAGGTGGCGCTCAGCTCGTACTTGCTGACCGGAGCCTCCCAGGAAGCGGCCTTCTTCTTGGCCGCGGCCTTCTTCTTCGCGGCCGCCTCCTCCTTGGTGTCGGCCTTACCGGCCTTCGCCTTCTCGGCGGCCTTGCTCTGGGCGCTCGCCTGCTGGGCGACGGAGTCGGCGGTGGCCGCGCCGGCGAGGGCGGCGGTGTCCGCGTTGCCCGTCGTGCCGGACGCGAACGCCGCGCCCGCACCGAACACCATCGACGCACCCAGGCCGGCGGCCACGACGGCGCCACTGGCGCGGGACATGGACGGGCGGGCGGAGTGCTGGAACGTAACGCGCTTCGACATGCGGGGGAACCTCCGGGGTGACTGGGACCCAGTGCTCGACCGGGCTTGCTCCACCTTGGTAACCCGCACCCCCCACAACACTCAAACACCCCATCTACGATCAAAAGCCGTAGTCGAAGGGGTGGGAATTCCTCGCGCTCACCGGGGCTGCGGCACCGTACGATCCACTCGGCATTTTCCGCGAAGCGGGTTTAGCCCCTGCTCCAAAGGCACCCTTCCGGGACACAGGCCAGCAAGACGGTCATATCACCCTCCTTGCCGGAGGACTCACCCACGGCAGGACCAAGGTCCCGGGACCAGTGACCACCGCTTCTCCTAAGGAGCTTCGTAGGCCTCTCGGGGCCTGTGCGCCTTGTCACCGTCGGTGGGTCGGACGCCCGTCCGTTTCGGGACCTTCGGCCCCGGGGCCCGACGCGGCGCTGAAACCGGGCATCGAGGCGTACCGCGACGCGGAGAAGGGGCTGCCCCGGACCGAAAACCGGTCCGGGGCAGCCCCTTCGACGTATCCGCGCTACGCGCCCTACGCTTCCTTCGACAGGTTCGGGCCGCCGCCCGCTGCCTGCTCGATCGGCGGGACGTCGGGCAGCGGGGACTTCTCCTCGCCGCGGAACGAGAACTTCTTCTCGTCCCCTTCGCCCTCGGTGCCCACGACCACGATGTGACCGGGACGCAGCTCGCCGAAGAGGATCTTCTCCGACAGGATGTCCTCGATCTCGCGCTGGATCGTCCGACGCAGTGGCCGGGCGCCCATCACGGGGTCGTAGCCCTTCTTCGCCAGGAGCGACTTGGCCTCGGCACTGAGCTCGATGCCCATGTCGCGGTCCTTGAGGCGCTCGTCCACCTTGTCGACCATCAGGTCGACGATCTGGATGATGTCTTCCTCGGTGAGCTGGTGGAAGACGACCGTGTCGTCGACACGGTTGAGGAACTCGGGCCGGAAGTGCTGCTTGAGCTCTTCGTTGACCTTGTTCTTCATCCGCTCGTAGTTCGTCTTCACGTCTCCCTGGGCCGCGAAGCCCAGGTTGAAGCCCTTGGAGATGTCCCGGGTCCCGAGGTTGGTCGTCATGATGATGACCGTGTTCTTGAAGTCCACGACCCGACCCTGGGAGTCGGTCAGACGACCGTCCTCCAGAATCTGGAGCAGGGAATTGAAGATATCGGGGTGGGCCTTCTCGACCTCGTCGAAGAGGACGACGGAGAACGGCTTGCGACGCACCTTCTCCGTGAGCTGGCCACCCTCCTCGTATCCCACGTAACCGGGGGGCGAACCGAAGAGGCGGGAAACCGTGTGCTTCTCGCTGAACTCCGACATGTCGAGGGCGATCAACGCGTCCTCGTCACCGAACAGGAATTCCGCGAGCGTCTTGGAGAGCTCCGTCTTACCGACACCGGACGGGCCGGCGAAGATGAACGAACCACCCGGGCGCTTCGGGTCCTTCAGACCGGCTCGCGTACGGCGGATCGCCTGCGAGAGGGCCTTGATGGCGTCCTTCTGGCCGATGACGCGCTTGTGGAGCTCGTCCTCCATGCGCAGCAGACGGGAGGACTCCTCCTCCGTCATCTTGAAGACCGGAATGCCGGTGGAGGCTGCCAGGACCTCGGCGATCAGCTCGCCGTCGACCTCGGCGACGACGTCCATGTCGCCGGCCTTCCACTCCTTCTCCCGCTTGGCCTTCGCCGCCAGCAGCTGCTTCTCCTTGTCACGGAGCGAAGCCGCCTTCTCGAAGTCCTGGGAGTCGATGGCCGACTCCTTGTCGCGGCGGACGCCCGCGATCTTCTCGTCGAACTCGCGGAGGTCCGGCGGCGCGGTCATCCGACGGATGCGCATCCTGGAGCCGGCCTCGTCGATCAGGTCGATCGCCTTGTCCGGCAGGAAGCGGTCGGACACGTACCGGTCGGCCAGGGTTGCGGCCTGGACCAGCGCCTCGTCCGTGATGGAGACCCTGTGGTGCGCCTCGTAACGGTCGCGCAGACCCTTGAGGATCTCGATGGTGTGCGGCAGCGTCGGCTCCGCGACCTGGATGGGCTGGAAGCGGCGCTCGAGCGCGGCGTCCTTCTCCAGGTGCTTGCGGTACTCGTCGAGCGTCGTGGCACCGATGGTCTGGAGCTCGCCTCGCGCCAGCATCGGCTTGAGGATGCTCGCCGCGTCGATCGCGCCCTCGGCGGCGCCCGCACCCACCAGGGTGTGGAGCTCGTCGATGAACAGGATGATGTCGCCGCGGGTGCGGATCTCCTTGAGGACCTTCTTCAGCCGCTCCTCGAAGTCACCGCGGTAGCGGGAACCGGCGACCAGCGCACCGAGGTCGAGGGTGTAGAGGTGCTTGTCCTTGAGGGTCTCGGGCACCTCGCCCTTGACGATGGCCTGGGCCAGGCCCTCGACGACCGCCGTCTTGCCGACGCCGGGCTCGCCGATGAGGACCGGGTTGTTCTTCGTACGGCGGGACAGCACCTGCATGACCCGCTCGATCTCCTTCTCGCGCCCGATGACCGGGTCGAGCTTGGACTCACGAGCGGCCTGGGTGAGATTCCGGCCGAACTGGTCGAGCACCAGGGAGGTGGAGGGCGTGCCCTCGGCGGGGCCGCCGGCGGTGGCGGCCTCCTTGCCTCCCGAGTACCCGGAGAGCAGCTGGATGACCTGCTGCCGCACCCGGTTCAGGTCGGCGCCCAGCTTCACGAGGACCTGGGCGGCGACGCCCTCGCCCTCGCGGATCAGGCCGAGCAGGATGTGCTCCGTGCCGATGTAGTTGTGGCCGAGCTGGAGGGCCTCGCGGAGCGACAGCTCCAGGACCTTCTTCGCCCGGGGAGTGAAGGGGATGTGCCCGGACGGGGCCTGCTGGCCCTGACCGATGATCTCCTCCACCTGCTGGCGGACCGCCTCGAGCGAAATCCCGAGGCTCTCCAGGGCCTTAGCGGCGACACCCTCACCCTCGTGGATCAGGCCCAGGAGGATGTGCTCGGTGCCGATGTAGTTGTGGTTGAGCATCCGGGCTTCTTCCTGAGCCAGGACGACAACCCGCCGCGCGCGGTCGGTGAACCTCTCGAACATCGTTAATCGCTCCTCAGAGCGGTCAGGCAGTAAGGGGTCGGTCCCCTCCCTGTCCTTCCGCAGCTTAGTCCCGCAAGCGGGGACCGCTCATTTCAACTGCCGACACCCGGCCCTGCTTCCCGGGGGAGCTCCCGCCCCGAACGCCGACAACTGCTCCAACCCGATGGTGCGAGACGATGTTCCCGCAGGCCAGGCAGATAGCCCTTTCGCCAGTACGCCGATGGCGAACGTGAGACGTTTTTGCCCGCGTGTCGTCCCTTCCCACTAGGGATGTCTTACCCGCACTCACTGACAGTCCATGCGGCGCACCCCCGTTTCCTCCGCTACGGGCGAACAACTTCGCGCCACGGGGCGCCTCCACGCGCCCCCACGGCAGACACAGAGAGCATCCGGGGGCGGACAGCGCGTAACCTCGGGGCCGGTTCGGCGGTTCATCCGGCATGGCTTCCCCCGTCCCGCCTCCCCGCTCGTCGCCGGAATCCCGCGACTGCGCGCAGTGGTACGCCCGCGAACTCGGCTGGGCCACGACAGGCACGTCGCCGGTGCTGCTGCCGACGGGGCTCCACTTCGACGTTCTGGAGCTGCCCGCCGACGCGGGTCACGCGGCGCTGCGGCGGATCGGGCGCACCGGCCCGGTGGCGCTGGAGGGACGGCGGATGCGGCTACTGGTGGCCGCGGGCAGTGCCGAGGAGTTGCCCGGCCTGCTCGACTGGCTGGAATGGGGCGGAATCGGTCTCGACCTGTCCGCCCGCGGTCTCGGGGGGCACATCGTGGCTCCGGCGCCTCCGGGTGGCACGGCGAACTCGCCGGGGGCCGCGTTCTGGCTGCGGCCCCCCGGATCGCGCCAGGAGGTGGAACCGTCGCTCCCGGCCCTCGGCGGCCTCGGGAGCAGGGGTGGGGATGCTCCCGATCTCGTCCGGCTCGTGGACGCCGTGGCGACGGAGTGCCACCGCGCCCGGCTCGCGCAGGCCAGGACGCACCTGTGGACCCATCGGCCGACAGGTCAGCCGTTGGCCTTCTCGTAAGCCTCACGGATCTCGGCGGGAACGCGGCCGCGGTCATTCACGTTGTGGCCGTTCTCGCGCGCCCACCGACGGATCTCGGCGGTGTCCTTGTTGCCACCCGTAACAGCGCGGCCCTTGCCACGGCCGGTCGCGGCGCGACCACCGGTGCGACGGCCACTCTTGGCGTACGGCTCAAGAAGCCCACGGAGCTTGTCCGCGTTGGACGTGGTGAGGTCGATCTCGTAGGTCTTGCCATCGAGAGCGAACGTCACGGTCTCGTCCGCCTCGCCACCGTCGAGGTCATCAACAAGAAGGACCTGAACCTTCTGTGCCACCGGATTTCCTTTCATCGAAAAATGCAGTACGCGGAAAGGAAACCGCTTTTCTCCGGAAAACACAAACCCTTGGCAGGGGTTCAGGAGCTCAAGAACACGGGAAACATGCGCGATTCGGACATAGGGTTCCGGCATCTTCCGCCGGTCACAGGTGCAGAAGCATCCGGCTGTTACCCAAGGTGTTCGGCTTCACTCGTTCGAGACCCAGGAACTCGGCGACGCCCTCGTCATAGGAACGCAGCAGCTCGCTGTAGACATCTCCGTCGACCGGCGTCTCTCCGATCTCGGTGAAGCCGTGCGCGGCGAAGAAGTCGACTTCGAACGTGAGGCAGAAAACCCGCCGGACGCCGAGCCAGCGCGCGGTCTGCAAGAGCTTGTCCAGAACCTGATGGCCCACTCCGGCGCCCTTGATGCCGGGATCGACGGCAAGAGTTCGGACTTCGGCGAGGTCTTCCCACATCACGTGGAGTGCCCCGCAGCCGATGACACGGGCGTCCTCGTCGCGTTCGGCCACCCAGAACTCCTGGATGTCCTCGTAAAGCGTCACCGTGGCTTTGTCGAGCAGGATGCCTTCCGAGACGTAGCCGTCGAGGAGGCCGCGGACGGACGTCACATCGCTCGTCCTGGCGCGGCGGACGGTGATGGCCGGCCTATTTACCGACGGGCCGGTATGAAGATCTGCGCGAGATCCGGTTTCGGGTCGGCTATGAGCTCCGGTTTGCGACTCGGCACGGTGCTCGGTTTGCGACTGCTCTGAGGACATCCCCCGACGCTATCGCCCACTCTCCGGCGGCGCTTCATCGGCCGTGGCCCCGTCATCGGGACGGCTCTCGGCGGGTTCGGGGAAGGTGGGCACGACGACACGCATCGCGTCCCGGAGGGCTTCGCGCTGCTCCGCGGACATCATGCCGAAGAAGGCGACCAGCGCGGCCGCGGGGTTGTCACTCTGCGACCAGGCCTCGTTCATCAGTGCGGCCGAGTACGCGGCGCGGGTGGAGACGGCCGTATATCGATATGCCCGGCCGTCCACTTCCCGGCGTACCCAGCCCTTCTGATGGAGATTGTCCATTACCGTCATGACGGTCGTGTACGCGATGGACCGTTCCTGTTGGAGGTCTTCGAGAACTTCCCGCACGGTGACCGGGCGGTTCCATTGCCAGACCCGTGTCATCACGGTGTCTTCCAGCTCTCCCAATTGGCGAGGCACAGCGTCACCTTAGTGCTAGATGTCTGGAATGAGGCAATTCCGGGACGGCAAAAGGGCGCACGGCTCCGGAGAAGCCGTGCGCCCTTCGTACTCAGGTCCGGTCAGACGCCCTCGGACCGCGGGGCCTGCTCCGCCGATGCGGCACGGGCGAGCGCTGCGTCCACGGCGGCGTCCTCCTTGGCCTTGTTCGGGCCGCCCTGACTCTTGATGATCGTCACGACGAGGCCGACGAAGAAGGCGGCCATCACCACGGGGGGAACGAGCGCGGATACGTAGTCCATGCCGACCAGGGTAGCGAGCCCGGCATTCCGGCCACTCCCGGGCACCCCTCGGGGCGCGTCGGCCCGCTCAGGACACGGCGCGCTCCTCGGGCGGAGGCGGAGGCGCGGGCGCGGGCCGGCGGGGCGGGAAGACCTCGGACGGCTTGGGCATCGGACGCTCACCCGGGGCCGCCGGACGGGCCGGCGCGGGAGGCCGCGACGGGGTCCGGGGCCGCTCGGGCTCCTTGGCCGCCGACAGACCCCCGGGAAGGGCCAGCAGCCTGCTGCGCGGTGCGGGCGTCACGGCGTACACGGCGCGACCGGAGAGGCGGGCGCGCACCGAACGCTCGGCGAGCACCTGACATCGCTCCAGCAGGGCCGCGGCGACCGGCCCGGCACGCAGTGCGCGCAGGGCGGCGAGGTCGTCGGGGCGGGGGTCGTAGCCTGCCGCGAGGGCGTCCTGGAGGAGCTCCAGGTAGCCGTTGAGCGAACCGGGGAGGGCGTCCCGGTAGCGGGCGAGATCGGCGAGGAGGAAGGCGCGCAGCCGGCCCGCCTCGCTCGCCACCTCGTCCACCGTGCCCGCGAGGCGCAG
The DNA here is from genome assembly GCF_040295485.1 of Streptomyces sp. NPDC002793. Taxonomy (NCBI): domain Bacteria; kingdom Bacillati; phylum Actinomycetota; class Actinomycetes; order Kitasatosporales; family Streptomycetaceae; genus Streptomyces; species Streptomyces sp. NPDC002793. Next base: position 126,726 of record NZ_JBEOVL010000021.1, on the reverse strand, counting down.
GCAGTCCTGGACATCCTCTTCCGGCAGGGGCGTGGGGTGGAGGGCGTTGGCGAGAGCACGTCGGAGCACCCGGAGCTCGTCCGCGCTGAACGCCATGCCGCCGCGTGATCCGTAGGGCGTGGGCATGGCGCGACAATACGTGCTAAATGGACAAAATCCGCTTAACTACTCGCTCGGCGGCGCGGCGTGGGGCACCGCACCGCCGGGTCGTTCCCGCAGGTGGACACGGGCGCGCGCTACATCCGGGCGATGTTGCGCTCGTACACGAGCCGCAGCCCGATGAGTGTGAGCCAGGGCTCGTGCTCGTCGATGACGGAGGACTCGCCCAACACCATCGGCGCAAGGCCGCCGGTCGCGATGACGGTGACCTCGTCGGGGTCGGCCGCCAGCTCCTTCTTCATGCGCTGGACCACACCGTCGATCTGGCCGGCGAAGCCGTACACGATGCCGGACTGCATGGCCTCGACGGTGTTCTTGCCGATCACGCTGCGAGGACGCGCCAGCTCGATCTTGCGGAGCTGGGCACCCTTCACCCCGAGGGCCTCCACGGAGATCTCGATCCCCGGCGCGATCACCCCGCCCGTGTACTCGCCGCGCGCGGAGACCGCGTCGAAGGTCGTGGCCGTGCCGAGGTCGACGACGATGGCCGGACCGCCGTAGAGCTCGACGGCGGCGACCGCGTTGATGATGCGGTCCGCGCCGACCTCCTTCGGGTTGTCCGTGAGGACCGGCACTCCGGTCTTCACCCCCGGCTCCACGAGGACCGCCGGGACGTCCCCGTAGTAGCGGCGGGTGACCTCCCGGAGCTCGTGCAGCACGGCCGGCACGGTCGAGCAGATCGCGATGCCCTCGATGCCGTCGCCGAGTTCGACACCGAGCAGCGGGTGCATGCCCATGAGGCCCTGGAGCAGCACGGCGAGCTCGTCCGCGGTGCGGCGGGCGTCGGTGGAGATCCTCCAGTGCTCGACGATCTCCTCGCCGTCGAACAGGCCGAGGACGGTGTGGGAGTTGCCCACGTCGATGGTGAGCAGCATCAGACGTCGGCCTCTTCGCGGAAGTCCAGGCCGATGTCGAGGATCGGCGAGGAGTGCGTCAGCGCACCGACGGCCAGGTAGTCGACACCGGCCTCGGCGTAGGCGCGGGCGGAGTCGAGGGTGAGCCGGCCGGAGGACTCCAGCACCGCACGGCCTCCGACGAGGGCGACCGCCTCGGCGGTCCCCGCCGGGGTGAAGTTGTCCAGCAGGATCAGGTCGGCGCCGGCGTCGAGCACCTCACGGACCTGCTCCAGGGTGTCTACCTCCACCTCGATCGCGAGCTCCGGGAACGCCTTCCTGACCCGCTGGAACGCCTCGGTCACGCCGCCCGCCGCGATCACGTGGTTGTCCTTGACCAGTGCCGCGTCCACGAGCGACATGCGGTGGTTGACCCCGCCGCCGCAACGCACCGCGTACTTCTCCAGCGCGCGCAGGCCCGGAGTGGTCTTGCGGGTGTCACGGACCTTCGCCTTGGTGCCTTCGAGCACATCGGCCCAGGCGCGGGTCGCGGTCGCGATCCCGGAGAGCCTGCAGAGCAGGTTGAGCGCGCTGCGCTCGCCGGTGAGCAGGTCACGGGTGCGGGTCGTGACCGTGAGCAGCTTCTGGCCGGGCGCCACGCGGTCGCCGTCCTCGACATGCCGCTCGACCTCGAACTCGTCCGTGCAGACGATGGACAGGACGGCCTCGGCGACACGCAGACCGGCGACGACACCCGCCTCACGCGCGGTGAAGTCGCCGGTGGCGACGGAGTCCTCGGGGACGGTCGCCACGGTGGTGACGTCCTCGCCGCCGTCGAGGTCCTCCTCGATGGCGACGTGGGCGATGTCCTCGACCTGGACCGGGTCCAGTCCGGCCTCGGCCAGCAGCTGGGCCAGGGCGGGGTCGAGACCGCACTCCAGGCCGTCGGGGTCGTAGCCGTCACCGCAGCCGCAGCCGTCGCCGCAGCCGCCGGACTCGGCGGGTACGCCGATGTGGATCAGCGGTACGTCCACGGGTGTGGGGCGCGGATTCTCTTCGGGCGTGCTCACGGTTACGGCTCCTCGGGGGCGTCGGCGGGCTGGGTGGGGTGCACGGGCGGGAACGCGGCGGTGGCCGTCGTGCGGACGACGGGCTGCCCTCCCGGGTCGATGCGGAGGACGAGGTGGCGGCGCCAGTCGGCGTCGTCGCGGTCGGGGTGGTCCTCGCGCCAGTGGCAGCCGCGGGTCTCCTCGCGCTCCCGGGCGGCGGCGACCAGGACCTCCGAGACGAGCAGCAGGTTGGTGACCTCCCACGCGTCCACCCCCGGTACGGCGTCCTTGGAGCCTTCCTCGGCGGCGGCCGCGGCGTTCCGGAGCGTGTCGAGCTCCGCGGCCGCGGTGGCGAGGCTGTCGGCGGAACGGATGACCCCGGCGCCCCTGGTCATGATCCGCTGGATCGTGGTCCGGGACTCCGCGGCGAGCAGGGGGACGGTGGGTACCCCTGCGGGGCCGCCCGCCACGGAGGTACGCGGGGAAGGAGCCGGGGTGACGGGGGCTTCGGCGATGTCCTCGGCGATGCGCTCGGCGAAGACCAGGCCCTCCAGGAGGGAGTTGGACGCCAGCCGGTTCGCGCCGTGCACACCCGTGCAGGCTACCTCGCCGCAGGCGTACAGGCCGGGTACCGTCGTGCGGCCCCGCAGGTCCGTGCGGACGCCGCCCGAGGCGTAGTGCGCGGCGGGGGCCACCGGGATCGGCCGGGTGACGGGGTCGATGCCGTGGGCGCGACAGGCGGCGAGGATCGTCGGGAAGCGCTGCTCCCACATCGCGGCGCCGAAGTGCCGTGCGTCGAGATACATGTGCTCGGTGCCCTGGAGGTGCATCTGGCGGGTGATGGCCTTGGCGACGATGTCGCGGGGGGCCAGCTCGGCGAGCTCGTGCCGGCCGAGCATGAAGCGGGTGCCGGAGGCGTCGACGAGGTGGGCGCCCTCGCCGCGTACCGCCTCGGACACCAGCGGCTGCTGGCCCTCGGAGTCGGCACCGAGAAACAGGACGGTCGGATGGAACTGGACGAATTCGAGGTCCGAGACCTCGGCTCCCGCCCGCAGCGCCAGCGCCACCCCGTCGCCCGTGGAGACCGGGGGGTTGGTGGTGGCGGAGAAGACCTGGCCCATGCCGCCGGTGGCGAGCACCACGGCCGGGGCGTGCACGGCGCCGACCCCGTCGTGCTGGCCCTCGCCCATGACGTGCAGGGTGACGCCCTCCGTACGGCCGTCGGCGTCCGTGATCAGGTCCAGGACCAGGGCGTTCTCGACGATGCGCAGGGCGGCGGAGCGGACCGCCTCGACCAGGGCTCGGGAGATCTCGGCACCCGTCGCGTCGCCGCCCGCGTGCGCGATACGGCGGCGGTGGTGGCCGCCCTCCCGGGTCAGGGCGATCGCCCCGGTGTCGGTGGTGTCGAAGTGCGCGCCGGTGTCGATCAGCCGGCGTACGGCGTCGGGGCCCTCCGTGACCAGGGCGCGCACGGCCGTCTCGTCGCAGAGGCCGGCCCCGGCGACCAGGGTGTCGTCGAGGTGCTGCTCAGGGGTGTCGCCCTCGCCGAGTGCGGCGGCTATGCCGCCCTGCGCCCAGCGGGTGGAGCCGTCGTCGAGACGGGCCTTGGTGACGACGACGGTCGCGAGGCCCGCCGCGGCGCAGCGCAGTGCGGTGGTGAGACCGGCCACGCCGGAACCGACCACGACGACGTCGGCGTCGATGGCCCAGCCGGGGGCGGGGGCGGCCAGCCGTATTCCGGTCATGCGGGGGCTCCGAGGGTCAGCGGGATGTTGTCGATCAGGCGGGTCGCTCCCACCCGCGCGGCGACGGTGAGGACCACCTCGCCGCTGACCCGGTCGTCGGGGACCTCGGTGAAGTCCGCCGGGTCCACGAGCGCGACGTAGTCCAGGGCGAGGGGCACCGCTTCCCCGGCCGCCTCGTCCAGGACGGACCGCGCGGCGGCCATTACCGCGGCGGCCGTCACGGTCGGCCGGGCCGACGCCACCGCCTGGGTGTCGGCGGCCGCGCGGGCCTCTCCGAGACGGTGGAGGGCGGCTGCCCGGCCCTCGTGCTCGGGGGCCGTCCGGGCGCGGGCGTGCAGCGTCTGCTGGGCGGCCAGCCGGTCGCGGGCGGCGAACAGGGCCCTGGGCAGGGCCAGTGCGGTCCGGCGCTCCTCGGCGGATAGGAAACGGTTGCGGCTGGAGAGCGCGAGGCCGTCCGGGTCGCGGACGGTCGGCACCGCGACGATGTCGATACCGAAGTCGAGGTCGCGCACCATCCGGCGGACCAGCGCCAGCTGCTGGGCGTCCTTCTGCCCGAAGAACGCCGCGTCCGGCCGGGTCAGGTGGAGGAGCTTGGCGACGACGGTGAGCATGCCGTCGAAGTGCCCGGGGCGGGCTGCGCCTTCCAGCCGTTCGCCCATCGGGCCCGCGACGATCCTGACCTGCGGCTCGCCGCCGGGGTAGACCTCGTCGACGGAGGGGGCGAAGACCGCGTCGGCACCGGCCTCCGTGGCGACGGCGAGGTCGGCCTCCAGGGTGCGGGGGTAGCGGTCGAGGTCGGCGGCCTCGCCGAACTGGAGCGGGTTGACGAAGACGGTGACCACGACCTGGCCGTCGGGGCCCGCGGCGGCCCGTGCGGCGCGGATCAGGGTGGCGTGACCGTCGTGGAGCGCGCCCATCGTCATGGCGACGGCTCGGCGCGTTCCGGCGGTCCGGCCGAGCGCGTCCAGCTCGGCGGCGGAGCGCAGCAGGGTGGCGGGTGCGGTGTTCATCGCTTCTCCCCCGGTCCGGAATCGTCCGGGCCGTGTGTTCCGTTCGTTCCGTTCGCGGCGCCGCCGTCCGACAGGACACCGAGGAGGTCCTCGGCGAATTCCGGCTTCAGCAGGCCGTGGTCGAGTGCCCGGTCCGCCGTGGCACGCGCCATGGCGAGATATCCGGCCACCGTCTGCGGGGCGTGTGCGCGCAGCTCGCGGATGTGCGCGGCCACCGTCCCCGCGTCGCCCCGGGCGACGGGGCCGGTCAGTGCCGCGTCACCGGAGCGCAGGGCGTTGTCGAGCGATGCCCCGAGCAAGGGTCCGAGCATCCGGTCGGGCGCGCCCACGCCCGCTTCGCGGAGCAGCTCCATGGACTGCGCGACCAGGGTGACCAGGTGGTTCGAGCCGAGGGCGAGCGCCGCGTGGTAAAGCGGCCGGGACTCCTCGGCGATCCATTCCGGCTCACCGCCCATCTCGATGACGAGCGCCTCGGCGGCGAGCCTGAGCTCCTCGGGAGCGGTGACCCCGAAGGAGCAGCCCGCCAGCCGCTGGACGTCGACGGAGCTGCCGGTGAAGGTCATCGCCGGATGCAGGGCGAGCGGGAGGGCTCCGGCGCGCAGAGCGGGGTCGAGCACCTTCGTCCCGTGCCGCCCCGAGGTGTGGACGAGCAACTGGCCCGGCCGCACGGCGCCGGTCTCGGCGAGGCCTTCGACCAGGCCGGGCAGCGCGTCGTCGGGGACCGTCAGCAGCACGAGCTCGGCGCGTGCGAGGACCTCGGCGGGGGTCACCAGGGGGACGTCGGGGAGCATCGCGGCGGCCCGGCGCACGGAGGCGTCGGAGACGCCCGACACCGCGACGGGGCGGTGCCCGGCGAGCCGCAGCGAGGCGGCGAGGGCCGGGCCGACCCGGCCGGCGCCGACGACACCGACGGTGAGGCGGGCGGGACGGTCCCTCGCGTCGAGGGCTTCCTTGGAAACTGATGCGTTCACGCGGCGATGGCCTTCCGTTCCAGTCCGCGGGGGGTACCGGACGATTTCTCTGCATGCTACGCCAGCGTTTCGCCACACCCCCCGACCGTCCACAGGCTGTGGATAACTTTCGGCGTGAGTGGACCCCCGCCGGGCGGTGCCGCCGGCCCGGGCGATGATCGTCCCATGGGACTCACGGATGAGCAGAAGCAGCGGAACCGCAGGCTGACCGCGTGGCAGCGGTCCGGGAAGGTGCTGGCCCGGATGTCCGCGGACCAGCCGCTGGCCGGACGGCTGGCCGCACTGGCCGCCGACGCCGGTACGGTCCACGACCCGGGCGAGTGGACGGACGTGTACGGCGACGGGGTGGTCGCCGAGGTCGAGCGGCGCACGGCGGACCTGCTGGGCATGGAGGCCGCGGTGTTCTTCCCGACCGGGACGATGGCGCAGCAGGTCGCCCTGCGCTGCTGGGCCGGGCGTACGGGCAGTCCGGTCGTCGCCCTGCATCCGCTCTCCCACCCCGAGGTGCACGAGCGCGACGCGCTCTCCTCGGTGAGCGGGCTGCGCACGGTGCGTCCGACGACCGCGCCCCGGCAGTTCACGGCGGACGAGATCCGGGACTTCCCCGAGCCGTTCGGCACGCTGATGCTGGAGCTGCCGCTGCGTGACGCCGGTTTCGTCCTGCCGTCCTGGGAGGAGCTGGAGGCCGTCGTGGCCGCCGCCCGGGAGCGGGACGCGGTGGTGCATCTGGACGGGGCGCGTCTCTGGGAGTGCACGCCGCACTTCGGGCGCGGTCTGCCGGAGATCGCGGCGCTCGCCGACAGTGTGTACCTCTCGTTCTACAAGTCCCTGGACGGGCTGTCCGGAGCGGTGCTGGCCGGCCCGGAAACGCTGGCCGAGGAGGCGAGGACCTGGCGCCACCGGTACGGCGGTCAGGTCTTCCAGCAGTATCCGGCGGCACTCTCCGCCCTGCTGGGCCTCGAGCGGGAGCTGCCGAGACTGCCCTCGTACGTCGCCCACGCGAAGGTGGTCGCCGCGGCACTGGCCGAGGGCTTCGCCGAGTCGTCGGTGCCGTGGTTCCGGGTGAACCCCGAGCCGCCGCACACGCACCAGTTCCAGGTCTGGCTGCCCTGGACCGCGGAGGTCCTCGACGAGGCGTCGGTCCGGCAGGCCGAGGAGACGGGCGTAGCCCTCTTCCGCCGCTGGTTCGCGGCTCCGACGGGTCCGCCCGGCCTCGCGTGCACCGAGGTCACGGTGGCGTCGGACGGGCTGGGGTGGACGGCCGGGGATGTGCGCGACGCGGTGGCCGGGTTCGTGGCGCGGCTCAGGGAGCAGGCGCCGCCTCAGGCGTAGGGAGGGCGGTGGGCGGCGGCCCAGGCGCGGATACGCCGGCGGATGGTGCGCAGAACCTCCTGGTCGTGCGAGCCGGGCAGCGGGGGCGGTACCTCGCCGTGCCGCGCGGCGCGGAAGCTGTCGAGCATGTGCTGCTGAACGATGTCCATGGATCCAGCCTCGTCCCCGCCCGGCGGGTCCGCCCGTGGATTGACGGCTGCCGTCAAGTGACATCGGAGCCCGCGCCCGCACCCGGCACCATGGAGGGGTGAGCGTGCACATAGACATCGCGGGCCTGCCCCTCGAACGCGTGGTTTTCGAGACCTCTCCCCTCGCCGAGCTGGGGCTCGCCCTGCACGCGCTCTCCGAGCCCGGGCACCACCCGGGCCTGCACGGCTGGGCCACCGCGACCTCCGCGGCCCTGGAGCCGGACCTCGCGGACCGGCTGCACGAGGCGGAGTTCCTGTGGCGCAACATCTTCTCCGACGTCTTCATGCCGTTCGCCGGTGTCCGCGGCGGGGACGGCAGGACCGGCTCGACGCTCACCAAGGACCTGGACATCCTGGACCGGCTCGACGACGAACGGTTCGTGTCTGCCGCCCTGGAGTTCAGCTGCACGGGCCTGCACGGGACCGGGGGCCCCTTCCCGCTCGGCGACGCCGCGATGCGGACCCGCGCGCTCGACATGGCATCGGCCAGGGGCCCGAAGCAGCTGGCCTTCACCCAGCAGCTGCTGGCCGATCCCGTCTCCGTACGCGGCTGGGTGCGGCGCCTCTTCGAGGACTGCGACCACGCCTTCTTCGCCGACACCTGGCGGCGGACCCAGGTCCAGCTGGCCGCCGACGCCCGGCACAAGACCGAGGTGCTGCGGCGCAAGGGCCTCGGCGCGGCCCTGGGCGCGGTCTCCGCGGCCCTGTCGCTGGACGCGGAGACGGACAGGATCGTCGTCGACAAGCTGACCACGGGCCGGACCGAGGCCAAGGGCTCGGCCGCGGGCGTCGGTCTCACCCTCATCCCCACCAGCTTCGGCTGGCCGCACCTGACGGTGCTGCACGCCCCCGGCTGGCGTCCCGTGATCCACTACCCGGTGCACCGCCCCGAACTGCCCTCCCCCGCCTCCGTCGAGCTGCTCCAGCTCCGGATGGAGGCACTCGCCCACCCCATGCGGATGCGGATCTGCCGCAACCTGGCCCGCTCCCCGTACACCACGGGCGAGCTGGCCGACTCGCACGGCATCACGCCCCCCGAGGTCTCCCGCCACCTGGCGCTGCTCAAGAAGGCCGGCCTGATCACCACCCGTCGGCGGGGCCGTTACGTCCTGCACTCGCTGGACCTGACGGTCGTGGCCCGCCTGGGCAGCGACTTCCTGGAGGGTGTCCTGCGCTGAGCGGCCCACGGGGCCGCCGCCGTGCGGGGCGCGGTCAGCCTCCCTGACCGCCGGCCCTGACCAGCCCCGTCTCGTATGCGAGGACGACCACCTGGACGCGGTCGCGCAGTCCCAGTTTGGTGAGGATGCGGCCCACGTGGGTCTTCACGGTCGCTTCGGACAGCACCAGGCGGCCCGCGATCTCGCCGTTCGACAGGCCCTGGGCGACCAGCAGCATCACCTCGCGCTCCCGCTCGGTCAGCTTCTCGACCCGCTTGTGCTGCGGCTCCTTCTTGCCGCTCGGCAGCATCGGGGAGAACCGGTCGAGCAGTCTGCGGGTCGTGGACGGCGCCACGACCGCGTCCCCGCTGTGCACCGCGCGGATGGCGGAGAGCAGCTCGCCCGGCGGCACGTCCTTGAGCATGAAACCGCTCGCACCGGCCTTCAGACCGGAGAACGCGTACTCGTCCAGGTCGAACGTGGTCAGGATCAGCACCTTGGGCGGATCCTGCTGCGCGCAGATGCGCCGGGTCGCCTCGACGCCGTCCATCCGGGGCATGCGGACGTCCATCAGCACCACGTCGACGGCCGTGGACCTCAGCACCTCGATCGCCTCGGCCCCGTCGCCGGCCTCCGCGACGACCTCCATGTCCGGCTGGGCGGCGAGCACCATCCGGAAGCCGGTGCGCAGCAGCACCTGGTCGTCGACGAGCATCACTCGGATCGCCATGCGGTGGTGTCCTGTTCCTGTCGTCACTGATGGGCCGGCTTGAGCGGGAGCAGCGCGCTGATCCGGAAACCGCCGCCCTGGCGAGGGCCCGCGTCCAGCGTGCCGCCGACCATGCCGACCCGCTCGCGCATACCGATCATCCCCTGCCCCGCGCCGTCGGCGCCGCCGTCCGCGTAGAGCTCGTGCGGGGCGCCTCGGCCGTCGTCCTCGACCAGGAGGCCCAGACCGTCGTCGAAGTAGACCAGCCGTACGCTCGCCCCGGCGTCCGGACCGCCGTGCTTGCGGGTGTTGGTGAGGGCTTCCTGGACGATGCGGTACGCGGTCAGCTCGACCCCGCTCGGCAGCGGACGCGGGGTTCCCTCGATCTTGAAGTCCACCGCGAGGCCGGTCTCCCTGACCTTGCCGACGAGCTCCTCGATCTGCCCGACGTCGGGCTGGGGGACGTACTCCCCGCTCTCCTGCGCATCGCCCGTCCTGAGCACTCCGAGCAGCCGCCGCATCTCGGCCAGCGCCTGCCGGCCCGTGCCGGAGATGGTCTCCAGTGCCTGCTTGGCCTGCTCGGGAGACGTGTCCATCACGTACGCGGCGCCGTCCGCCTGCACCACCATCACCGAGACGTTGTGCGCGACGACGTCGTGCAGCTCGCGGGCGATACGGGCCCGCTCGGCGGCCACGGCGACCTTCGACTGCGCCTCGCGCTCCCGCTCCAGCCGGGCGGCCCGCTCCTCCAGCTGACTGAAGTAGGCCCGCCGGGTGCGTATCGAATCACCGAGCACCCAGGCCAGGACGAAGGGCACGGTCATGATGACGACGTAGCCGGCCGTATGGACCCAGCCACCCGTGGGGGCGTCGTCGGACCAGCGCAGCCGCGAGAGCCCCGCCGCGATCAGGCTGCACCCGAGGGCGAGCCGGGACGCCCAGCGCTCCCCCACCGTGGCCACGGTGTACGTGATCACCAGCAGGGCGAAGTCCGGCACGTCCGGCCGCACCCCGAACAGCAGTTGCGCGAGCCCCATCACGATCCCGAGCAGCAGCATCTTCTCCGGTGCGCGGCGGCGCAGCGCGACCACCGCACACAGGCCGACGGCGATCGGCACGGCGGCGACACGCTCCCGGCCGGCGCCGACCTGGCCGGCCACGATGGACACGCCGGAGAACCCGAGGAGGAGGACAGCCCAGAAGGTGTCGACGCCCGTCGGGTGTCTGCGGAGGAAATCGTAGAAGCGCTGCACGTTACCCAGCGTAGGGACAGCTGATCGGTACCCGGGTCAGCCGAAGGGCCGATCCGGATCCTGGGACCGTACTCCCCAAGGTGGAGACTTGCCTACGTGACGTATGACTGGTGCCGCTGGCGGGAAGCCGCAGAGACCGCTTTGTACGGGGAAGACGGGTTCTACCGGCGCCCCGAGGGCCCCGCCGGCCATTTCCGCACCTCGGTGCACGCCTCCCCGCTGTTCGCCACCGCCGTCGCCCGGCTGCTGGCCGGCACGGCACGGGAGCTGGGCACGGACTCGGTCGACCTGGTGGACATGGGGGCGGGCCGCGGCGAGCTGCTGACCGGGGTACTCGCGGCGCTGGAGGACGGGACACTGGCCCCCGGCCTCGCCGTACGGGCGTACGCCGTGGAGCTCGCCCCGCGCCCGCCCGGCCTGGACCCCGCCGTCGAGTGGTGCGCAGAACCCCCGCCGGGCGTACGGGGGCTGCTGTTCGCCAACGAATGGCTGGACAACGTCCCGACGGACATCGCCGAGGCCGACGCGGACGGCATTCCCCGCTACGTCCTGGTCAGGAGGGCCGACGGCACGGAGCGGCTCGGTGACGCGGTGACCGGGGCGGACGCCCGGTGGCTGGACCGCTGGTGGCCGCTGTCCGGGCCCGGTGACCGTGCGGAGATCGGCCGGCCGCGCGACGAGGCCTGGGCCCGGGCCGTCGCCGGGCTGTCCGGCGGGACCGCGGTGGCGGTGGATTACGCGCATGTACGGGCGTCCCGGCCGCCGTTCGGGACGCTGACCGGATTCCGGGGCGGCCGCGAGGTGCCGCCCGTGCCCGACGGGAGCTGCGACCTGACCTCGCACGTGGCACTGGACGCCTGCGCGGCGGCGGCGGACGGAACGGCCGAGCTCCTGGACCAGCGGGCGGCACTGCGCGAACTGGGGATCAGCGGCGAACGCCCGCCGCTGGCACGCGCCTCGTCCGATCCGGTCGGCTATGTGCGGGCCCTCGCTACGGCGGGGGAGGCCGCCGAGCTGACGGCGCGCGGCGGGCTGGGCGACTTCGGCTGGCTGCGGCATCGCGTCCCGGATCGCGCGGAGGGAAACCGCGAGGAGGAACAGCACGAGGGAGGCCGGCCCGAGGAGGGATACTGTCCCGCATGACGGAGACGACGATCGGCATCGGCGGCGCGGCGGAGAGCACCGACATGGTGCTGAACATCGGCCCGCAGCACCCCTCCACCCATGGTGTGCTCCGGCTGCGGCTCGTCCTGGACGGCGAACGGATCCAGCAGGCCGAACCCGTCATCGGCTATATGCACCGGGGCGCCGAGAAGCTCTTCGAGGCCAGGGACTACCGGCAGATCATCATGCTCGCCAACCGCCACGACTGGCTGTCGGCGTTCTCCAACGAGCTCGGGGTCGTCATGGCCGTCGAGCGGATGCTCGGCATGGAGGTCCCGGAGCGCGCCGTCTGGACGCGGACGCTGCTGGCGGAGCTCAACCGGGTCCTCAACCATCTGATGTTTCTCGGCTCCTACCCCCTCGAACTCGGCGGGATCACGCCGATGTTCCACGCGTTCCGTGAGCGCGAGGAGCTCCAGGCGGCGATGGAGGAGGTCTCCGGCGGCCGGATGCACTACATGTTCAACCGGGTCGGCGGCCTCAAGGAGGACCTGCCCGCGGGCTGGCTCGGCCGGGCCAGGGACGCGGTGGCGTCCGTCCGCTCACGGATGGACGTGTACGACCGGCTGGTGCTCGGCAACGAGATCTTCCGGGGCCGCACCCGCGGGGTGGGCGTCCTGTCCGCCGAGGCCGTGCACGCCTACGGGGTCTCCGGACCGATCGCCCGGGCCTCCGGGGTCGACTTCGACCTGCGGCGCGACGAGCCGTACCTGGCGTACGGGGAGCTGCGGGACACGCTGAAGGTGGTCACGCGGACCGAGGGCGACTGCCTGGCCCGCTTCGAATGCCTGCTGGAGCAGACGCACAACGCGCTGGACCTCGCCGACGCCTGCCTGGACCGGATGGCCGACCTGCCGCCCGGGCCCATCAACCAGCGGCTGCCCAAGGTGCTGAAGGCCCCCGAGGGCCACACCTACGCGTGGACCGAGAACCCGCTGGGCATCAACGGCTACTACCTGGTGTCCACCGGCGAGAAGACCCCGTACCGGCTGAAGCTGCGCTCCGCCTCGTTCAACAACATCCAGGCGCTCACCGAGCTGCTGCCGGGCACGCTCGTCGCCGACATGGTGGCGATCCTGGGCTCGCTCTTCTTCGTCGTCGGGGACATCGACAAGTAGGCCCGCACCGCCGGAACCTGCTCGCCGTGGACCCCGCGAGGGCTACGAGGAGATCGCGCTGCGGAGCTCGACGACGTCCATCTGCTCGGTCTCGTCGTGCGCCGTCAGGTCGATGACCTTCCCGACGGCACGGTTCCCGGCCGCGCTCGTACGGTGCGCCGCGAGTGCCTCCTCGCCCACCACGTCCGCGAGGTCCTCGTTCTGCACGGACTCGATCGCGGCGTCCGCCTTCTGCGTACCGAAGAAGTCGAAGCTTCCCTGCGGCACGAGGTGACGGCGCGCCGCGTCGTAAGGAACGACGGCGGACGCCGCGGGCACGGCACGGGGCGGACGTACGGGCGACAGCTTCGGCGCGGGACGGTCGGCCTGTGGACGGCGGTGCTGGAGGTCCCCCGTTCCGGCGACCGCCGCGTGCTTCCCCGTGGGGCCGTCGCCCTCCGGGTCCCGGTCCGCGGACCGCTCGGCGAGGTCACGCTGCCGGGCCGACTCGGCCGTACGGCGGGCCTCCTGGAGCGCGGCGTTCCGGGGCAGGTCCCGCAACGCCTGGGCGGCGCGCAGATAGGAGCCCGGCGTCGGCGTGGACCGCGCCGGAAGCAGTTCACGCGGCCCGGACGCCTCGATGGCGAGCTGCCTGCGGCCCTCCAGTGCGCTCGCCCGCTCCGTCTCGGCGTTGGCGTACCGCCGCAGCAGCGCGGCGTGTTCGCCCCGGAGCCCGGCGAGCTCCACGCGCTTGCGGCGCAGTCTGGTCTCCAGCCGGGTACGCATTTCCCGTGATTCCTCGAGGTCCGCCTCGAGTTCGGCTATGCGCTCCTCCGCCTTCCACTCGTCGCCGGCCCTGGCTCGGGTCAGCTCCGCGACGCGCAGCCCCGCGGCCCGGTCCCAGCCACGCATCAGACAGGCACCGGTGACGGCGGCGGCCGCCGTCACCGCCACCAGGGCGCGCAGCGGCAGGGGCTCCGCGAGGAACCAGGCGCCCGCGGCGCAGAGGACCGGAACTCCGGCCACCACGACGGGAGGCAGGATTCTGTGGAGGGGCGGCGAATGGCGGTGGCGTCCTCGTGGCATGGCTCGAAATTTACCGTGCGTGCGAGTCACTTGGGAGGTCACCCGGCAATCTGTTCCCCGCCGGTTACCTGATGACCGGCCGTCCGGACCGGACCGACCTCCCAAGTGGCCTTCGTGTACGCCTTTTTACTTCTTGATCAGCCCCTTCGACCGGAGATAGTCCCCGGCCGCATCGGCGGGCTTGGCACGCTCCGCGTCAACCTTGCGGTTCAGTTCCGCGAGGTCCTCCGTGGTGAGTACGTCGGTGAGCTTCCCGAGCGCCTCGGCGATCTCCGGCGCGGCAGCGTCCTCGGCATTGAGAACCGGAAGGACGTTGTCCGCGTTCTGCAGCTTCTTGTCGTCCTCCAGGAACACCAGACCGTAGGAGTCGAGCACCGCGTCCGTGGTGGTCGTGAGGACCAGTTGGTCCTTGCCGTCCTTGACCGCCTGCTTGGACTGCGGTGTGCCGACCCCCTTGGGATCGATCCCGGTGACGTCGATGCCGTACGTGTTCTTCAGTCCGGGTGCGCAGAACGGGCGTACCTCGCACTCGTCACCCGCGGCGATCTTCACTTTGATCTTGGAACTGCCGAGATCGGAAAGCGTACGGAGGTTGTTCTTCTCGGCGAATTCCTTGGAAACGGCGAAGGCGTTCTGGTCGACGGCCTTGCCCGCCGGGAGGACCTTCAGCCCGAGGGGGGTGGCGAGCTTCTCCAAGGCGGCGACGGTGGCCGCCACATCACCCGAGGCGACCGGCTTCGCCTCCGCCTCCTTCGCTCCGTTGACCTTGGCGTTGAGGAATTCCGCGAGCGTCGCCGCGTATTCCGGGACGACGTCGATCTCGCCCTTCTCCAACGAGGGTTCGTACAGTTCGCGGTTCTTCACCGTGGTGACCGAGGTGTCGTATCCGGCGCCGCCCAGGACCTGGGCGTACAGCTCGGCGAGCACCTTGGACTCGGTGAAGCCGGCGGCGCCCACGACGAGCGAGCCCTTCCCGGAACCGGCGCCTGCCTCCGTGCCGGAACCGCTCTTCTCCTTCTCCAGGCTGTCGCCGCCGCAGGCGGCGAGCGCCCCTGCCAGCGCGACCGCTCCGATGACCGCACCCGCTATGCGCGAGGTCCTGCCCATGCTGTTCTCCGTCCGCGAAAAAGGGTGTGCACAGTCCGGGAGGTCCGCGCGCTCATACGGTCCGGCGCCGTCGCAGGGGCGACAGCAAGCGGTCCAGCGCCACGAGAACGCCCTCCACCACCAGGGCCAGGAGGGCGACCAGTACGGCGCCCGCGAAGACCTGCGCGGTGTCATAGGTGTTGAATCCTGCGGTGATGATCCTGCCCAGGCCTCCGAGGCCGACCATCGCCGCGATCGAGGCGGTGGCGACCACCTGCACGGCGGCGGACCGGAGGCCGCTCATGATCATCGGGTAGGCGAGGGGCAACTCGACCCGCGCGAAGAGCTGCGGGCCTGACATTCCCATGCCCCGCGCGGCCTCCAGCACCGACCGGTCCACCTCCGTCATGCCGACGTACGCGTTGGTCAGCAGAGGGGGCACGGCGAACAGCACCAGCGCGATGACCGTCGGCAGATAGCCGGAGTTACGCAGGGGCGTCATCATGAAGAGCGCCAGCACCGCGAAGACCGGGACCGCCCGGCCCACGTTGGAGATGTTGACGGCGAGCCCGCCGCCCTTGCCCACGTGGCCGAGGTAGAGCGCGACCGGCAGGGCTATGACGCAGGCCACCGCGAGGGCGATCCCGCTGACGTACAGATGCTCGGCCAGCCGCTGCGCCGCCCCGCCGTCCCCCGACCAGTTGGCGCCGGTGGTGAGCCAGGTCCACGCCTCCCCGATGACTCCCATGGGTCAGACCGCCTCCGTCTTCTCGATGCCCGCCCCGGCGGATGCCCCGGCGGGCGTCCGTATCCGGGTCCAGGGCGTGAGCAGGCGCTGCACACCGAGCAGCAGCAGGTCCGCTGCCACCGCGAGCAGCACGCAGAGCACGGAGGCGGTGAGCACCTGCGCCTTGAAGAAGCTGGGCAGCGCGTCCTCGATGAGATTGCCGAGGCCGCCCTTGCCGACGAGCGAGCCGACCGTGGTCAGGGCGACCGTCGACACCGTGGCGATCCGGAGCCCGGCCATCAGCGCGGGCAGCGCGAGGGGGAGCTCGACCTCCCAGAGGAGCCTGACGGGCCCGTACCCCATGCCCTTGGCGGCATCCCTGGCCTCCTGCGGAACCGCTTCCAGACCGGCCAGGATGTTGCGTACGAGAATGGTCAGCGAATAGAGCACCAGGCCCGTCACCACGAGTGCCGCGGACAGCCCGAAGAGCGGCAGCAGCAGCGAGAACATCGCCAGTGACGGCACGGTGTAGAGCACGGTGGTCAGGCCCAGCACCGGGCCGGCGAAATGCCGGCCCCGGCGTGCGAGCAGCGCGAGCGGAAATGCCACCGCGAGCCCTATCAGCACGGATACCACCGTGATCCAGATGTGCTGGACGGTCGCCTCGGTCAACTCATGGCTGCGGGAACGCAGATACTCTCCGCAGATCCAGTCGTTCGCCACCAGGCAGTTCTGTTCGGCCATCCGCCCCCCACCTCCCGTTCACCGTCGCGATGCCACCGCGGGGCCCGTCCTGAGTGACCCTATCCTCGACCACTGACAATCGCCGAGGCCGACGTATTCCGGCAACATGGCCTTCACAGAACCCGCGTCACAATGGGGAATCATGATCCGTTTCGAGCACGTCACCAAGCGGTACGCGGACGGCACCACCGCCGTCGACGATCTTTCCTTCGAGGTCGCCGAGGGTGAACTGGTCACGCTCGTCGGGCCTTCCGGCTGCGGCAAGACGACCACCATGAAAATGGTCAACCGTCTGACCGAACCGACCGACGGCCGGATATTCCTCGACGGGGACGACATATCCACCATCGACCCGGTCCGGCTCCGCCGCCGTATCGGCTATGTCATCCAACAGGTGGGTCTCTTCCCACACAAAACGGTCCTGGAGAACACGGCGACCGTTCCCCATCTCCTCGGCTGGGGGCGGGAAAAGGGCAGGAAGCGCGCCGCCGAACTGCTCGAACTCGTCGGACTTGACCCTTCCGTTCACGGCGGCCGCTATCCCGAGCAGCTTTCCGGCGGCCAGCGCCAACGGGTCGGTGTGGCACGGGCCCTGGCCGCCGATCCGCCGGTGCTGCTGATGGACGAACCTTTCGGCGCCGTCGATCCGGTCGTCCGGGAAAGGCTGCAGAACGAATTCCTGAAACTGCAGGCCCAGGTCCGTAAGACCGTGCTGTTCGTCACCCATGACATCGAGGAGGCCGTCCGGCTCGGCGACCGGATCGCCGTGTACGGACAGGGCCGCATCGAGCAGTTCGACACCCCGGCCACGGTGCTCGGCGCCCCTGCCACGCCGTACGTCGCGGATTTCGTCGGGGCGGACCGCGGCCTGAAGCGGCTCTCGGTCACCACCGTCGAGGAGAGCGACCTGGACCAGCCGCCGGTCGTCCACCTCGACGACCCGCTGGCGCGGGCGACCGAGCGGCTGCGGGCCGACGGCGCACGCTGGGCGGTCGTCCTCGACGGACAGGACAATCTGCACGGGTGGATCCCGGCGGGCGGCTGGGCGGCGGGGGCCGGGGGCACGGTCCGCGAGCACGCCCGCCGCATGGAGGCATGGCTGCCGCTCGGCGCGCCGCTCAAGCAGGCCTTCGCCACGATGCTGCAGCACGACGCCGGCTGGATCGCCGTCCTCGACGAGGAGGGCGCCGGCCGCTTCCTCGGCGTCCTCACGCCGGCCCGCCTCCACGAAGCCCTGCGCCGCTCCATCGACGCGGACGCCCAGGATCTGCCGCGCGCCGAGGTCGCTGTGGAGACCGTGGCGGGCGCCGGTGCCCCCTGAACGGGCCCGCACCACGATCGGGGCCGGTGTGTACGCGCCCGACCGCCCCGCTCACCGACACCGCCTAGGCTGGTCGCATGAGTACGTTGCGAGGGCGGGGCACGGTCCGGGGTCTGCCGGAGTGGGACCGCTGTGCGGTCATGGGAGTCGTCAATGTGACGCCCGACTCCTTCTCCGACGGCGGCCGCTGGTTCGACACCACTGCGGCGATCAAGCACGGCCTCGATCTGGTGGCCGAAGGGGCGGATCTGATCGATGTCGGGGGTGAGTCGACCCGCCCGGGCGCGAGCCGGGTCGACGAGGCCGAGGAGCTCCGGCGGGTGATCCCCGTGGTGCGGGGACTGGCCTCCGAGGGCGTGACCATCTCCGTGGACACCATGCGGGCCCGTGTCGCCGAGCGGTCCGTCGCCGCCGGTGCGGCCCTGGTCAACGATGTGAGCGGCGGCCTCGCGGACCCGGGCATGATCCCGGTCGTCGCGGACGCCGGAGTGCCGTTCGTCGTCATGCACTGGCGCGGTTTCAGCGAGTCGATGAACAGCCGCGCGGTGTACGAGGACGTCGTCGCCGAGGTCGTCGCGGAGCTGCGCGAACGCATGGAGGCCGTGATCGACGGCGGAGTCGCCCCGGAGAAGCTGGTGATCGACCCGGGACTCGGCTTCGCCAAGAACGCCGCCCAGGACCTCGCGCTGATCGCGCACCTCGGCCGGCTGCGGGATCTGGGCAGGCCGCTGCTCGTCGCCGCCTCCCGCAAGCGCTTCCTCGGCCGTGTCCTGGCGGGGGAGGGCGCCACCCCGCCGCCCGCCCGCGAGCGGGACGCCGCCACAGCCGCGATCTCCGCCCTCTCGGCCGACGCGGGCGCCTGGGCGGTCCGGGTGCACGCGGTACGGCCCACGGCGGACGCGGTGCGGGTAGCCCGCGCCGTCGAGGGAGCCGCGTGAGCGGCCGGCGCGAGGAGCACGAGGAGGCCGCCGCCGACATCGCGGCGGTCGAGCAGGCCAACACCGCCTTCTACGAGGCGATGGAACGCGGTGATTTCGACGCTCTCTCCGGCCTGTGGCTGCCCGGGGAGGATCTCACCGTCTCCTGCGTCCACCCGGGCTGGCCGGTGCTGACCGGTCGCGGCGAGGTGCTGCGGAGCTACGCGCTGATCATGGCGAACACCGAGTACATCCAGTTCTTCCTGACCGATGTCGGTGTGTCCATGACCGGCGACACCGCCTTGGTGACCTGCACCGAGAACATCCTCAGCGGTGGTCCCGCCGAGGACGGCGACGCACTGGGCCCCCTCGTCGGGCAGCTCGTCGTCGCCACGAATGTGTTCCGGCGCACACCCGATGGCTGGAAGCTCTGGTCCCACCACGGCTCACCCGTACTGGCCGATACCGGCGAGGAGGAGGACGAAGAGCCGACCGCCTGAGCGAGCGGAGCGGGCCGGCGGGATTGGACCCCCTGGTCACCGGGTATACGCGGTGACCAACCCCCCTAGCCGGGCCGGCCTGTGCCCCCACGGGCGGTCGCTGTCGGTGCACGCGGGTAGATTCGAAAGACGGCACCCCACCGCCCGCACGCGGCCGGGTGCCACCGGAGACGACGAACAGCAGGAGTGATTCGCGTGGATCGTGTCGCGCTGCGCGGCCTCAAGGCCCGTGGGCACCACGGTGTCTTCCCCAAGGAACGGGAAGAGGGGCAGACCTTCATCGTGGACCTGGTGCTCGGCCTCGACACCCGCCCCGCGGCAGCCGCCGACGACCTGTCGAAGACCGTTCACTACGGCGTGGTCGCGGAAGAGGTCGTCGATGTCGTCAGGGGTGAGCCGGTCGATCTGATCGAGACCCTCGCGGAACGCATCGCGCAGCAGTGCCTCAAGCACGAAGGGGTCGAGGAGGTCGAGGTCGTCGTCCACAAGCCGGATGCCCCGATCACCGTCCCCTTCGACGACGTGACCATCACCATCATCCGGAGCCGAGCATGACTGCATTTTCCACCGAGGGGCAGAGCGACCCGACCGTACAGCCGGTTCCCGCCGCCGTGGTCGAGCAGGTCGACGCGGCGGACGTCACCCTCTCCAACCCCAAGCGGGCCGTGATCTCCCTCGGCTCCAACCTCGGCAACCGGCTGGAGACGCTCCAGGGCGCCATCGACGCCCTGGAGGACACCCCGGGCCTCCGGGTGAAGGCGGTCTCCCCGGTCTACGAGACGGAGCCCTGGGGCGTCGCCCCCGGATCCCAGCCCTCGTACTTCAACGCGGTGATCGTCGTCAGGACGACGCTGCCCCCCTCGTCGCTGCTGGAGCGCGGCCAAGCCATCGAGGAGGCCTTCGACCGGGTCCGCGACGAGCGCTGGGGACCGCGCACCATCGACGTCGACATCGTGTCGTACGCCGACGTGGTCTCCGACGACCCCCTGCTGACCCTCCCGCACCCGCGCGCCCGCGAGCGCGCCTTCGTCCTCGCCCCCTGGCACGACGTGGAACCGGAGGCCCAGCTGCCCGGTGCGGGCCCGGTGGCCGGTCTGCTGGAAGGTGTCGGCCGTGACGGAGTGCTCCCCCGGCCCGACCTGGAACTCCGTCTGCCCGAGTAGTCGTTAGGCTCAAGGACGACCGCCCTCGGGCGAACGACACGGGCAACGGCGACGAAGGGCGGCACTCTCGGTGAAGCAACTACGGCTCGGGATCCTGGCCGGCCTCTTCGCCGGAGCCGGCGTGCTGTCCTGGGGCGCGGCCCGCCTCTGGGACTCCCTGGGGACGCTGCCGAGCGTGCCGCTCGCCGCCCCCGTCGTGCTCGCTGTGATCGCCGTCGTCCTGCTGGCCGCCGCCCTGTCGATCCGGGCCCGGCTGCGTGCCCAGCGGGAGCGGCGTCCGGGGGCGAAGGGCGTGGAGCCGTTGATGGCGGCGCGCGCCGTGCTCTTCGGGCAGGCGAGCGCGCTCGTCACCGCCCTGGTCGCGGGGATGTACGGCGGCACGGGCGTCTTCCTGCTCGGGTTCCTCGACGTCCCGCCCCGACGGGATCAGGCCGTCTACGCCGGCTTCGCCGTCCTGGCGGGTATCGCGGTCATCGCCGCCGCATTCTTCCTGGAGCGGGTCTGCAGGCTCCCGGACGACGGGGACGACGAGAGGAACACGGCCCAGGCCGCCTGAGGGCCGACGCACAGCGCCCCGCGCGAACCCGGGCCGGATTCTCCCCTCGGACCGCCTCGTCCCCCGCTCCTCCTCAGCGCGCCATGATGAGGCTCATCGCCTCCGCACGCGTGGCCGGATCACGCAGCTGCCCGCGCACCGCGGACGTGATCGTCTTGGCCCCGGGCTTGCGGATGCCCCGCATCGACATGCACATGTGCTCGCACTCGACGACGACGATGGCCCCGCGTGGCTCCAGGATCGCCATCAGGGAGTCGGCGACCTGCGTGGTGAGCCGCTCCTGGACCTGCGGTCGCCGGGCGTAGACGTCGACCAGCCGGGCCAGCTTCGACAGCCCTGTGATCTTGCCGCTCGTCGCCGGGATGTAGCCGACGTGCGCGACACCGTGGAAGGGCACCAGGTGGTGCTCGCAGGTGCTGAACACCTCGATGTCCTTGACCAGCACCATCTCGTCGTGACCGAGGTCGAACGTGGTCGTCAGGACGTCCTCGGGCTCCTGGTGGAGTCCGGCGAATATCTCCTTGTACGCACGTGCCACACGGGCCGGGGTGTCCAGCAGACCCTCGCGGTCCGGGTCCTCACCGACCGCGATGAGAAGCTCCCGTACTGCGGCCTCGGCCCGCTTCTCGTCGAATACGCCGATCGATCCCTGGCCCACCAGCGTCACCGGGTCGGTCATCTGTGCCTCGTTCCTCTGTGCAGTCACACGCGCAGGCCCGCCCGGACCTCACACAATGCGGCAGGCATGGCGCAGGCATACGAAAAAGCCGCGCCCCCACAGGCTAGAACCTGGGGGGCGCGGCATCCATTCCGGGCCTGGTGGAGACCCCGTGACAGGGGACACACCGGGTCGGGCAGGGGCTAACTCTCGGGGCGGTCCTCGGGGAGGGCCTCCGTGGAGGTGCCGGTGTTCTTCGTGATGTCCGTCGGAGCGATCTCCGGGGTGGCCGAACCATTGGCAGCGCCGTTGGTCAGGGCCAGCTCCTTGGGAGAGAGCACGGGCGGACGCGTCGACGGGGTACGCCGGGCGGAACCGGTCCACGCCGGGCGAGCCGGGCGCTTCACGATCGGGGCGAAGATCTCGGCGATCTGCTCCTTGTTGAGCGTCTCCTTCTCGAGGAGCTCAAGGACCAGGGCATCGAGGATGTCGCGATTCTCGACGAGGATTTCCCACGCGTCGTTGTGCGCGGTCTCGATGAGCTTCTTGACCTCTTCGTCGACGAGCGCCGCGACCTCTTCCGAGTAATCGCGCTGGTGGCCCATCTCCCGGCCCACGAACGGCTCGGTGTTGTCTCCACCGAACTTGATCGCACCGAGTCGCTCGGTCATGCCGTACTGCGTGACCATCGCGCGGGCCGTTGCGGTGGCCTTCTCGATGTCGTTCGCAGCGCCGGTCGTCGGGTCGTGGAAGACCAGCTCCTCGGCCGCGCGCCCGCCCAGCATGTACGCCAGCTGGTCGAGCATCTCGTTGCGCGTCGTGGAGTACTTGTCCTCTTCCGGGAGCACCATCGTGTAACCGAGGGCGCGGCCGCGGGAGAGAATCGTGATCTTGTGGACCGGGTCCGACTGGGGTGAGGCCGCCGCGACCAGGGCGTGTCCGCCCTCGTGGTACGCGGTGATCTTCTTTTCCTTCTCGGACATGATCCGGGTCCGCTTCTGCGGGCCCGCCACGACGCGGTCGATGGCCTCGTCGAGCATGTGGTTGTCGATCAGCTTCTTGTTGCTGCGCGCCGTGAGGAGCGCCGCTTCGTTCAGCACGTTCGACAGGTCGGCACCGGTGAAGCCGGGCGTACGACGGGCGACCGCGTTGAGGTCGACGTCCTCCGCGACCGGCTTGCCCTTCTGGTGCACCTTGAGGATTTCCAGACGGCCCTGCATGTCCGGCCGGTCGACCGCGATCTGCCGGTCGAAGCGTCCCGGACGCAGCAGCGCCGGGTCCAGGATGTCGGGCCGGTTCGTGGCGGCGATCAGGATGACGCCGCCCTTCACGTCGAAGCCGTCCATCTCGACGAGCAGCTGGTTGAGCGTCTGCTCGCGCTCGTCGTGACCGCCGCCCATGCCAGCACCGCGGTGCCGTCCGACGGCGTCGATCTCGTCGACGAAGACGATCGCCGGAGCGTTCGCCTTGGCCTGCTCGAAGAGGTCACGGACACGGGAGGCACCGACACCGACGAACATCTCGACGAAGTCGGAACCGGAGATCGAGTAGAACGGGACGCCCGCTTCGCCGGCGACGGCGCGGGCGAGCAGCGTCTTACCCGTACCGGGCGGCCCGTACAGCAGGACGCCCTTGGGGATCTTGGCGCCGACGGCCTGGAACTTCGCCGGCTCCTGGAGGAATTCCTTGATCTCGTACAGTTCCTCGACGGCTTCGTCCGAGCCCGCCACATCGGAGAACGTCGTCTTCGGCGTGTCCTTGGTGATCAGCTTGGCCTTGGACTTGCCGAACTGCATGACCTTGGAGCCGCCGCCCTGCATCTGATTCATCAGAAACAGGAACACGACCACGATCAGGACGAAGGGCAGCAGCGAGAGAAGGATCGAGACGAACGGGGACTGCTTCGACGGCGAGACGGTGTAACCCTTCTCGATGTCACCGCTCTCGAACTTCTGCTGCAGCGTGTCGGCGAGCTCGACACCCTGGTTGCCGATGTAGCTCGCCTGGAACTTACTGCCGGACTCGCCTTCGAGCTTCTGCTTGTCCTTCAGCTCGATCTTCAGGATCTGTTCGTCACCGGTGGTCAGCTTGGCCTGCTCCACCTGGTTCTTGCTGATCGCCTGGATCACCTTGCCGGTGTCCACCGTCTTGTAGCCGCCGGACGAGCCGACGACCTGCATCAACACGACCACGGCGAGGACGGCCAGCACGATCCACATGACCGGCCCACGGAAGTATCGCTTCACGTCCATCCATACGGAGCGAAGTCGCCCCGTCCCTCCTGCCCGTAGGTAAATGCTGCTGTGAGAAAAGACTGTTCTTCGGACGGTACCCCAGCATTGTCACCCGTGACCGCAGGGGAGGTCCGACAAACCCGTCTTCGAAGGCTCCAACGGCCCGAACGCCACGAGGGTTCCCGGGAGTCCGGCCCGGTTGGGCCGGGTACCGCCGTGGCGGTCCCGTCAGCCTCCGTAGACGTGGGGAGCGAGCGTACCGACGAAGGGAAGGTTGCGGTACTTCTCCGCGTAGTCCAGTCCGTATCCGACGACGAACTCGTTGGGGATGTCGAAGCCGACCCACTTCACGTCGATCGCGACCTTCGCGGCGTCCGGCTTGCGGAGAAGCGTGCAGACCTCCAGGCTCGCGGGCTCGCGGGAACCGAGGTTGGTCAGCAGCCAGGACAGCGTGAGCCCGGAGTCGATGATGTCCTCGACGATCAGGACGTGCTTGCCCTTGATGTCGGTGTCGAGGTCCTTGAGGATCCGGACGACGCCCGAGGACTGGGTGCCTGCGCCGTACGACGAGACGGCCATCCAGTCCATGGTGACGGGGGTGGACAGCGCGCGCGCCAGGTCCGCCATGACCATCACCGCGCCCTTGAGCACGCCGACGATGAGCAGGTCCTTGCCCGCGTACTCCGCGTCGATCTTCGCTGCCAGCTCGACGAGCTTCGCGTCGATCTCTTCCTTGGTGAGGAGCACCGACTGAAGGTCGGTGCCCATGTCCTTCTCGTTCACCCGCGTCTCTTTCTCTGCCCTGCCGGACCCGGAAGTGTTCCCCGGGCCGGACCGGCGTTTCGCCTGCACTTCAGCCGCTTGCGCTTCAGCTCTGCCGAATCACCAGTCTGCCACCCTGACGTCGCACCTCGACGCGGCCGGGCAGGTTGATGGCGCCCTGGCCGTGCCAGCCGGTGATGAGCCGGTCGACTTCCTCGACGTGGCGGGCGAAGAGCGAACCCGCGGGGGATCCGGCGTCGATGACGGCCCGGCGCAGCACCCGGCGGCGTACGGCCGGCGGCAGGACGGAGAGCTTGACGCACTCCAGCCGTCCGGCGTCGTCTCGGACCGACCGGGCGGCCTCGGCGGCCCAGGTGTCGAGGGCGTCGGCATCGTCACGGGAGAGCTGCGCCGTACGGGCGAGGGCTTCCACGACGCCCTTGCCCAGCGCCTTCTCCAGGGCGGGCAGACCCTCGTGGCGCAGGCGGGAGCGGGTGTACGCCGGGTCGATGTTGTGGGGGTCGTCCCAGACGGGGATCGACTGCACGAGGCAGGCCTTGCGGGCGGTCTGCCGGTCGAGCTGGAGGAAGGGGCGGCGGTAGCGGCCCGCCGGGCCCGAGGCGGCGGCCATCCCGGAGAGCGAGCGGATGCCCGAACCGCGGGCGAGGCCCAGCAGGACGGTCTCGGCCTGGTCGTCACGGGTGTGGCCGAGGAGGACGGCGGCGGCGCCGTGGCGTTCCGCGGCGGCGTCCAGGGCGGCGTAACGGGCATCACGGGCGGCGGCCTCGGGCCCGCCGTCACGGCCCACCCGCACGGCGACGGCCTCGACCGGGTCCAGCCGCATCGCGGCGAGCCGGGAGACGACCTCGTCGGCGCGGAGTCCGGAGCCGGGCTGGAGGTTGTGGTCGACGGTGATGCCACCGGCACGGACCGGCAGCTTGCGCGACTCGAAGGCGAGGGCGGAGGCGAGAGCCATCGAGTCGGCGCCCCCGGAGCACGCGACGAGCACCAGCGGGGTGTCGGGCCGTTCGGGAAGCGCGGCACGCCGCCCCCCCGTCCCGGCTTCGGCGAATTCGGCGCGGCCGGCCTGTTCGGTGTGACGGTTGTGTTCGGCGACGACGTCGTGGAGTACGCGGCGGACCGCCAGGCGTATCGCCGCGACCGCAGGATGGGGACCCATGTCCGGTGCCCTTCGGGTGGAGTTCTGGGGGGTGCCTCGGAGCGCGCAGGACGGAGTCCCGTCACTCAGAGTGCGTCGATGGTGACAGAGCCAAGCTGTTCATCGAGCATTGCACGCCTTCCCATGCCCCTATGGTCCCTCGGATGGGTGATTGGAGAGGCAATCCTCTGCCCTCGGACCGGCCAGGATCACGAATCCGATTTACGGTGCACCCGCGCCACCCAGTCCGCCGGCGCGGCGATCTCGGCCTTGGTGGGCAGGGTGTTGGGCGAGGTCCACACCCGGTTGAAGCCGTCCATACCGACCTCGTCCACCACGGCCCGGACGAACTTCTCACCGTCGCGGTACTGCCGCAGCTTGGCGTCGAGCCCCAGGAGCTTGCGCAGCGCCAGGTCCAGCCGGCTCGCGCCGCGCGCCCTGCGCTGCTGGAACTTCTCCCGGATCTCGGCGACGGACCCCACCACATCGGGGCCCACTCCGTCCATCACGAAGTCCGCGTGCCCTTCGAGCAGGGACATCACGGCGGTGAGGCGGCCCAGGATCTCGCGCTGGGAGGGCGTCTGGACGATCTCGACGAGGCTGCGCCCGCCGTTGTCACCCTCCTCGCCCTGTTCGCCCTCGGGGCGGCTGCCTCCGGAGAACGCCTGTGCGGCCTCGCGGAGGCGTTCCAGCACGGTCATCGGGTCGACGTCGGTCTCGTCGAGGAACGACTGGATCTCGCCCCGCAGGTGGTCACGGAGCCAGGGCACGCCGGTGAACTGGGTGCGGTGCGTCTCCTCGTGGAGGGCCACCCAGAGCCTGAAGTCGTGCGGGTCGACCTCGAGTTCGCGTTCGACGTGGACGATGTTGGGTGCGACCAGGAGGAGCCTGCCGCCCCCCTGGGAGGACGCGGGGAGCTCTCGGCCGGCCGGGGCGAAGGTCTCGTACTGCCCGAGGACCCGGGAGGACAGGAACGACAGGAGCATGCCCAGTTCGACGCCGGTCACCTTGCCGCCGACCGCGCCGAGCACGGCGTTGCCCGGGCCGCCGCCCCGGCGGTCCTGCATCTTCCCGAGCAGCGGGCTCAGCAGTTCACGGAAGCCCGCGACATTGGCCCTGATCCAGCCGGCCCGGTCGACGATCAGGACCGGGGTGTCCTCGGGTTCGTGCCCGTCCGGGATCATCCGGGTGAACGAACGGACGTGCTCCTCCGAGGCCTTGGCATGCCTGCGGAGCTCCGCGACGACGGCGCGGGCCTCCTCGCGGCTGATCTCGGGCCCCGGCCGCACGAAGCGGGTCGCGGTCGCGACCGCGAGATTCCAGTCGACCATCTCGGCACCACCGATGCTCGTCATGCGTCAACCGTACGTGAGGTGGCCGCTCCTTGGTGGGGTGTCAGCCGCTCAGTGGGCGTCTGCGACGAGGGTGGTGGCCAGGGTGTCGAGCGACGCCTCCGCCTCGGCCGGGGATGTGGTGCCCGTGGCCAGGAAGGCGAAGGCCAGCAGCCGGCCCCGCGCGTCGACCGCGGTTCCGGCGAGACTGTTCACCCCGGTGAGGGTGCCCGTCTTGGCCCTGATCAGGCCGGTCGCCGGGGACGTCGCGGTGTAACGGTGACCGAGCGTGCCGCTGAATCCCGCGACGGGAAGGCCGGTGAGCACGGGACGGAGCTCGGGGTGGTCCGGTCCCGCGGCGAGCGCGAGCAGCTGGGCCAGGAGACCTGCCGTCACCTTGTCCGCGCGGTCGAGACCGCTGCCGTCCGCGAGGCGGGCGCCGGTCAGGGGCAGGCCGAGCGCCTTCAGCCGGGCGGTCACGGCCCGGCGGCTCCCGGCGAAGGAGGCCGGCTCCCCGGCCTTCAGCGCGGTCTGCCGGGCCAGGGCCTCGGCGATGTCGTTGTCGCTGTTCGTGAGGGCCCGTTCCACCAAGGCGGAGAGCGGCTTCGACAGGTGGGTCGCCACCGTCCGGGCTCCGGCCGGGGCCCGCCCGGAGGTGGGAGCGGACCGGGTGACGACACCCGCCTCGTCGAGGAGATCCGCGAAGGTGCGCGCGGCGTCCCCGGCGGGGTCGCCGGTGCGGGGCGCCGGCCCCCGGTCGCTCTTGTCGAGGCGGCCCTCGTCGACCATGAGCGCGCTGACGGGCGCGATGTTCTCGTTGGGGCCGATGGGGTGAAGTGCCGGACCGGAGTAGCGCGAGGTGTCGTACACCAGCCGCACCGCCGCCTTTCCGCCGTCGCGCAGGGAACGCGCCGCGGTGGCGGCCAGGGCGCGCAGGGCCGCCTTGTCCAGGGTGGGGTCGCCGCCGCCGACGAGGGTGAGCGTCCCGGAGTCCGGGGACAGCGTGACCGTCGTCGCGATGCGGTGGTCCGGGCCGAGCGCGGAGAGCGCGGCGGCGGCCGTGGCGATCTTCACCGTGGACGCGGGCGTCATGGGGGTCGACGCGCCCCGTGCGTACACCTGCTTGCCGGTGGCCGCGTCGACGACCACGGCGGTGCGTACGCCGCCGAGGGCGGGCGCGTCCAGCAGGGGTTCGAGTGCCGCCTCCAGTGTGCTCGTGCCCGCCGGGGCCGTGCGGCCGGCCGTGGCGCCGAGGGCGCTCAGGACGGCGGGGGCGCGAGGGGCGGACTGCGGGCCTTCGGGCGCGGATCCGTCGTGATGTGCGCCACCTGCGCGCTGCTGGACGGCCACCCGGTCCCGCTCGGCCTTACGCTGACCGGTGTCCCAGGGACCGGCGGCCAGGACGGCACCGGCGGCGACCACCAGGCCGAGCACCGCGGAGCCTGCGACGAGCCGCAGGTCGTCCCGTCCGTTCCCGCGCTTCAGATATTTCGGGGCTTTCCACCTGCCCCACCGGTTCAACGGCTCGTCCGTCGGTCTCTCCACCGGCTCGGCCACCGTTGACCAGCCCCTTTCGCGAGCACTCATCTGCGTGAGGGACACTTAACCACCAGTCGTATGTGTTGATCATGGAGGAGCCACCCGTGGAGTTCGACGTCGTTATCGAGATCCCGAAGGGTTCGCGGAACAAGTACGAGGTGGACCACGAGACCGGTCGGATCCGTCTGGACCGTCGACTCTTCACCTCGACCAGCTACCCGGCGGACTACGGTTTCGTCGAGAACACCCTCGGCGAGGACGGCGACCCGCTGGACGCGCTGGTCATCCTGGAGGAGCCGACGTTCCCCGGCTGCCTCATCAAGTGCCGCGCCATCGGCATGTTCCGTATGACGGACGAGGCCGGCGGCGACGACAAGCTGCTGTGCGTCCCGGCGTCCGACCCCCGGGTGGAGCACCTGCGCGACATCCACCACGTGTCGGAGTTCGACCGCCTGGAGATCCAGCACTTCTTCGAGGTCTACAAGGACCTGGAGCCCGGCAAGTCCGTCGAGGGCGCCGACTGGGTCGGCCGCACCGAGGCCGAGGCCGAGATCGAGGCCTCGTACAAGCGTCTCGAGGCGCAGGGCGGCAAGCACTGACGTCACAACCCTCCGGCTTCCGCCTGCTTCCGCTTACGTGCGGGACAGCGCGGATCGCGGCGCATGGGGCCGAGCGGCCCCGCTGACCGTACGGACAACGGGCGGCGCACGTTCAGGGTGCGCCGCCCGTTGCGTGTGGCGGCTCATGTCCGTGTCCATACTGGGCAGAAGCGCTCCCGTAACGAGCGGTCGCGGAGGAACGAGGTCGAGTGGTGGCGGAACAGGGCGGTCCCGAGGACCAGAAGCCCCAGTCCGACGAGGCACGCAGCGCCTTCGTCCCGCCCGCCGGTGTGGAGCAGCCGGCGGCTCCGTCCGAGGACGACCATCCGACGTCGGAATTCGCCCTTCCGGCCGGTCTGCACACCGACCCGTCGGCGCCGACGGGCTCCGGCGCCGGTTCCGCTTCCGCTCCCGGTCCGGGGTCCGACGCGATCGCCTCCGCCTTCGTCCCGCCGAGCGGGTACAACGCCCAGCAGCATCCACCCGCGTTCACTCCCGCGCACGGCATCCCGATGGTCCGGCTGACCAAGGAAGCCCCCTGGCAGGACCGGATGCGCACGATGCTGCGCATGCCGGTGACGGAGCGTCCGGCGCCCGAGAGCGTGCAGCGGACCGACGAATCGGGCCCCGCCGTACCGCGCGTGCTCGACCTGACGCTGCGTATCGGGGAGCTGCTCCTCGCGGGCGGCGAGGGCGCCGAGGACGTCGAGGCCGCCATGTTCGCGGTGACGCGTTCGTACGGGCTCGACCGCTCCGAGCCGACGGTCACCTTCACCCTGTTGTCCATCTCGTACCAGCCGTCGCTGGTCGACGACCCCGTGACGGCGAGCCGCACCGTACGCCGCCGGGGCACCGACTACACCCGGCTGGCGGCCGTGTTCCGGCTGATCGACGACATCACCACGGCGGAGCACGTCGAGGTCTCGCTGGAGGAGGCCTACCGGCGCCTGGCCGAGATCCGCCGTAACCGGCACCCGTACCCCGGCTGGGTGCTGACGGCCGCCGCCGGTCTGCTCGCCGGCTCGGCGTCGGTGCTGGTCGGCGGTGGTGTGCTCGTCTTCATCGTGGCTGCGGCGGGCGCCATGCTCGGCGACCGGCTGGCCTGGCTCTGCGCCGGACGCGGGCTGCCGGAGTTCTACCAGTTCACGGCCGCCGCCATGCCCCCGGCCGCGATGGGCATCGCGCTGACCCTGACCCATTCGACGGACGTGCGGCCATCCGCGGTGATCACCGGTGGACTGTTCGCGCTGCTGCCGGGGCGGGCCCTCGTCGCCGGGGTGCAGGACGGGCTGACCGGCTACTACATCACCGCAGGGGCCCGGCTCCTGGAGGTCATGTACTTCTTCATCGGCATCGTGGCCGGTGTGCTGCTGATGCTCTATCTGGGGGTCCAGCTCGGCGCCGAGCTCAATCCGGAGGCGCGCTTCGTGCCCAACGACCGGCCGGTGCTCCAGATCCTGGTCTCGATGACCCTCACCCTGGCCTTCGCGATCCTGCTCCAGCAGGAACGTTCCACCGTGCTCGCGGTCACCCTCAACGGTGGTGTGGCCTGGGTCATCTACGGGGCGATGGCCCGCGAGGGCGGCATCTCACCCGTGGCGGCGACGGCGGTCGCGGCCGGTCTGGTGGGGCTCTTCGGCCAGCTGTTCTCGCGCTACCACTACAGCTCGTCGCTGCCCTACATCACGGCAGCGATCGGTCCGCTGCTGCCCGGTTCGGCGACGTACTTCGGTCTGCTGGGTGTCGCGCAGAACGAGGTCGACACCGGGCTCACCTCGCTGTCCACGGCGGTCGCCACGGCCCTGGCCATCGCCATCGGGGTCAATCTGGGGAGCGAGATCTCCCGGCTCTTCATGCGGGTACCGGGCGCGGTCGAGGGCGCGTCCCGCCGGGCGGCCAAGCGGACCCGCGGCTTCTGACGGCCTCCGGCACGTGAACGGAGCCCCGGCCCCCTCGGCGAATGCCGGAGGGGGCCGGGGCTCCGTCGGTGCGTGCGGGAGCGGGTCAGCGCCTGTTCTGCCAGCCGTGCTGACCCGGGTCGTCCTCCTGGCCGTCGGCGTACGGGCCGGGCTGGGCGGTGCCGCCGTACCGGCCGTCGTGCGCGCCGTTGTACGGGGCGGCCTGACCGTTGCCGTACTGCGCGCCCTGGCCGCCGTTGCCGTACGGGACGCCCTGGTCCACGGCGCCGTACTGATCCGCCTGGCCGTTGCCGTACGGAGCGCCGCCCTGGCCGCCGGGGTACTGACCGCCCTGGCCCGCGCCGTACTGACCCTGGTCCGCGCCGTGCTGCCCCTGACCGCCGGGGTACTGACCGCCCTGACCGCCGCCGTACTGACCGCCCTGGCCCGCGCCGTACTGACCCTGACCGCCGCCGTACTGCCCCTGGCTCTCGCCGTACTGGCCGCCGCCCTGTCCGTTGCCGTACTGGGCAGTGCCGTACTGGGCGCCACCCTGGGGGCTGCCGTACTGGGGGCCGCCCTGGGCACCGCCGTACGGGGCGCCGCCGTACTGGTTTCCGTACGCGGCACCGTACTGGGCGCCGCTCTGCTGACCGCCCTGGTCGCTCCCGTACTGCCCCGGCTGCGCCTGCTGGCCGTTGCCGTACGGGCCGTTGCCGTACTGACCCGGCCGGCCGTCGTCGTGCTGAGCTCCCTGGCCGGTGCCGTACGGGCCGTCGAAACGACCGGCGTCGTACGGGGCCGCCTGGTCACCGGCGTACCGCTGGGAGGCGGGGTCCTGGCCGGCGTCGACCGCTCCGGGGCCGCCGTCCGAGGGATCCTGGCCGTTCCTCTGCTGCGCGGCGCCTTCCTTCTTCGACTTGCTGCGGGCCCGCAGGAACTCGATCACGATCGGCAGCACGGAGACCAGCACGATCAGGATGAGGATCATCTCGATGTTCTCGTGCACGAAATCGATCTTGCCGAGGGCCGCGCCGAGCACCGTCACCCCGACACCCCAGAGGATGCCGCCGATGATGTTGAACGTGATGAACGAGCGGTAGTCCATCCGGCTCACACCGGCGATGATCGGCGTGAACGTCCGGACGACGGGCACGAAGCGGGCCAGCACCAGCGACTTCGGGCCGTACTTCTCGAAGAACTCGTGAGCCTTCTCGACGTTCTCCTGCTTGAAGAGGCGGGAGTCCGGGCGCTTGAAGAGGGCCGGCCCCACCTTGCGGCCGAAGAGATAGCCGACCTGGTCGCCGATGATCGCCGCCAGGGCGACCAGGACGCAGACCAGCCACAGCGGGTACTTCAGATCGCCCGTGGTCACCAGAAGGCCGGTGGTGAACAGCAGGGAGTCACCGGGCAGGAAGAAGCCGATGAGCAGTCCCGACTCGGCGAACACGATGAGCAGGAGGCCGGGGAGCCCGAAGGTGTTGAGCAGATAATCCGGGTCCAGCCAGCTCGGGCCGAGCGCAAGCGTATTCAAGGGTCCGGGCTCCAGGTTGGTCGGTGTGCGCGGCTGCGTGGCCGCCCCAAGCTATCAACGCTGCGACGGACCGCTGGGTTCCACTGGCGTAAGCAAGGATGCACACCGGACGAACCAGGGCAAAGCTTTCCGCAGGAGGTGCTCTCCTCTTCTCGCCGCTCCTGTCCCGGAGGTCTCCGCATGACCACGTCCGTCAACGTCGCCGTCATCTACTACTCCTCCACCGGCACCGTCTCCACGATCGCCAAGGCCCTGGCGAAGGACGCCGAGAACGCGGGCGCGCAGGTCCGTCTGCGCAAGGCCGCCGAGCTCGCCCCGCAGGCAGCCGTCAACTCCAATCCGGCGTGGGCCGAGCACGCGAAGGCGACCGCCGACATCCCCGAGGTCTCACCGGACGACATGGTCTGGGCGGACGCGGTGATCTTCGGTACGCCCACCCGGTACGGCAACGTCACCGCCCAGCTCAAACAGTTCCTCGACACCCTGGGCGGCCTCTGGCAGGCGGGGCAGCTCGCCGACAAGGTCTACAGCGGCTTCACCGCCAGCAGCACCGCACACGGCGGCCAGGAGTCCACCCTG
Organism: Streptomyces sp. NPDC002793; assembly: GCF_040295485.1. Classification (NCBI taxonomy): domain Bacteria; kingdom Bacillati; phylum Actinomycetota; class Actinomycetes; order Kitasatosporales; family Streptomycetaceae; genus Streptomyces; species Streptomyces sp. NPDC002793. The sequence goes on along the minus strand of NZ_JBEOVL010000021.1, from coordinate 93,666 downwards.
CTGGCTCTGTACAACACGATCTACCACTTCGGCGGCATCCTCGTCCCGCCCGGCTACACGGACCCCTCGAAGTTCGTCGACGGCAATCCGTACGGCACCTCCCACGTCTCGGGGCAGGGCGACATCCCGGTCGCCGAACAGACCCTGACCGCCGCACGCGTCCAGGCCGAGCGTGTCGTGAAGTTCACCCGGGCCATCAAGGCCGGACTCGCGGCCGGGAACTGAGGGGACGACCGACGATGCCGCTCCACCAGGGTTCGCACGGCAGGGCCGCTCCGTCCGACGAGCACCGGAGGCTGGCCCTCAACCCGTTCTTCGGGGAGGCCGATCCGACCGCGCCCATGGTCGCGGCACCGCCGACGCACCAGCTCCCGGACGGCCCTCTGCCGCCCTCGACCGCCTACCGCCTCGTCCACGACGAGCTGATGCTCGACGGGAACTCCCGGCTCAACCTCGCCACCTTCGTCACCACCTGGATGGAACCCCAGGCCGGTGTGCTGATGAGCGAGTGCCGGGACAAGAACATGATCGACAAGGACGAGTACCCGCGCACCGCCGAGCTGGAACGGCGCTGCGTCGCGATGCTCGCCGACCTCTGGAACGCCCCCGACCCGACGTCCACGGTGGGCTGCTCGACCACGGGCTCCAGCGAGGCCTGCATGCTGGCGGGGATGGCACTGAAGCGCCGCTGGTCGGCCAGGAACTCCGACCGCTATCCGGCGACCGCCCGGCCCAATCTGGTCATGGGCGTCAACGTGCAGGTCTGCTGGGAGAAATTCTGCACGTACTGGGAGGTGGAGCCCCGCCAGGTCCCGATGGAGGGCGCACGCTTCCATCTCGACCCGCAGGCGGCGGCCGAGCTGTGCGACGAGAACACCATCGGTGTGGTCGGCATCCTCGGTTCCACCTTCGACGGTTCCTACGAGCCGATCGCCGACCTCTGCGCGGCGCTGGACGACCTCCAGGAGCGCACCGGGCTCGACATCCCGGTCCATGTGGACGGGGCGTCCGGGGCGATGGTGGCGCCGTTCCTCGACCCGGACCTGGTGTGGGACTTCCGGCTGCCCCGGGTGTCCTCGATCAACACCTCCGGACACAAGTACGGCCTGGTCTACCCGGGTGTGGGCTGGGCCCTGTGGCGTTCACCGGCCGAGCTTCCGGACGAGCTGGTCTTCCGGGTCAACTACCTCGGCGGCGACATGCCGACCTTCGCGCTGAACTTCTCCCGCCCCGGCGCGCAGGTGGTGGCGCAGTACTACACGTTCCTGCGGCTGGGCCGGGAGGGCTACCGGGCCGTGCAACAGGCGTCCCGGGACATCGCGCGCCGGCTCGCCACGGGTTTCGGGACCCTGGGCGACTTCCGACTGCTGACCAGGGGTGACGAACTCCCGGTGTTCGCGGTGACGACGACGCCCGAGGTGCGGGCGTACGACATCTTCGACGTGTCGAGGCGGCTGCGGGAGCGCGGCTGGCTGGTGCCCGCCTACACCTTTCCCGCCAACCGGCAGGACCTCTCGGTGCTGCGCGTCGTCTGCCGTAACGGCTTCTCCTCGGACCTCGCGGAGCTGCTGCTGGACGACCTGCGCGGGCTCCTGCCCGAACTCCGCGCCCAGCAGCACCCGCTGGACCGGGATCCGGGAGCACGGACCGCCTTCCACCACTGACGCGCCGGCGGCCGAACCCCGGGGAGAGGACTGCGAGCGCGCGCTCCGTCCCCTGTGATCAGGGGGAATCCTCGGGGTCGGGGATCCCGGTGGCGTGCGGATTCTCCTGCCCTTCGGCGAGCACTCCGACGAAGGGGGCGCCCTCACCCGCGAAGGTGTACGCCCCCGCCTCGATGCGCTCGATCAGGCCTCGGGTCCACTCGGCACCCGCGTCCGCCGTATGCACCCACATGTTCATGATCTCGCCGATGTGGCCGATCGACTCGGGACCGTCCTCCGGCGTCCAGCGCTCCGTGACCGCGGCGCGCCAGCCCTCGATGGAGGCGACGCGTTGCCGCAGGAGTCCCAGCACCTCGGCCCGCTCCAGGTCGACGATGAAGCCGACGCCGGCCGAGAGCACGTCCATGCTCTGGTCGTACGAGGTCAGCGAGGCCCGCAGCAGGGTGAAGAACTCCCGGGTGCCGGCACCGGTGATCTCGTACTCGGTGCGGGGCGGGCCGCCGGCCGTGGACGGGGCGACATCATGGGCGATCAGCAGTCCCTGCTTCGCCATCTGCTTGAGCGCGTGGTAGATCGATCCGGGCTTGGCGTTGGACCACTCGTGCGCGCCCCAGTACTCCAGGTCGTTGCGCACCTGATAGCCGTGCGCCCGGCCGTGCTGACGCACGGCACCGAGGACCAGGAGACGGATCGCCGACATTCCAACCACCCCATGTGCGCGACTTCGACCAGGGTAGCCCGCCTCCCCCGGCGAGGACGGAACAGCGGCCGCAGACCGGAAGGGAGCCGGAGTGGGAGTCAGAAGGGGAAGACCGTTCGCCCGTGCTGCACCGAGATCCACTTCCGCGTGGTGAACGCCTCGACGGCGGCCTCGCCGTTCAGCCGCCCCATGCCGGACCTCTTCTCGCCTCCGAACGCGACCGCCGGATCGTCCTGCACGGTGGCGCCGTTGACGTGGAACATGCCGCCCCTGATGCGCCGGGCGAAGCGCACGCCCCGCTCACCGTCCGCCGTGTGGACGGCGCCGCTCAGCCCGTAAGGACTGTCGTTGACCAGGCGCACGGCGTCGTCCTCCCCGTCGAACGGCACGAGCAACGCGACGGGGCCGAAGATCTCCTGCTCCAGGAGCGGTGACCCCTCGGGCAGCCCGGTCAGCACGGTCGGCTCCACGAGGTTGCCGCGCGTGCGGCCCCGCACGAGCGCGGTGGCGCCGGACTCGATCGCCCCGTCGACCAGCGCGGTGAGCGCCTCTGCCTGGAACGCGCTGATGACCGGGCCTATCCGGGTGTCAGGGTCGCGCGGGTCGCCCGCCGGGAGCGCGGACACCGCTGCCGTGAACCGCTCGGTGAACTCCCTCTCCACCGACCGGTCCACCAGGATGCGGTTGGCGGCCATGCTGACCTGCCCCTGGAACAGGAAGCGGCTGTAGACGGCCGCCCGGACCGCGTGGCCGAGGTCGGCGTCCTCCAGCACGACCAGGGCGCTGTTGCCGCTCAGTTCGAGGATCGTCTTCTTGAGCTGCCCGGCGGCGACGGCCGCGACATGGCGGCCGACCCGGTCCGACCCGGTGAAGGAGATCACCTTGGGCACGGGGTGCTGGATGAAGGAGTCGCCGATCTCGGCACTGTCGGTGATCAGGACGTTGAGAAGCCCGGCGGGCAGGCCCGCGTCCTCGAAGATCCGGGCCACCAGCCCACCACCGGCGACCGGGGCGTTCTGATGGGGTTTCACCACGACGGCGTTGCCCAGCGCGAGCGCGGGCGCGACGGTCTTCACCGTCACCAGGAAGGGGAAGTTGAAGGCGCTGATCACGCCCACGACCCCGACGGGCATCCGGTACACCCGGTTCTCCTTGCCCTCGGCGACGGAGGGCAGCAGCCGCGCCACCGGGCGGATCGCCTGCCCGGCCGCTTCACGCAGGAACTCCTGCGCGGCGCGCACCTCGTATTCCGCCTTCGCCCGGGTGCCGCCGAGTTCATCGATGATCAGCTCGATGATTTCGCCGCTGCGTTCCCCGACGAGCCGCACAGCGTTCTCCAGAACGGTCCGACGCGCATAAGGGCTGACCGTCGCCCATTCCCGCTGCGCGCGTTCGGCAGCCCTGTAGGCGAGGTCGACTTCCGCCGCGGTGGCCACGGTCACGGAACAGAGCTTTTCGCCGTTGTAGGGATTGATATCGATGATGTCCCACGCACCGTTGCCGGTCAGCCACTCGCCGTCGATGTACTGGCGGGCCAGTTCACTGGGGAAGGACATGCAATCCCTTACTGCAGGCGCAGACTCCTGTTGGTTGGTCATCGTACTGGCGAATCACGTCATTTGAAGGAGTCCCCGGAGAAGATCCCGGCTCTCCTCGGGCCCCGGACTGTCCTTGTGGAGCCGGTCCATGGCCTTTTCGTACTGGGCGACTTCCTCCGCCTTGTCCAGATAGAGCGCACTTGTCAGCTGCTCCAGATAGACGATGTCCGACAGATCGGATTCCGGGAAGCGCAGCATCGTGAATGCCCCGCTCTCGCCGGCATGACCGCCGAAACTGAAGGGCATGACCTGAAGCGTGATGTTCGGCTGCTCCGACATATCGATCAGATGCCGCAATTGGGCACGCATCACCTCGCGCCCGCCGTACGGACGGCGCAGGGCCGCCTCGTCGAGCACGGCGTGGAAGCGGGGCGCGCTCTCGGAGACGAGCGCCTTCTGACGCGCCAGACGCAGGGCGACCCTGCGGTCGATCTCGGCCGCCGGCGCACCGGGCATGCCTCGCACGACGACGGCATGGGCGTACGCCTCGGTCTGCAACAGGCCGTGGACGAACTGGACTTCGTAGATCCGGATGAGCGAGGCCGCTCCCTCCAGACCGATATACGTCTGGAACCAGCCGGGTAGCACGTCTCCGTAACTGTGCCACCAGCCCGCCACATTGGCCTCACGCGCCAGGCCCAGGAGCGAATCGCGCTCCGCCTCGTCCGTGACTCCGTACAGCGTGAGCAGGTCCTCGACGTCCCTGGCCTTGAAGCTCACCCGTCCCAACTCCATGCGGCTGATCTTCGATTCGGAGGCGCGGATGGAGTAGCCGGCCGCCTCACGGGTAATGCCGCGCGACTCACGCAGACGCCTGAGCTGTGAGCCCAGCAGGATGCGCCGCACCACAGAACCACTCGACTCGCCTGCCGACACTGGCTTCCCAACCCTCCCCGTCGCTTCCCGTACTCCGGGGTTCCCCCGAACCCCGGAGGCGGATTCTGCCATCAAAACGCTTCAGCCCGTACTCATTCGATTACAGAGACGGAAAGACTTTCGGAAAGCTTCAGAACTGTGAAGCGGAAGAAATGAGTCCGAACCGGCACGTTATCGGGCGCATCGCGCGCGTGCACGTGCATCTGCCCTTGCATCTGCCCTGCGCATTGGGAACCATGGTCCTCGCGCACCTGCGTGCTCGTTCGTGTTGTGCCGCTGTACCCGCAGTGCCCGCCAGAAGCAGTGCCGCTACAGCCGCGAATCCCGGGAGTGCCTCGTATGGGGACGAATGGATCGACGATGCTCGAGCCGTTACGGCAGGGGCTTCCCCCCATCGACCTCTCGGCGATCGCCGGTTCGGCCTACTGCACCCTGCCGGCCCGGTACGAAGCGGTGGGCGGGGCACGTCGATTCACCCGTACGACGCTGAACTCCTGGGACCTGGACGAACGCTTCGACGATGTCGCCCTGGTCGTGTCCGAGCTGGTCACCAACGCGCTGCGGCACGCCCTCCCGGCCGACGCCGCGCGGGAGCTCCAGGACCGCTGCGTACGGCTGCACCTGATGCGATGGACCTCACGCCTGGTGTGCGCGGTGCGCGACCCCAGCGAGAAGGGGCCCGTCGCGGGTCAGGCGCCGGATTCGGCGGAGTCCGGCCGGGGTCTCTTCCTCGTGGAGTCGTTCAGCGACAGCTGGGGCTGGCACCCCTCCCCCGTACCGGCCGGTTCCACGCCGCCCGACGGGGGCCTCGGCAAGGTGGTCTGGGCGCTGTTCCGGCTTACGGAGCACGCGGCGCCGGAGCGCCCCGTCGCCGTCGACACCTTCCCTGACCGCCTGCGGTAGGGCGCGGGGCCGCCGCGCCCTCAGCCGCCTGCGGCCAGGTGGTCGAACTCCCCGTCCTTGACGCCCAGCAGCAGTGCCTCGATCTCCGCCGGCGTATAGACCAGCGCGGGCCCGTCGGGGTGGCGCGAGTTCCTCATCGCCACATTCCCGCCGGGCAGTTTCGCGAACTCCACGCATGAACCCTGGGAGTTGCTGTGTCTGCTCTTCTGCCAGACGACCCCGCGAAGCTCTGTGGCCGCCATGCCGTTGTACACGTGGTGCACAGGACGCTCCCCGAGTTGCAAGGTGCAAATGTCAACTAGCTCGGATCATAGCTGTGTTCATATGCCAATGCATGAGCAGATGCACGTGCACGCCGGGTGCGCACGCGATTACAGGTTTACGCCGATCCAACCACCCATCCGTTCACCCTTCCTCCCCCTCTATGAGGAACAGACGAACGGAACACCAATGTGGCTCCCACTACCCCGAGTTGTTCCGTTCACCCCTGGTAGCTTGGCGCGGTCTTCCGGCCGTGAATCCACTAGGGGGAACTTCATATGGACAGGCTTCCGCGCTCCTCTGCTCTTGTCGCAGCCACTCTCTTCGCCTCGCTCGCGCTGACCGCCTGCGGCGGTGACGAACCTGCCGCGGAGAAGGCCGGGGGCGCCGGACCGGAGACCGCGCGGAGCACCCCGCCCGCAGCCGGAGGCGAGGGCGGCGAGTCCGGGGGCGCGGCCGCGAAGGCGCTCGAAGGCACCTGGACGGGCACGTCCGGCGACGTACCCGTCGTCCTCTCGGTCACGTCGGGCAAGGTGGCCCTCGCCGCGGGCCAGCACATCTGTCAGGGGGAGGTGAAGGGGACGGGCAGGGCGACGCTCGCGCTGAAGTGCCTGGACGGGAACACCGACCGCACCACGGGAACCGTCGAGTCCAACGACGGCGACACCCTGGTCATCGCCTGGAACGCCGGGGCCGAAGACTCCCTGGCCAGGACCGATGCCTCCACGCTGCCGACGGGACCGCCCGAGGTCCCCGCCCTCTGACACCAGGCCCCGCCCTACGCCCGCCCGCTGCTGATCTCCAGGGCCCGCGAGAAGTCCTCCAGGGCGTGGAGCAGCAGCGTGGCCCCGTTGCGGACGAAGGGGTCGGGCGGGGGTCCGGGGGCGGCGTCCCGGCGCGCCAGCGCCTCCTTCACCGGCCGCCAGTCCGGGACCCGGCGTTCGCGCACCGCCTTGGCGCCCTCCTCGGTGGCACGGCGCAGGGCATCGGCCAGCCCGGCGGCCTCGGGCAGGGGGGTGGCGGACGCGGCGGGCAGGTGGGCCTCCATGAGCATCGCGACCCGGCCGAACTGGGCGAGCGCGGCGTGGGCGTCCGCCGCGGAGGTCCGGGAGATGCCCCGGTGGCGCACGGGCTCGTGCTGGGCCGTCTCCAGCGCCTCCTGCCAGGCGACGCGGGCCTCCCGTGTGGTGAGCAGAGCGGCGCGCACGTCCTCCAGGCTCCTGGACGCGGGGTCGGCGTATCTGTCGAGGACCGTGGCCGCGTAACGCCCGTCGGTGACGACCCAGTTGGCCAGCCGGTCGCGCAGCCGCGGGGTCTCCCAGGCCGGGTAGACGGCGTACGCCACCATCGCGAGGATCCCGCCGATGAGGGTCAGCACCACCCGTTCGGGAACGGTCTGCGACCAGTCGTCGCCCGCCATGCCGAGCAGGAAGACGACGTAGGCGGACACGCAGACCTGACCGACCGCGTATCCGGTGCGCATCAGCAGGTACATCAGCGCGGCGCTGACGACGGCGAGCACGGCGGAGAGCTCCGCGTTCGGGTGGGCGGTCTGCACGATGCCGGTGGCCACGGCGACGCCGAGCACGGTGCCCAGGAAGCGGGCCACGGACCGCGAGTACGTCTGGGTGAACTCCGGGCGCATCACCATCACCGCGGTCATCGGCGCCCAGTAGCCGTGGCCGAACGGCAGCACCGCCCCCAGGAGGTAACCCGCCGCGGCCACCGCCGACACCCGGACCGCGTGCCGCAGGATCGTCGACCCCCGGCGCAGTTCACGGCGCATGGAGCCGTGGACGACGGGGACCAGCTTCAGCAGTGTGGGTCTGCGGCGGTGCGGGACGAGCGGTTCGCCGGGCGTCCGGTCGTCCGTGCCCGTTCCCTCGGCGATCTCGATGACATCGGCGAGCAGCGAGGCGAGCCGTTCGGCGGCTCGGCGGGGCGGGCCGGTGAGGATGACCTCGGTGTCGGGGGACTTCAGCACGGACAGCGCCGTCTCGTCCAGCCTCACGGGGTCCCCCTGGCGCACCGCCCGGGCCGCCGAGTCCAGCAGGGAGCCGGCGGCGCCGAGGATCTCCCGCGCCCAGTAGCGCTCGGGGCCCTCGGCCGGGACTCCCAGCGCGGGATCGGCCAACGAGGCGAGCACCGGCCGCAGCCGCTCGGCGACCCCGCGCGCACCGTGCAGGTCGGCGGGGCGGCGGCGGGCCTGGCGGGGGGTGACGGCGGCGGCGTTGCGCGCGGTCATCAGCGGTACGGGGTCGAAGGGTGCGACCGGGTCGTGCCGCAGCCGGCGGGCGTAGTCGGCCTCGCCCGCCAGGGCGTCGGCGAGCGCGTCGCGCTGGGCACCCCATCGGCGGACCGGGAACAGCACGATCAGCGCGGCCTGCACGAGCCCGCCGAACGCCATCATCGCGGCGTGGGCGGCGGCGTCGGCGACGGAGGTGGGCAGGGTGATCGTGACCAGCATGATCGCCACGTTGGAGCCCGCGATGATCCCGCCCGTCGGGCCGGCCGCCCAGGCCATCCCCGCGGTGAACGTCCAGAGGATGAGCAGGGCCAGGAACAGCAGGGTGTGGGACACGGTGACGTAGCCGACGAAGGTCGACACGGCCAGGCTGGCCCCGGAGACCAGGGCGAGCACGGGCCGGGGGCGCCAGCTGCGCTGGAAGGTCGCGATGGCCGCCTGGAACGCGCCGAACGCGGAGCCGGCGGCGATCACCGGCCCGAAGAGCGCCAGGCTCACCCCCACGACGAGGGCGAGACCCGCGGCGCCGCGGATCGCGATGAGCGGTTCGAGGCGCCGCCGCTCGATCGTCAGCCCCGAGCGGGCGGTCTCCTTCAGCGCCCGGAGCCAGCTCATGGACCGAGCGTAACCGGATTCACCGACAAGCCCGACTTATGACGCCCAGCCGACCTAACGGCGGATTTCGGGCCCGCTTCCGCCCATTCTGGCCCGGTTCGCCGCAGCCGTGCCGTGGGTCCAGCCCTCCGCGTCCGTCGCCCCGCGCAGCCGGGTCGTGGTGGTCTTCGGGAACATCCGGTCGGCGGTGCCGGTGACGGCGACGTCCCTGGCCGCCAGGACCGGCAGCAGCGCCCCGGTGTCGCCGCTGCCTCCGGGGCCGGACTCCGAACCCGCCTCGGCGGTGATCCGCGCGGTGTCCGCCGCGAGACGGCTGCCGAGCCGCTGGGCGTACGCCATCAGGAAGGACTGCCGGAAGGTCTTGGTCCGCTTACGCCCGCCGGCCCGTTGTCCGGCCTCGGCCTTCGTCATCGCGGTGGTGCCCTGCACCAGCAGGGAGGTGAACAGGAGCTCCACCGCCTCCAGGTCCGGCTCGAAACCCACGACCGTGGTGAAGCCGAGATCGCTGTTCCACACGGCACGGCAGCGGTTCGCCGAGGCGACGGAGTCGAGCAGGACGGCCTTCGCGCTCTCGTAGGGGGCGTCGACCCCGATCCGGACCGCCCCGGGCTCGTCGGCACTGTGTGTACGGGCGGCGAGGAGCGCCTCGTCGATGCTGTGCCGGGCCATCAGCTCCTGCGCCTTGGTGGTGAGCGCCTCGGCCTCCTCGGGGAATCCCGTCGCCTCGGCCTTGGCCAGCAGCGCCCGGATCCTGGTGAGCATGCGGGGTTCGCCCGGGGCCGGCGGCCGGGACGGGGCGTCGGCGACGGTGCCGGGGGGCGGCCCGACCGGCTCGATGACCGGGAGTCGCAGCAGCAGCCGGTACAGCTCCAGGAGCGCCGAGGCGTACGTGAAGCGGTCCGGCCTGTTGCGCGCCGCCGCGGCGGGCAGGGCGTCGAGCTGGTCCGCCCAGCGCGCCGGCAGCTGCCCGTACCGTGCCGTCTCCGTCGTGATCAGCGCCGCGGCGAGCGAGGCACCGGTGTCGTCCAGCTCACGCCGGACGGTCCGTACGACATCGGCGGGCTGCCAGCCCCGTGTCCAGGCCCGCCGGACGAACTCCTCGCCCCGGAGGTGCAGCTCCTCGTCGGCGGACGGGTCCGCGGCGAGGAGGGACGCGCCGGTGTCCAGGCCCGCGTCGTCGTCCGCGTACAGGGCCGCGGCGCACGCCCGGTCGATCACCGATTCCATCAGGCCAGGGTAACGACCTGGCGTTCAGCGCTCCCCGGGGAGCAGGACGAGCTTGCCGCGCACGTGGCCGGCCTCGCTCAGCTCCTGGGCCCGCGCAGCGTCACGCAGGGCGAAGGTACGTTCGACACGAATGCGCAGGCCGCCCACCGCCGCCGCCTCCGCGTACTCCGCGAGCCGCCTGCCCTCGTCCGGGTGGCTCCCACCGCCCGCCGAGAAGGCCACCCCGTACCGGGCGGCGTCCGGGTCGGCGATGGTGACGATGCGGTCGGAGGTGCCGCCGCGCAGCTCCACCGAATCCGCCAGCGCGCCCTTGCCCGCCGCGTCGAACACCGCGTCCACGCCCTGCGGTGCGGCCTCCCTCACGCGGTCCACCTGTCCGTCCCCGTACGCCACCGGGACCGCGCCGAGCACACGCAGATAGTCGTGGTTGGCCGGTGAGGAGGTTCCGACGACGGTGGCGCCCCTGGCCGCGGCCAGCTGGACGGCGGCGGACCCGACGGCGCCGGACGCCCCGTGCACCAGCAGGGTCTCGCCCGCGGCCACCGCGAGCTCGTCGAGCACCCGAGCGGCGGTCAGGGTCGCGACGGGCAGCGCGGCGGCCTCCGCCCAGCCCAGCCCCTCCGGCTTGGGCGCCACCGCTCCCACGTCGGCCAGGACGTACGCCGCGTACGCTCCGGTCGAGCTCCGGCCGAGGACCTCGTCACCGGAGGCGAACTCCGTGACCCCCTCGCCGGTCCCGGCCACGACCCCGGCGAACTCGCTGCCGGGTGTGGCGGGCAGCGGGGTGGGGAACGCCGCCTCCATCCAGCCGTTGCGGATCTTGTGATCGACCGGATTGACCCCGGCGGCCCTGACCTCCACCCGGATCTGCCCGGGGCCCGGGTGGACGTCCTCGACCTCGGCCGGGCGCAGGACCTCGGGTCCGCCGAACTCCTCGTACACGATCGCTTCCATCACCGTCTCCTCCGCCGCCTGCCTCGGTCCCGGTACGCGCCACGCGCACCGCACTCCGATCCTCGCGCCGGCCGGACACGCCCGCCCGGCGAGCGCGGCCCGCTGTCAGTCCCGGGTGGAAGACTCGGCCCATGACCGAACGTTGGGCTCTGGCCATCGCGGAAGGCAGCGGCGCACTCCTCGTGCCGCTGACGGGCGACGGCCTGCCCGCCGGTCCCGTCCTGTCCGAGCCCGACCTCGTCGAGTCCGTCCGCGCCCGCCCCGAGGTGGTCCGCTGGGTCTGGCGTTCGACCGCCGCGATCTATCCCCGGCTGCTCGCGGCGGGCGTGCGGGTCGAGCGGTGCTACGACATCGAATGCGCCGAGCTGCTGCTGCTCGGCCACGAAGGGCGGCTCGGGGAGCCGCGCTCAGCCGCGGCGGCCTGGGCCCGGCTGCGCCGTGCGCCCGTGCCACCCGACCCGCCTCCGCGCTCGGCCGAACCCGGCTCCCAGTCCTCCCTCTTCGAGCCGCTCTCCGGCACCGACCTGCCGTTCGAGGCACTGCTCCAGGTCTACGCGGAACAGCTGCGCCGCCACGAGGCCACGGAGCACCCCGAAAGGATGCGACTGCTCACGGCCGCCGAGTCCGCGGGCATGCTGGTCGCCGCCGAGATGAACAGATCCGGGCTCCCCTGGCGCGCCGACGTGCACCGCGACGTGCTGGACGACCTGCTCGGCGAGCGCTACGCGGGCGGCGGCGAGCCCCGCAGACTGGCCGAGGCGGCGGAGCAGGTGTCTGCGGCGTTCGGCAGACGGGTCCGGCCCGATCTGCCGGCCGATGTCCTGAAGGCGTTCGCGCAGGCGGGAATCAAGGTGAAGTCGACCCGGCGGTGGGAGTTGGAGGAGCTCGACCACCCGGCGGTCGAGCCGCTGATCCGCTACAAGAAGCTGTACCGCGTCTGGACGGCACACGGCTGGAGCTGGCTCCAGGACTGGGTGCGCGAAGGCCGCTTCCGCCCCGAGTACCAGCCGGGAGGCACGGTCAGCGGACGCTGGACGACCAACGGCGGCGGGGCGCTGCAGATCCCCAAGGTGATACGCCAGGCGGTCGTCGCCGACGAGGGCTGGCGGCTGGTCGTGGCCGACGCCGACCAGATGGAACCCCGTGTGCTGGCCGCGATCTCCCGCGACCGGGGCCTGATGGAGGTGGCCGGGCACGAGGGCGATCTCTACAAGGCGCTGTCCGACCGGGCGTTCCACGGCGACCGTGAGCACGCCAAGCTGGCACTGCTGGGCGCGATCTACGGGCAGACCTCGGGCGACGGCCTGAAGAACCTGGCAGCCCTGCGGCGGCGGTTCCCGCACGCCGTCGCCTACGTCGACGACGCGGCGAAGGCCGGCGAGGAGGGCCGTCTCGTCCGCACCTGGCTGGGCCGCACGAGCCCGCCGGCCGCCGGAGCGGGCGAGGACGGCGAGGCGGGCATCCCCCAGGAGAGCGAGGAGTCCCCGGCCGGGGAGAGCCCCGGCGGTTACGGCTACACGCCGGGCTACGCCTCGTCGAACGCCCGGGCGCGGGGCCGCTTCACCCGCAACTTCGTGGTCCAGGGCAGCGCCGCGGACTGGGCACTGCTGCTCCTGGCGGCGCTGCGCCGGACGCTCACCACAGGGGGCCTGCGGGCCGAGTTGGTGTTCTTCCAGCACGACGAGGTGATCGTGCACTGCCCTGCCGAGGAGGCACCCGCGGTGGTGGAGGCGATCCGCGAGGCCGGAGAGCTGGCCGGCCGGGTCGCGTTCGGGGAGACCCCGGTGCGGTTCCCGTTCAGCACGGCGGTCGTCGAGCGCTACTCGGACGCCAAGTAGCCCTCGGGCGCGCGGCTATAGGCTCCGGCCATGGCGACGCACGAGCACGAGATCACCGAGCCCGTCGACCTCTGTCTGCCCGACGGGAGCCTGAACCCGGCAGCGGTCGGCTGGTCCAGGAAGCCGCTGCACCGGGCCAATCTGCGAGGCTGGGGCAGGACGAAGCGGTGGGAGTACTGGTGCGTGACCACACCTACCCACCTGGTGGCCCTGACCGTGAGCGACCTCGACTTCCTGGCTCTGAACACCGTCTACGTGCTGGAGTTCGGCCCCGGCGGACGCGAGTTCGAGTGCTCCTCGATCGTCCCCGCCGGCCTGGGCGTCCGCCTCCCCGACACCGTCGCAGGGGCGCCGGGCTCCGAGGACGTGGTCGTCGGACCCGCCCGCCCGGCCGGGGGCAAGGTACGCATCGAGATCCGTGACGAGAACGCCGGAACGAGGCTGCGGGCCCGCTGTCTGACTCCGGAGCGGCTGCCGCTGGAGGTCGGCATCCTGGTCTCCCGACCGGAAGCACACGAGTCGCTCTCCGTGGTCGTGCCGTGGAGCGGACAGCGCTTCCAGTACACCTCCAAGCACACCGCACTCCCCGCCTCCGGCCGGCTACGCATCGGCGGCGAGATCCTGACGTTCGGCGGGGAGGACAGCGAGACCTGGGCTGTCCTGGACCACGGCCGCGGGCGCTGGCCGCATACGGCCGACTGGAACTGGGGCGCCGCGTCGGGCCGCACGGACGGGCACACGGTCGGCCTCCAGTTCGGCGGACGCTGGACCGAGGGCACCGGCTCCACCGAGAACGGCCTCTGCGTGGACGGCCGGCTCACCAAGATCGGCGAGGAGCTGGACTGGCGGTGGTCCGTCACCGACCCGATGGCCCCCTGGACGCTCCGTACGCCCTCGTCCGGCCAGGTGGACCTGACGTTCACCCCGTTCCACAACCGGGCCGTGCGCACGGACGCCGGGCTGATCGCCAACCGCACCGACCAGTGCTTCGGGCACTACGACGGCCGGATCCGTACCGACGACGGCGACGAGATCGCCGTGGAACACCTGCTGGGCTGGGCCGAGGATGTTCACATGCGCTGGTGACTCCCTGAGTGGAACCGGCGCGGGTAGGTTTTCCCCCATGCATATAGGCGCACTCCTGGGCTCGGGCCGCACCGCCGACGTGTACGCACTCGACGGCCCCTGGGTCCTGCGCCGCTACCGCCACGACATCGACACCACCGGTGAGCTGGCGGTGATGTCGTACCTCTCGGCCTCGGGCTTCCCGGTCCCACGCATCGGTCCACCGGCCGACGGCGCGCTTCCCACGGACCTGGTGATACAACGGCTGACCGGCCCGACACTGGCCGAGGCGCTGCTGGCGGGCACGGTCACCGAGGGCGAGGGGGCGGATCTGCTGGCGCTGCTCCTGCGGGAACTGCACGCGATCCCCCCACGGCTCTCCCAGGACCCCGAGGACCGGATCCTGCATCTGGACCTGCACCCGGAGAACGTGATCCTGGCACCCGAGGGCCCCCGGGTGATCGACTGGCTGACGGCCGGCGAGGGGCCGCCCGCGCTGGACCGGGCCATGACGTCACTGATCCTGGCTCAGGTGGCCCTCGCCCCGTCGCCCACCGCCGGCGCCCGGGTGCGGGGCCTGCTGGCGGCACTGCTCTCCGGATTCGCGGACGACGGCGGCGTGCCGGCCGACGCCCTCGCCCGCGCCACCGCCCTGCGCGCGGCGGACCCCCGGCTCACCGCGGACGAGACCGCGCCGCTGAACGAGGCGGCGGAGCTGGTCGCCTCGCTGACGGGCTGACGCGCCTCCGCCGCTCCTGGCAACCGTCACCGCTCCGCCGCGTTCAGGGACTCCGCTCCACGTCCCGCGCCACGTCGAGGAGGACCTGGCAGGTGTACCGGAACTCCTCCAGGAGGCGCGTCGCCTCGGTGACGAGGATGCCGTACGGGGCCGAGGGGTCGGCGAGGGACACGGACAGCCTACGAGTCTCCTCGACCACCTCGTCCCGGCGAGCCTCCGCTTCGTCGGTGAGTCTCTCCAGCCGTTTCGCCTGCGGGAGCAGCGTGGTCTCGTCCAGCGTCGTCAGCACCTCGGCGACCGCGCCGACGGACTCCAGGAACGCCGCGTAACGCCGCAGGAACGGCCGACGGGCCTCGTCCTCCTCGCGGGACCGGTCGAGACCGCGGGTGAGCGCGGCCACCTGGTAGAGCGTGCGCTCCAATGCACCGAGCACCGACTCGTAGCCCTGGAAGCCGGGGTGGCTCCGATAACGGCGCGACAGACGCCAGGGGTTGAGCTGGAGACTCTCCTTGGCTTCCGCCAGCCCCGACCTGGCCTGCCCGATCAGCCCTTCGGTGCGCGCCGCGCGGACCCGCCATCCTCCGGTGGTGTCCTGGTCGGGTACCCCTTCGGCCAGCACGGGATGCATGTCGGCGAGCAGGTCATGGAGGGTGCGGGCCAGGCTCCGGATGCCGTATTCGGCGCTGCGGTAGCGCAGCGGCGGGGCCACGAGCACGTTGACGGCCGTGCCGATCGCACAGCCGACGAGCACGAGCAGCACGATCTCCCCCAGCCGGAAGAACCGCTGGGAGTCCGCGGACGCCGAGGTGTACGTCGAGAAGGCGAAGAACGCGGCGGTGGCCACCTGCGGCCCCTGGACACCCAGCACGCGCCAGCGTCCGATCGCGAGCGCGATGAGGGCGACGAGCACGAAGGTCAGCAGGTCGGGCCCCGCGAGGAATCCGAGGGCGGCCTGCACCAGGACCCCCGCGACGACCGCGCCGACGTAGCGCAGGGACTGCACGACCGAGCGGTAGACGGTCACCTGCATGATCAGAACCGCCGAGAACGGGGCGAAGGCCGGCGAGCGTGCGTCGATGAGGTCGTAGGCGATCAGCCAGGCCAGGGCGGCGGCGAGGGTGCTCTTACCGATCACCAGCAGGGTGTCGCGCTCGTCCCCGTCGTAGGAGAGAGCGCGCCGCCACCACTGGGCCGCCGCGGCGAGCCGCTTCGCACCCGTCCGTTCGCTCGTCGTCCCACCGGCCATGAGTACCTGGATCCTCCCGCTCTGTTCGCATCATGCCGTCCACCGCTCCACCACGCACCGGTCGAGCTGCGGGCGGGCTCGGCGGGCGCGCCGAGGTGGGCGCCGTAGCCACCCCGGGCACAGGCCGTCAGGCGTACGGACGTGAGGACCGGTAAGCGTCCGGTGACATGTGCTGTTTCCCGTCTGTCCGGCCGGATGTGTTCTCCGCCCGGTCACCTGCGCTCACTCAAGTGCCCTGTGCGGCGCGGTTGAAGCAGACCAGGTAGAAATCCGGCCCGGCCGGCCACCGGGGGGTCGACCGCGAGGTGCTGGAAGTTGACCCTCCGGGCCGCCGTCTCGACGATCCGCCGCACCAGGCGGTCGCGTGGGACCTCGCCGTCCCTGACCGCCCGGTTGGATCCGGCCATTTCCCATCGGGTCACCCTCCCGGAAGAGAGACCTTTGTGGATTGGGACGCGCAGGTGGAAACGTTTTTCTGCCTTCCCGGGAACTCCGCCCGCTGCCTGGGCATCCGACCGGCTTTGCATTTCTCGGATTATCCGTCTTCCTTCGGCGCCCTTGCCACCGCGCCTGGTGATGCGGGTAGCTATGACATGCACCCGCTGCCTCGTTCCGGGCTTCCGACAGGCCCTGGGCAGGGCGGCTGCGGACCGGTCTCCGGTTCACAGCCGGCCAGGAAGCCGGGCGTGCAAACCTGCGGCCTGGACTCCACCTCCATCTGCTTCCTGGCCGACCGTTCACCGGCCCACGTGGTGGCGAGCACCTGGCCGGGACGCGATCCCGCCGACACCGACCTGTACTGGGCCCAACAAGCAGTCCGCTCCATGCCGGACGTCGATCACGTGGTGTGGGACGCCGACGCCTCCCCACTGGTCTACGACGAACTGCTCAGCATCGACGACCTGCTGGATCGCTGCTGAAGGGCATCCGGGCCGCCTCCGAGCGCATGCAGACCTCCATCGGCGCCATCGCAGCCGACCTGGAACGCGCGCTCGGCGCCCTGCCGATGGTCCGGGTACACCGCGCGGAGGACCGTGAAGCCGCCCGCATCGGCGAATGCGTCGAATCGGCGTACGGCGCCGGTGTACGGACTGCGAAACTCGCCTCCCTGATGAGCCCGGCCGTAGAGCTGGCCGTCCAGGGCTCCTTCCTGATCGTCCTCGTCATCGGCGGTCTGCGGGTGAGCACGGACGCCGACTCCCTCGGCGACCTGGTCGCCTTCCTGCTCTATGCCTCGTATCTGGCCCTGCCGCTGTCCTCGGTCTTCCGCGCGATCGGTCTCATCCAGCGAGGCATGGGGGCCTACCAGCGCATCGGGCAAGCACTGTCCCTACACGCTGAACCCGCAGGAACTCGCATGCCGGCCGTACGCCCGCGTACACGGGTACTCGCCCGGCCGGCCGCTCCACAGGACAAGCCCGCACTCGCCCTGCAGGACCTCACCTTCGGCTACGATCCGGGCCGGCCTGTGTTGCGCGGCATCTCCTTCACCGCCCCCCACAGGAGCCAGACAGCTCTGGTCGGCCGACCGGGCGCGGGCAAAAGCACCGTCTTCGCCCTGGTGGCCAGATTCTACGAACCAGATGGCGGTCTCCTGCTCTTCGACGGCCGGCCTGCCACCGAGCTGAGCCGTGAGGAGTGCCGGTCACGCATCGCGATCGTCGACCAGAACGCCCACGTCGTCCACGGCACGCTGCGCACCAACATCACCTACGCCCAACCCGACGCCTCCGAGGCCGAAATCCAGCGCGTAGTCGAACTCGCCCAGCTCACCGACGTCGCCAAACGCCTGCCCGGCGGCCTGGCAGGAATGCTCGGCGAACGAGGCGGCACCCTCTCCGGAGGCGAACGCCAAAGGGTCGCACTGGCCCGCGCCCTCCTGGCCCGGCCCAGCCTTCTCCTGCTGGACGAGCCGACCTCCCACCTGGATGCCGTCAACGAAACCGCGCTCACCGCCCCTGCGACCCGGCCGACAGGGGACGGGCCATAGCGTCACGCACCGGACCGCCCGCCCGCCCGCCCGGGAGGAAGCCGTCACACTCTCGACCCGCTACAGCACCCAGGTCTGCGGGCCTGGTGGCGCTCCCGGGTGCGGGTGACCAGCCATTTTTCGGTGCCGTGTCCGGATGAGGGCAGGGCCGGGTGCCCTTTCCCGCAGAGCGGTGGCCAAGGCTCCCTCCAGGGTTCTGGCGGGCCGCAGGAGCGTGTGGAAGGGCTGCGGCCCGGAGAATACGGTTCTCGCAGACCGTTCCCATGTGCCCGTCCTGTTCGAGAGCTCGGCGGTGAGCGCGGCAGACAAGGGCCAGGGGGGAGGCGTAGATGAAGGTGGTGGACCCAACGTCCACGATCACCCGGGCACCGGGGGTCTGTGTCACGGCGTCCACCCGTGCCCGCATTGCGGGTATCGCGGCGATGTCGATGTCACCGCAGACCAGGGGATGCCTGGCGGAGCCGCTGAGGTGGCGCATCGACAGGATGCAGGTAATGAAATGAAAAAGCCCCAGGTCACGGCGAGTGAGTCCTGGGGCAATTCCGAGCCGCCTTCGGGATTCGAACCCGAGACCTACGCATTACGAGACCAAGAGTGATCGTGTTGCGTACTGCCTCGTCATGCTGTCCGGTGACGTTTATGCTGATCAGAGCATGTGCAGCAGGCTGACCTGTGCCACCCCGTGATGCCCCGCCCAAAGGCGTCTGTCCACCGGCTGTCCACCGGCGGGGAAGCCGAAAGGGTCACCGAGGGCACTGCGCGGCCGCAAGCGCAGCCTCTGACGAGACCAGACGGGCACATATAGGCGCTTGTCCGACCTCGACAAAAGCGCCTTTGCCCCCGAGTTCCTGAGCTTTCCTGCCGAGCGACGCCTGCACAAGCCAGAAATGTCGGCGACCCATTGCCAACACCCGCCCACCGACCTCCCCGAGATCGTCCGGCTGCTCGGGCTGCCGCCGTAGATCGAGCAATGCTACGTACAGATCAAGGACGAACGCGGCTGGGCCGATATCCAGGTCCGCTCCGACCTGCAACCCTTCGCGTTTCAGGGTATGTGACGCCGCCCTGCGGCGTATTACCAAATGGGACGCCATGGAGGGATCGAGTCTCCTGCCAGGGTTCGGGTGATGGCCGCGAGCTCAGTTCGTGGAACCTGCAGACCGACCTCATGGAGTTGCTTGGTCAGTTGTGCTTCCAGTTCGTGCAGGATCCTTCCCGCTACGACCAGGTGCTCCAGCGCTTTCGCCGTCAGCACGACGAGCTTGCGTCGGCCACCGGCGGGGTGCGGTTGGCGCTCGACGTATCCCCGCTTCTCCAGGTCGTCGAGGATCTGGCCAGCGGCTTGCTTGGTGACCCCGAGTTGCTCGGCGAGTTCACTGCTCGTTGCGCCGGAGCCGCGGAGCACCTGAAAAACCAGACCGTGCATGGGGCGGAGTTCGGCGTAGCCGGCGGAGTCCAGGCGGCTCACGAACTCGGAGAGGACCAGTTGGAAGGCCATTCCGAGCAGGAAGGTGAGCTCGGTGCGCTCAAGAGGGTCGTTGGTCTCCATCGGTTCATCTTGACACACGCCTGTAAAGTAGCTTTACTCGCTGCAAGTAAAGAAGCTTTACACAGGAGGATCCATGTACGTGGTCAGCGAGAGCGAACAGCGGACGACCACCACGCCCGCCGGCGCGATGTTCGGCCTGGCAGGCCCGAGCCAAGGTAGTGCCGAGGTCAGCACTTGGCGGGTGGAACTCGGCGCGGATACATCCACCCCGGTGCACATCATCGACCGTGAGCAGGTGTGGATGCCCTTGTCGGGTGAGTTCGAGGTCGAGGTGGACGGCAAGACCGAACAGGTCAAGGCCGGCCAGGCACTCGTTCTTTCCGCCGGCGCGGTACGGCAGCTCAAGGCCGTCGGCGGCCCTGCTGAGGCGTTGGTCACCATGGTTGTCGGAGGTAAGGCCATGATGCCGGGCAGCGACAAGAAGATCCCGCTTCCCTGGGCGGAGTGACATCACTCCCTTGAGCAGCCCGACCAGGCCCCCCGATGGATCTGGTCGGGCTGTTCGCTGCTCCGGGCCTTGTCCCGCTGCCCCGGCGTGAGCGCGAAGCCGGAGACGTCAGACATCAACCGCAACTCCACCAAGGACAGTTATGGACCCCGAAGTCAGCAGCGTGAGCTGTACTGAGATTTGTGGAGTCCCTGATGCCAGGGTTACGGTCCTGGCGAAGGAGATCCACCAGCACCATGCCAGCACCCCGTAAGTACCCCGATGAACTTCGTGAGCGGGCGGTCCGCGAGGTCCGCGCCACCGGCCGCCCGATCGCGCATCTCGCGAAGGACCTCGGCATTCACAAGGAGGCCCTGCGCGGCTGGGTCCGCCAGGCAGAGGCCGACTATGGCGAACGCAACGACCGGCTGACCACAGCCGAGCACGACGAGCTCAAACAGCTCCGCAAAGAAGTAGCGGAGTTGCGGCGGGCCAACGAGATCCTCAAGGCCGCCTCGGTGTTTTTTGCCCAGGAGATCGACCGTCCCCGGACGAGGCCGAGCAGGTGATCGACCACCTGCGTGACAACGGTCTCGGGGCCGATCCCGTCTGCCGGGTGCTGGGCCTGTCGCCGTCGACGTACTTCGCCCGCAAGAAGCGGCCGAAGTCGGCCCGTCGGCTCCGCGACGAACAGCTCGTGCCGGTGATCGAGCAGGTCCACGCCGAGTCCGCCGGCACGTATGGGACCCGTCGGATCACCCGCGCCCTGCGGCGCAAGGGTGTTGAGGTGGCCCGCTGCACCGTCGAGCGGCTCATGGCCGAACACGGACTGGAGGGCGTGATCCGTGGCCGGCGGCGCCGCACCACGATCCCGGAGCCGTCGGCGCCCCGACCGCCGGACCTGGTGGACCGCAACTTCACCGCGGCGCGGCCCGATCAGCTGTGGGTGGCGGACGTGACATATGTCCGCACGTGGTCGGGCTGGGCATATGTGGCGTTCGTCCTGGACGTGTACTCACGGATGATCGTCGGCTGGCAGATCGCCGACCACATGCGGACCGAACTGCCTCTGGACGCCCTGGAGATGGCGCTCTGGCGCCGACGCATCAAGAAGGACTCCGGCCTCATTCACCACAGCGACAGGGGCTCGCAACATGTGTCGATTCGCTACACCGACCGACTCGCGGACATCGGCGCCTCCGCGTCGGTCGGTTCCGTCGCGGACTCGTACGACAATGCCATGGCCGAGGCACAGAACGGCACTTTCAAGGCCGAGCTGATCGAGATGCAGGGCCCCTGGAAGGACCCCGCCCAGGTCGAACGGGCGATCTTCCAGTGGATCACCTGGTACAACGAAGAACGCCTGCACTCCGCGCTCGACTACGTGCCACCCGCCGAGTACGAGCGCGGCTTCTGGCAGCGCCAGGAACGAGTCCCCCAATCCGCCTGAAACAAGATCACCGGACTCTACGAAACTCGGGGCAGCTCAGCCGACCGAGTCCGGAGTGATGCCGTATATCTCGCTTCGAGGCGAGCCCGGCGCACCGCACACAGGCAGTACGCCCGGCGCGGCCCGGTCGATCCGCGGCAAACCATAAGGGAGTTGCTGCGCCGGGGCGGTGAGCCGGCCGGCCTGCGCCGCCGCGCACGTACCGAACGATCCCGGCAGGTGTCCTGCTGGATGTGAACGCGGCCCGTACGCCGACCTGCTGTTGCTGTTCGCGCACGCCTCCACGCACGGTGGTGCGGAAGAGCGGCGCCATACGGAGGCATTCACGATCAGCTCCCGGCCAACCCGGCCCCGACCGGCCACCGTCTGGTCCGGCGTGATGCCGGGCAGTTCGCGGGCGACAGGTCTGCATAACGTGAATGCGCGAGCACGGTGCCATTGCCGAGGCCGGCAGGAGCAACCACCCGGGAGGGGTGCGATGTTCGACAGCGATGGCGTGGGCGTCTTCCGCGGGATGGACGTCGGCAAGACGGCCCGTCACGGCCACGGCTCACCCCGGCCAGGGCCTCGGCACTCGGACACTCCCAGGTTCACTGCGCCAAGGGGGTTCCTTCGGCGTGAGCAGTCCTGAGGAGTGTTCAGCGTGGAGCATCGTCCACGGTCACGACGCGGTTCTGGTAGGCCCACACGGCTGCTTGCAGGCGGGACTGCACACCGAGTTTGGGCAGCATACGGGCGAGATGCGACTTGACGGTGGTGACCTCGACGACGAGTGCTCCGGCGATCTGCTCGTTCGACATACCCTGCGCCAGTAACAGCAGGATGTCTCGCTCGCGGGCGGTGAGGACGTCGATCCCCCGCGTCGCTGTCACAGGTCGCAGGCGCCGTCGTTCCACATACTCGGCGACGATACGGCGGGTCAGAGTGCGGTCGAGAGTGCCGTGTCCCGCGGCGATATGGTGGATCGCTCGCAGAATCTCCTCGGGGTCGGAATCCTTGAGCAAGAACCCGGCGACCCCCGCTTCCAGCGCCCGGAAGACGTAGTCATCGATGTCGAAGGTGGTGAGGATCAGCACCGGGACGGCTGGAGACGCGTCGGGGCCGCAGATGCGGGCCGCGACGTCGATGCCGTCCATCTTCGGCATCCGGATGTCCAGGCACGCGACGTCCGGAACCAGTTCGGTGGCCAGGTCGAGGGCTTCCGCCCCGTCCGCGGCGACACCGACGACCTCGACGTCCTTCTCCGCGTTCAGCAGTGCGCTCAGGCCGGCGCGGACGAGAGGCTGGTCGTCGGCAAGAAGGACTCGGATCACGTGAACTGCTCCGGGAGGTGGTGCCCGCTTTCGCGGGGGATGCTTATACGGGTCTCCCACCCGTCGTCGTCGGTCGGGCCAGCGCCGAAAGATCCGCCGATGAGGGCGGAGCGCTCTCTCATGCCGATGATGCCGTAGCCAGTACCGCGTGAAGCGGGACGGGCCTGTGGGCCGGGCGGTGCGTTGCGGACGGTGATTCGCAGCGTGCGCGGGTCACGGTCGTCCACGGTGACGACACAGGGGGCGCCGGGCGCATGGCGTGAGGCGTTCGTGAGCGATTCCTGCACGATGCGATAGGCGGCCAGCTGACCCAGCAGGCTGACCCCTGCGCCCGGCTTCCGTCGTTCATCGCTGCGCAGATCGAAGTCGACCTGGGCTCCGGTGAGACGGGCCGTCGCGATCAGGTGGGGAAGAGTGGCGAGGGTTTTGACGCCCTCGTCTTGGTGACCGACGTCGCGGAGCAATCCCACCAGACGACGCAGGTCATCCAGGATCGCGTTGCTCTGCTTGCGGATCTCCAACGCTCCGGAGTGGGCTTCGCCCGGTGCCGAGGCGGTCTGCCGAGCGACGACCGAGGCCATCAGCGAGATGCCGGACAAATGGTGGGCGGCGATGTCGTGCAGCTCCCGCGCCATCGCCGCCCGTTCCAGAGCGATCGCCTCACCGATCTTGGCATCGCGCTCACGGGTGACCGCCGCCAGCGTTTCCTGCTGCGCGGCCCTCGTCGCGCGTTGCGCGGCGATCACGGAAGCCGGCAGCAGTGGCAGGCCGACCACCAGGGCCGCCTGAAGCAGCGCCTGCATCACCAGGCCCCACCCGCCGGTGCGCCCGTCGGCGCTGCCGTTGACGAAGTGGGCGGTCGACACCAGTACGCCCGAGGCCAGGGCCCACCGGCACACATCCCGCCAGGCCCCGGTCAGCCCGGCCAAGAACGCGCCGACCAGAACCGGCAGCGCGGTAACAGTGAACAGTCCGCTGGGAAACACGGCCGCCAGGACCAGGCAGAGTCCGGCCACGCAGCCCAACGTGGCGGTCACCTGATGGCGGCCCCACAGCAGGGCCACCGATTGCAGGACGAGCGTCACGGCCGTCCCCCACCAGGCGGCCATGCCGAGTGGAGCTCCGGTGAGTGACGGGTCATCACGCGCCAGCAGCGCGATGATCCACAGGAGGGCCAGCGCGCTCAGCGCGGTGGTGACAGCGGTCGCTGCGGAGCGGGTCATGCTGGGGCGCCGCGCGGTCGTCACGGCTCGATCATAGTGAGGTCCCGGTCATACCCCGCGCGGCGGGCGAGCGGCGACGCATCCCCGTGGTCCGGCGGGACGGCCGGGCCGTGGCCGAGACGGCCGCGGGTGGTGATCACGATCACCGCCGCGGCAACAGAGGCACCGGTCCCCATCGCGACGAGGGCGAGCTCCCCGTCCAGGCCGGGAAACATCTCGGACCACATGACGGACGCGAAGGTGTTGACGCCGACATGCATGAGCATGGACAGCGGCAGACTCTGCCCGGTGCGGTTGAACACCCACGACATCACGATGTTGAACGCGACGCAGAACGTGAAGAAGGCCAGAGGCCGCGTCCAGGACGCCTCGGGGTAGCCGCCCCACTCGGTGAGGAACAGCGGGAAGTGCCACACACCCCACAGCGGGCCCAGGACGAAGGCGGCGCGCAGCGGCGAGAACCGGCTCTGCAGGCGGGGAAGGGCGAAGTCGCGCCACCCGGGTTCCTCGGCCAGACCGGTCGTGATCATCTGGAACAGCAGCATCGGCACGAAGGCGGTGAGCGCTGCGGCCGAAGGGGCGGCGACCTGCCCGCCGGAGAACGCCAAGCCGGTCAGGAGCATCCCGGCAGGGACGCTGAGCAACGTGATCGCGTACCAGCGCCCGCCGACCCGCCACCGCCACAACCGGCGCGTCCAGGCTCGCAGACCAGTCCGGCCGTCCACCAGCGCCGTCATCGCGAACGCGGCACCGATCGGCCCCAGGTAGGCGCCCGGGAGGACCCCCAGCACTTGAGTGGTCCCGAGAATCGCGGGAAACCGGTAGTCCCAGATGCCGAGGCCGTTCTGCGACAGGATGTACGGCACCCATGCCACCCAGCTCAGCCCGTTCGCGAGGAGGAAGAAGTAAGTCAGCGGACGCGCTCGCGCCATCGCTCGGAGCCGTGCCGGGAGGCGGTCGGGGACCGGGGTTCGGGGGAGGCTGGCTCTGTTCTCTGTCATGACGGGAACGCTAGGTTTCCTCGCCCGACGGGCTCTACGGCCCGATGGTTGCATCAAGGCAGTGCATCCAAAGGATGCAAACCCGCTCCGCGCGGAGGAGTGCGACGCGTAGGGCGGCCGCGGGAATCCTCCTCACATCGAGGCTCGGGCCGGTGGTTCCACACCCGTCATGCGGGTGCACGAACGTCGGGGCCTCCGGTCCGGGGCACGGATCGGCACAGGAGACGCGTGAGTAGGGTGACTATTTGATCGATCATTTATCGGTCTCTATTCGGAGGGCAAAAAAGGGTGGAAAAAACGGAAAAATAGGTCAGCGAGTGACTGTGGTCACCGGCGGCAGTCGGGGCATCGGCGCGGCGATCTGCCTGCGACTGGCGGCCGAGGGGCACGATGTGGCCGTGGGGTACCGGTCGGATGCCGAGGCTGCCGAGGGCGTGGCCGAAAGGGTGCGTGCGCTGGGGCGGGCGGCTGTGGCAGTCGCGGTCGACACCGCCGACGCGGCAGACGTGGACCATATGTTCGATATCGCCGCCGAGCGCCTGGGGCCGGTCACCGGGCTGGTGAACAACGCCGGCGTGAGCGGGCCGGTGGGGCCGCTGGCCGAAGCCGATCCTGAGGGGATGGGGATGGGGATGCGGCAGGCCCTGGAAGTCAATGTTCTCGGATACCTGCTGTGTGCCCGCCGGGCCATCGGCGAGATGACGGCGGGCGGGGCGATCGTGAACATCTCCTCCGCGGCTGCGACCCTCGGCAGCCCCCGGCACCTACGTTCACTACGCCGCGGCCAAGGCCGCCGTGGACGCCATGACGGTCGGGCTGTCCAAGGAGGTGACGGCCGACGGCATCCGGGTCAACTGCGTCGCTCCGGGAGCGATCTGGACCGATTTCCACGCCGACCCGCAGCGGCCCGCCAAGGTCGCGGCACTTGCCCCTATGGGCCGCGCCGGCCAGCCTGAGGAGATCGCCGGAGCGGTCGCCTGGCTGCTCTCGGACGACGCCTCCTACGCGACCGGCACGGTAATGCGGATCGCCGGCGGGATGTGACCACGGACGACTCCGGCGCCTCGGACAAGGCCGGCGGCCCCTCTCACCGTGAGTCCGTTCCCATGCAGGGCCGTACCAGCGCTCCCGTGCGACTCTCGAACGCGATGCTGGGCAAGGGTGTCGAGCGGAGAGGCTCACTGCTCGGGGGAGCTGGTGCGCCCTGACGGTCATAGTCAACCTGCGGTGCGGAGGCATGAACACCCAGCCCGCCGGTCGCGGGCTTCTTGCGCGAGTCCGGCGTCCGGCACGTGCGCGCGTCAGCGTGCTTCGGTGGCCCGGCGGTAGGCGCTGGGCGTGACGCCGCGGGTCCGTTTGAAGGCCACGCTGAACGCGAACGGGTCACTGTAGCCGACGGTGCGGGCAATGGACGCGACGGTAGCGGAGGGCTGCTCGGCCAGAAGGTCCGCGGCGAGTGTCATGCGCCAGTGGGTGAGATAGGCCAGCGGCGGTTCACCGAGTAGCTCGGTGAACCGCTTGGCCAGTGTCGAGCGGGACACCCCGGCACGCCGGGCCAGCGCGGCCACCGTCCAGGGCGCGGCCGGTTCGGCGTGCAGCAGGCGCAGGGCCTTGCCGGCCACCGGGTCCTTCTGCGCGGACCACCAGGCCGGGGGTCGACGACCGGGCTCGTCGAGCCAGGTGCGCAGCGTGCACACCAGCATCCAGTCCAGGAGCCGGTCGAGCACCACCTGCTGGCCCGGTTCGTCGCGGGAGACCTCGGCGGCGAGATGATCGAGCACCGGGTCGCCGTCGCCGCCGGCGGGTACGCGCAGCACGACGGGCAAGCTGTCCAGCAGCCGGCGGCCAATCTCGCCGCTCATCGGGTAGGCGCCGATGACCAGGGTCGTTGTGCCGTGCCCCTCCCCGTCCTCGCCGGGTTCGTGCCAGCCGAGCCGATGGCGGGTGCCGCCCTGCTCGGGGGCGGCGCACTCCTCACTGCAGACGAGGGGCTCGGCAGTGGTTGCCGGGTCGTCGACGAAGGTGAAGGTCGCGGGGCCGCGCACCACGACCGTGTCGTGGGGGCCGAGCCGTTCGGGCGGATGGCCGTCCAAAACGATCCAGCCGGTGCCTGTGAGAACGGTGCACAGAGTCAGTGGGGGCCCGTCCACGAAGTGCAGGGACCAAGGTGGGGACAGCGTCGAACTACCGAACAGTGAGCCGTGCGCTCTCACGCCTCGAAACAGCTCGCTGGTGATGTCCACCCCACCAGAGTAGACGATTACAAAGGCAAGGCGGCTCTTCACCCATGGGAACGTCCGGGCGGCCCGTGTTGAGTGGAGCCATGAACACACACACTTGTCTTGTGGTTGGCGCGACCGGCCGGACGGGGCGCCGTGTCGCAGCCCGGCTGCGACTTCGCGGCATCCCGGTGCGCGCGGCCTCCCGGTCCAGCCAGGTCCACTTCGACTGGTCCCAGCCGGCTGGCTGGGACGCCGTCCTGCACGGCATCTACGCGGCCTACGTGGTGCCCCCGCCGGTGCCGGGCCCGGTGCACGCATTCGCGGCGCGGGCAGCGGCCGCCGGGGTGCGACGGCTGGTGCTCCTCTCCGGCCGCGGTGCGGACGGCTGGGGCGGCTCCATGTTCGGGCGCAACATGGTCTCCGCCGAGGAGGCCGTCCGCGGTGCGCCTCTGGAGTGGACCGTGCTGCGAGCGTCCAACTTCGCCCAGAACTTCGGCGAGGACGTATTCCACGCACCGCTGCTCGCCGGCGAACTGGCGCTGCCGGCCGGGGACGTTCCCGAGCCCTTCGTCGACGTGGAGGACATTGCGGACGCTGCAGTCGCGGCACTGACCGAGCGTGACCGGCACGTGCGGCAGGTCTACGAGCTGAGCGGGCCCCGCCCCGTCAGGTTCGCCGAGGCCGTCGAGCTGATCGCGCGGGCATCCGGACGGACGCTCACCTACCGGCAGATCACCTGTGACGCGTACGTGGCGGAGCTCGTCGGGCAAGGCGTAAGCCGGCACGAGGCCG
This sequence comes from Streptomyces sp. NPDC002793, assembly GCF_040295485.1. Taxonomy (NCBI): domain Bacteria; kingdom Bacillati; phylum Actinomycetota; class Actinomycetes; order Kitasatosporales; family Streptomycetaceae; genus Streptomyces; species Streptomyces sp. NPDC002793. The sequence goes on along the minus strand of NZ_JBEOVL010000021.1, from coordinate 65,768 downwards.
ACGAGGTCGCCGAAATGTTCGCGTTGATGGCGGGCGGCTCGGTCTCCGAGACGACCGGCGACCTCACCACCGTGCTGGAACGCGCGCCGCGACCCCTCGAGGAGTACGTCGTCCGCGCGGCCGCTGCCGGCGTCTGGAATGCCCCGCAGTGAGGCGCCGACCACACCCCGGCCGCTCACGGACCGCATCCCCGCACACCCACACCCGCGAAGACCTCCGAAACCCGGCCCACACCTAAGGACGTACCGCCATGAGCACAGACGAGACCTCTCGCACCCTTCTTGTCACCGCGCACCCCGACCCCGGCTCCCTCACCCACTACATCGCGGAACGTCTCAGCACAGCCCTGCGCCCCGGCGCCGTCGAGGCCGCAGACCTGCACCAGGAGGGCTTCGACCCCCGGTTCACCTCGGCGGACCGTCGCGCCTACCAGGAGGGCGGCGGCCACCCACCCGACGTGGTTCGCGAGCAGCAGCGCCTGGATTGGGCGACCGACCTCGTTCTCGTTTTCCCTGTGTACTGGTGGTCCGTACCAGCCCTCCTGAAAGGGTGGATCGACCGGGTCTTCGTCAACGGCTGGGCCTTCGAGTACGCCGCCACAGGAGGAGTACTGCCCAAGCTCCAGCGACTCACGACGCACCTGCTACCGATAGCAGGCGCCGACGCCGGCGCATACGAGCGGCACGGCTACGAGATGGCGCTGCGCACACAACTCACGCACGGTCTCATCGACTACGTCGGCAGCCAGCGCGGAGCCACCGCCTTCGTCCACGACTCCGAACAGCCTTCCACCGGGGCCGCCGTAGACCACGCGGTCCGCACGCTGGCCAGCGCCGTCGGAGCCCCTGTTTCCCGTTCCTGACCCGGGGCCCGGTGGAAGTGGGCCGCAGTGGCTATCCGTCCCTGCCGGGTCCGAGGTGTTCGCCCAGGAACCGCTCCACCGCGCGGTAGACGGCGGTCAAGTTCTCCGGGTTCTCGATGGAGTGCCCCTCGTCCCCCATGAGGATGTACTCGACGAGGGCTCCACGCGCCCGGAGGGCATGGACCATGTTGTCGGATTCCGCCTGCGCCACTCTCGCGTCGTTGGCGCCCTGGGCGATGAGCAGCGGTGTGCGGATCTGGTCCACCCGGCTGATCGGTGAGCGGGTCAGCATGTCGGCTTCCTGGTGCGGATCCGCAGGGTCGCCGACCCAGCGGAACCAGTTGGCGGCAAGGGCCGGCCGGACGAACTCCGGCTGATTGCGCAGGAAGTTCGCAAGGTCGGAGACCCCGAAGATGTCCACGGCGGCGGCGAAGACGTCGGGGGTGAAAGCGGCGCCCACCAGCGCTGCGTAGCCTCCGTAGGAGCCGCCGAGGATGGCCACCCGGTCCGGGTCCGCGTATCCCTGGGCAACGGCCCAGTCGACCCCGTCGATCAGGTCATCGTGCATCTTGCCGGCCAGCTCCCCGATACCGGCCTTCATGAACGATTTGCCGTACCCCGTGGAGCTGCGGAAGTTCACCTGCAGGACCGCGTAGCCCCGATTGGCCAACAGCTGGACCAGAGGGTTGAAACCCCAGCTGTCCCGGTCCCAGGGGCCGCCGTGCACGAGCAGAGCCAGCGGCAGTCGGTGCGGCTCCACCCCGAGCGGCAGCGTCAGGTGCGAGGGAAGCGCAAGACCGTCCCGAGAGGTGATCGTCACCGGTGTCATAGACGCCAGTTGCTCGGGATCCAGGTGACCACGGGGACGGAACAGGAGCCGGCTCTCGCCTGAGGAATGGTCGTAGTAGTACGCGGCCCCAGGATCGCGGTCGTGGGTGAAGCTGACGACCCACCGCTGCCCGGTCTCGTCTGACGAGATGTCGGCCAGGTCGCCGGCGGACAGTTTCTCCAGGTTTTCCAAGACCTCGGCGAAGTGCGGGTCCAGCGCCTTGATCACCTGTCGTTCCCCGAGATATCGAACCCCGATGAGTTCACCGGTACGCCGACTGAAGATCAGAGGGGAGGGCAGCGAGGGAAACACGCGGGCCCGAGTGTCCAGGTCGTAGCGCGGGTGAGAGTCAACCACAGTCTCTTCACCAGTCACCGTGTCCAGCCGGACCACACGAAGCCTGTCCGAGTCCTGGTACGAGCCATGGAGCACACCACTTCCGTCAGGAGTGACCTCCAACGGATAGACGCCCAGCGGATAGTCCCCACCCTCGAACCACGCCAGGTGGCACGAGGTCTGCGTGGACTCGTCCCACCGTGAGAGCCGTAGGTCGCCTCGTTCGCTGACCTCGCTGGTGAGGGGGCCCGCACTGCCGCCGTAGAAGAGAGTGACGGCCGCGCCCGCGGTGTTCTCCGCGAGCATCCGCAGGTCACCGGTGGCGATATCCAACTCGAAGAGGTCGAACACAGCGGGATTCCGGCTGTTGGAGGAGAACACCGCCTTCCCCGGCCGAGAGGTAGGAAGCTTCAGATCTGTGATGCGCGCACCGGGAAACGGCGTCAGGTCGACAGCCGCTGCGTCCGGGACGTCGAGATCGACTCGGTACAGGTGACTGTTCTCGTCGCCGCCCTGATCCCGGGTATAGAGCAGCCACCGCGGATCATCCGTCCAGTGATAGCTCAGCAGGTTGCGGTCCTCAGAGGTGACCCGCCGCGCCTCCTCCGGCGCTTCGACACTCCCGACCCACAGGTTCAGACGGTTCTCCCAAGGAGCCAGATAAGCAATCTTTGTGCCATCCGGCGAGATAGAGGCCCTCGAACGCCTTGGAGGCGCGAAGAACTCCTCAACGCTGATGATCGTCGGCAATGCCATATCAGTCCTTCCCGTTGTTACGCCGGACAGCAACGGCAGAACCCCGGCGGTGGCAAGGAACCTGAGCGGGTACGCAACCTTGAGTCGCCGCCTTCCCGCAGCCACAACTGTCACTTAGTGACAGTGTCACTAAGTGACAGGTTGTGTCAACTGTCGCTGCGGACAGTCGGCCAGATACCGGGAGACGGTGAGCCTGCACGGCATGGATGCCGTATCGACTCTCCGGCGGGCCGGTCGGGCCGGAGGTTCAGGTCGTCCCGGGCCAGGATCCGGTGGACGGTGGCAGCCGGCACCCAGAGATCGGGCCGAGTTCGCCCGGGTGCCACACGGGCGGCGACAGGTCATCTCCGAGGGCCGACCAGCGCATGGGCGGTGATGCATGCCGACGGCCATCAATACAGCGGGGCAACTGGCGGGCGCAGCGTCGGGCGGGGCCAGGGGCCAGCCGGCGAGCCCGTCCGGGTCGGACGGGGCAAAGAGGGCGACGGCCGACCATGCGACGACCGGCAGCCAAGCATGCTGTGCGCCGAACAGGGCCGCGAATCCGGTCAGCCCGGCCGCATTCCAGGCCAAGAAGCCGACTGTCGCAGCCTTCACACACCCCAGGCGCGAGCAGTTCCTGGCAAGGTTCCCACTCCCGCATGACCTCCGTCTCATCGCCACCGAGGGCCCCTGCCATCGGTCCGGCCAGCGCACCCACCCGGGCAATCGGGCCGCCGCTGATTTCCTCATGGTCGACCTCCTGTAAGGCGCCGAGGCGGCCGCGGGTGCACCCGCACCCTGATGCCGCCGGCAGGCGGGTCAAGGCGGCCGGTAAACACTCGACCAATTCGCCTTCCCCCCTGACCGCAGCCCCTCAGCCAGGCCGTGCGGGCGCATGCAGTGCGTGGCCGCACATGATCGCAGCGACGGCATGAAGCACCGGCCCATAGAAAGCGCGTCCGCCGAATCGGACGTCGCCGTGACCGATGCGAGTACACACGCCTCCGGACGGGCTGCGCGCAGCCCGTCCGGAGCGGATGGAGATCGGAAGTGCCGAGTCAGGTGCGCTTGGCAGGCAGCAGTCCCGCCACCTTCAGCCGCTTGTCGGAAGCCCGGGCGGCCCAGGCGACGACCAGGACTCCGAGGGCGAGGAGCGGGTAGCCCATGGCGATCTTGGCGAAACCCAGCGAGCCGACCTCGTCGGCCTGGTAGAGGTACTGCTGAACGGCGAATCGAGCACCGAAGATGGCAGCCAGCACCAGGGTGGCGATGTCGTAATAGAACCGCGAACGCCCGTCCGCACGCCAGACAACACCCTTACCGGTCGTCGCGTTCCAGATCAGCCCCGCCAGAGGCCAGCGCACCACCACAGAGACAACAAAGGCGACGGCGCCGGCCAGGCTCGCCCAGATGCCGATGAGGAAGAAGTCCTTGGCGGACCCCGTATACCAGGAGACGCCAGCTGCGACGGCTACGCCCAACACGCCGCCCAGCGCCGGCTGGATCGACTCCCTGCGCACCAGCCGCTGCGCCGCGATGCCGCCGGCGACCAGGAGAGCGGCCAGGACGCCGACCTTGAGTCCGCCGACGCCGTTGGCGACGACGAACACCAAAGCGGGCAGCGCCGAGTAGACGACACCCTTGGTTCCGCCCGCCTGTTCGAGCACCGTCTTTTTCCCCCGACCTGCCTCCCGCGCGACAGCCGCCTCCCGGGAACTCGTGTCCTGCATAGCGATCCACACCTCTGGGTCAATTTAAGCGTCAGCAGTTTGCGTTGGCGTCACTAAGTGACACATTGCCATTGAACGCCAGACGTTGCCACCCTGTCTGATGTGGCTCACGTCACAACATCGCGAGATCTCGCACAGTGAGTCGCTCGTCATCAGGGTTGGCCGCCGGGTGCGCACGGCTGCTCGCCGCCGCCCGCCTGGAGAGGGCGCGAGGCCTCGATGGCGGCGCTCGCGCGGTTCCGCCCGAGGGGTCGTGCGCGCGCTACGGACGGCGATGAGGGGCAGCAACCAGGGGAGACAGACAGCGCAAGCTGGCGCGCGCCGCCAGCAGCCCACCTGCGACGTCGTCGGCAGATGCCCGGCTGAACGGAGAACCCAGGCCGAGTGACTGCGACGAAGCGTCGGTACGCCGCAGCCGACGACGACCCGCGCTTGCTGTGGATCGGGCCGCCCGCGTGGCGCTCGTCCATCGGACCGACCCCTCGAGGTCGCCGCCACGGTTCCGGACGGAGGAGCTACTCAGCGGACTTGAGCACGTCGTGGTCCCGCCTGCCCGGTTCGCAGTACGGGCGCTGCGCACTGCACGAATCTGCCATGCTCTTGAACGGATGAGCTTCGTCGAGCAACCGACCGTCGCAGGCTTTTTCATCCAGTCGGCGAACGAGCCGGCGCGTTCGACGTCACAGGTACTGCCCTTGCCGAGCATCGTTCTTCCACACTCCGGCGTTCGCTTCGTCGAGCGTCCGGTTCCATGGAGTCAGGCCAGTGGCGCTGGTCGAGCGGTCGTGTCAGGCAAGGACGGCCAAGGGCCCCCGGCCGTCGTTGCCTGATCCGTGCCCCGCTGCCCACACCCTGACGCTCCTGAGGAATATTGCACGTATGACTACTGTGTTCTCTCGCATCATCACTGGGGAGTTGCCCGGACTCTTCGTCTGGCAAGATCCGGAAATCGTCGCTTTCCTCTCCATAGCTCCGTTGCGGCCTGGCCACACCCTTGTGGTGCCGCGACGTGAGGTCGATCGGTGGACGGACATCGACGGGCCCCTCCTGACGCGTTGCTTCGAGGTGGCCCAAGCCGTGGGGCAGGGGGTGCAGCGGGCCTGGAACGCTCCGCGCGCCGGGCTCGTCGTTGCGGGCTTCGAGGTACCGCATCTGCATATACACGTCGCGCCGGTCTGGGACATGACCGACTTCGATTTCAGCAAGGCCAAGCAGGAGGAAGACCCGTCGGCGCTGACCGGAGCAGCGGTAAAGCTGCGTGCCGCCCTGCTGGAACTGGGTTATGAACAGGCTCGGGGCTGCACCTCCGGAGCATGAACGATCACGCAGCCTGTCGGTATCCGTTCGAGGCTGACGTGGCATCACCAAGAGGCCGGGCCGCGTCCGCTCGCCACCCAGGAGCACACGGCTCATGCCCCCCGTTCGCCCTCAGCCCTCCACACCTGTGGGTGGGCAGTTGCAAGGATCGGCCAGCCAGGAGGGGCGGGGTGCGTCGGAGGCTGCTGACGTGGGTCCGGTACACCTCGCCCCCCCTCGAGATCGACGGACCACACGGACGACTCCTTGCCCAACTCCCCTCCCTCCGGCCCGGCGCCCTCGGCGAGGGGGGCTCGACGCCGTCCACGCTCTACAGCTCCTTCTGGGTGAGTTCGCAGACCTCCACCCCGCCCTCAGTACGCTGCACGGCGACACCTTCGGGCGCCGACTCGGCGGGTACCTCGGCGACGTGGACCGGGTCACCCACGGCGCCACCGGTGGCCGTGCGGACGGCATCGGCGATGAAGGCGAAATTCTCGTCACCGAGCTTCCGGGGATCAGTGCCGTCCAGAAGGCCTGCTCCCACGTACTCGTTGAGGACTCGTAGGGCGGCAGAAGCAGCCGCGGCGTGCAGACGTACCTGCAGGTCGTCGTGCTCACGTCCGAGCCGGGTCGCGATGACTGCGGCCAGTTCGTGTTCGACTTGATCGCATGCCATCAGCCAGGCCGTACGCAGGGCCGGCTCGGTATCACCCAGTCGCATCATCTTCACGCCCAGCCCGGCATCGGCCTGCTCCTGCGTGTCGATCTCGCTGACCAGCCGCTTCGCCTCCGTGGCAAAGTGCTCCTCCAGCGAGCGGTGCAGCGGCCAACTGCGCAGAGTGGCCAGTTCCCACTCCACGCTCTGCGCGATGATCGGCTCTGCACAGCTCTCCTTGCTGCGAAAATGGCGCCAGATGGTGCGGGTCGACAAGCCCACCGCCTCAGCGATCTGGTCACCGCTCGTCCCGTCGACGCCCTGCGCCCAGAACAGACGTGCAGCCTCCCGCGAGATCTCCAGACGTACACGACGACGACGCTGCTCGCTCATCCCACCGCGGCCGCGCCTGGCCGTGGCCTCTTCCTCGGCCATCTCTTCACCACCCGTTCCCATAATTTTCACCTAGCGCCACATTGGCACTAAGTGACGTTTTTCGCCAGTCTCTCGCGGCACAGCTCCAGCATTGCCCGGCCCCGATTCGCAGCCCGAGTGGACCGACAGGTGGATCTCGCCGCGAAACCGGTCAGGTGCGACGACCGCACCCCGGGAAGTGCGCCCGAACGACTTCACAGCACACTGCCGCGGACCCGAAGTCGACCGAGCCCCTCGCCGCGTGGCCACGCGGCCACGCGGCGAGCCAGGATGGCGGGACCCACTTGCCACACTCGTCACTTAGTGACATTGTCACTAAGTGACAGGATGGTGGTCGGCCGATTCCTTGCAGGGGTGACCTACGCGTGTGAGTGCCGCCCTTCCGCGTCTGCCCGCACCAGAAGCCAGGAGTACTTCATGAGGAAACGATCAGCCGCAACCGCCGCAGCACTGATCACGGCCTGCGCCGTGACCGGCGCCCTCACGGGGGCAGCCGTCGCCACGCCGGGCCGGGTGACCGACGGCAACCGAGCAGAGAAAACAGTTGTTGCCACGGCCACCCGTTCGGTGACCCATGAGGAGAATGAACGGGTGCCGGAGGGGGCGCGCTGGACCCAGCACTACTTCCCCTCCTCGGACGGCTCCGGGACCGAGCTGCATGCTGATGTGCTGCTTCCCGAAAACCTTCCCGAGGGCACGAAGGTGCCCGTCGTCATGTCGGCCGGCGCGTACTTCGGCCACTCCGGGCAGATGGAGGTGAAGGAAGAGCACGCCGGCCCCTCGGGGCGCTTCCAGGACCTGCTGGAAGGCACCGCCCTGCTCGACAAGGGGTACGCCTTTGTCATGGTGGACACCCGCGGCTTCGGCGGCTCCACTGGATGCCTCGACCTCGGCGGCCCCGGGGACCAGGCCGACGTCAAGGCCGCGATCGACTGGAGCTCGAAACAGCCCTGGTCCACCGGAGCGGTGGGAATGTACGGCAAGTCCTTCGACGCCTACACCGGCCTCCTCGGCAACAACGCGAAGAACGACGCGCTGAAAGCAGTCGTCGCCCAGGAGCCCATCTGGGACCTGTATGAGCACCTGCACTCCAACGGTGTACCCCGCCCGAACAGCGTGCAACTACCCACCAGCTACAACCGCATCGCCAGCCTGGCCCAGTTGCCGGACGAGGACAAGCGATACCGGACCAACGCCGCGTACGAGACGAAGCACCCCGAGTGCCTGGCACTCAACTCCTTCGGCCCCACCATCGGCGACCCGGAAGACCCGTACTGGAAAGACCGCAGCCCAGCCACGAAGGCGAAGGACACCGACACCCCGCTCCTGTTCACCCAGGGCACCACCGAAACCAACACCCTCCCCGTGGGAATGGAGGAGTTCCTCCACAACCACCGCGGCCCGCAGCGCGCCTGGATCGGCCCCTGGGACCACGTACGCGGCAACGACCGCACGCAGGAAGGGAAGTTCGCGATGGGCCGCGCGACCTGGTTCAAGGAGACAATGTCCTTCTTCGACGAACACCTCAAGGACATAGATCCCAAGGTCACATACCCGAACTACGCCGTCCAGGACAACCTCGGCAACTGGCGCGCCGAGAAGTCCTGGCCCACAGCGAACCGCTCCGCGAACCTCCGACTCGGCAACGGCTCGTACCTGGACAGCGGAGCAGGCTCACAGCCCACACCACCGGAAGAGGAAACCGGTCGTAATGCCGGAAGCTTCTTCATCTGGTCCGAACCTCTCAAGGCAGCCACCCGAGTCACCGGCACACCCAGGATCACCCTGACGGCCAGGGGTGAAGGCAACGTCATGGTCAAGCTGCACGACGTAGGCCCCGACGGAAACGCCGTCGCATTCGACGAGCGAGTCTCCCGCCTGGACCAGGACCACCTGAACATCAGCCTGAAGTCGACCGACTGGACCCTGCGAGCCGGCCACCGCCTCGCCGTGGAAATCGGCTCGGTACGAACCGGCGACTGGCTCGACACCCCCTCCAAGCAAAAGATCCAGATCAGCAACGCCCGCCTCCATCTGCCCCTGGACCACCCGGCCGAAGACACCGCCACCGACGGCGACCGAGCCCCATGGATCGACACCTACACACAGATCAACGCCGCGAAGCCGACGCCAGGCCCCGCCACCTTCACCGTGCCCCCAGCCGATACACGACGCTGAGGAACGCCACACCGCTCGGCATCCTGATCACGCCGGTTCGTGAGGGGCTGTCAAACCAGCGACCCTGTCTCACTGCCTCCGAAGCGGATCCCTACAGGTTTGTGAGGACTCAACAGTCTCGATTCTGCCGATCGTCCAACATCGGAGAAGGTCTCACACCACCTTCACCAGGACGACAGCAGAATCCCCTGACGGGGCATCAGGCACGCCTGTCCACCGATTGTCCACCGCGCCCCACTGCACGCCCCCGACTCACTATTCCCAGGCACGAAAAGGCCAGGTCAGAGGATCGCCACACGCGTAGGGCCAGGGCAGCTCCACCTGTGACCTAGGCATGCAATGCGTAGGTCACAGGTGTGCGATTAGCCCGGCTTTCAAGACTCACGAATACAAAAACCCCAGGTCAGGAGCCTGACCTGGGGTTCTTCTGAGCCGCCTTCGGGATTCGAACCCGAGACCTACGCATTACGAGTGCGTTGCTCTGGCCAACTGAGCTAAGGCGGCACGCTCTGTCGCACCATGGTGCGGTCAGCAGCGACGCCAAGTCTACACAGTTTCCAGGGGTGCTCCGTACCGCCCGCCCTCGCCGTCGTACGCGCAGGTCAGCTGCACTTCTTGCCGTTCCTGGGCGGCGTTCCGTCCAGGAGATAGGTGTTGATCGCCGTGTCGACGCAGTCGCTGCCACGGCCGTACGCCGTGTGCCCGTCACCCTCGTAGGTGAGCAGAGTCCCGGAGGAGAGCTGCTCCGCGAGGGACTCGGCCCACTTGTAGGGGGTGGCCGGGTCTCGGGTGGTGCCGACCACGACGATCGGCGCGGCACCCTCCGCCTCGGTGCGGTGCGGGGTGCCGGTGGGGTTCACGGGCCAGGAGCCGCAGTTCAGTGCGGCCCAGGCGAAGCCCTTGCCGAAGACCGGCGAAGCCTCCTCGAACTCCGGGAGCGCCTTCTCCACCGCCGAGGGACCGGTGAAGGCGGGAGGCAGATCGAGGCAGTTCACAGCCGCGTTGGCGAACATCAGATTGGCGTACTCACCGCTCGGCTCGCGCTCGTAGTAGCTGTCGGCCAGAGCGAGCAGACCGGAGCCGTCACCGCGCTGCGCGCCGGCCACCGCTTCACGGAGCTGGGGCCAGGCCGCCTCGTCGTACATGGCGGCGATCACTCCCGTGGTCGCCAGCGACTCGGTCAGCTTCCGGGACTCGCCGGTCGCCGCGGGTGTGGAGTCCAGGTCGGTGAAGAGCTTCTTCAGCGCCGTCGCAGCTGCCGAGGTCGACGTGGTGCCGAGCGGGCAGTCGGACTGCTTCACGCAGTCCGCGGCGAAGGACTGGAACGCCGCCTCGAAGCCCGCGGTCTGGTCGCGGTTGATGTCGGTCGCCGGGAGCGAGGGGTCCATCGCCCCGTCCAGGACGAGACGTCCCACCCGGGTGGGGAACAGCTCGGCGTAGGTCGCGCCGAGGAACGTGCCGTACGAGGCGCCGACGTAGTGCAGTCGCTCGTCGCCGAGCAGGGAGCGCAGGATGTCCATGTCGCGCGCCGTCTCGACCGTGGAGACATGCGGGAGGATCTTGCCGGAGCGCTTCTCGCAGCCGGCGGCGAACTTCTCGTAGGACTTCTTCAGCGTGGAGATCTCGCTTCGGTCGTCCGGGGTCTGGTCCACCTCCGTATAGGCGTCCATCTCCTTGCCGGTGAGGCACTCGACCGGCTCGCTGCGGGCCACCCCGCGCGGATCGATGGCCACCATGTCGTACCTGGCGCGGACGGGCGCGGGGTACCCGATGGCCGCGTACCCCTGGAGATAGCCGACGGCCGAGCCTCCGGGGCCTCCGGGATTCACCAGGAGCGAGCCGATCCGCTTGCCCGGTCCGGTGGCCTTCTTACGGGAGACGGCCAGCTTGACGTCCCCCTCGTCAGGCGCCGCGTAGTCCAGCGGGGCCTTCATCGTGGTGCACTGAAAACCCTCCACACCGCAGTCCCGCCAGCGCAGCTTCTGCCCGTAGTACGGCTGGAGTTCCTCGGCGACGGCCGAACCCGCCGCCGACGCACTCGGCGCCGAACCACCGCTGCTGCAGCCGGAGGCGAGGAGGCCGGCAGTGCCGAGCGCGGTGGCAAACGTACGGAGCAGGCGCCTGGTGTCCATCCCCGGAGCGTAGCCGCAGGGGGACGACCCAACCGATTCCCTACTCATACGGGTGAATTCGCCACCCTTGCGGAGCACCGCACGCTGCGCCGACGCCGGGCATCAGCCCGCTCGGAGCGCCACCGCCATCGCCTCCACGGCGAGCAGGGGTGCGACGTTACGGTCGAGGGCACGGCGGCAGGCGATCACCGCCTCGATCCTGCGCAGGGTGCGCTCGGGGGTGGATGACTCGGCGATCCGGTCGAGCGCGTCCCGTACATCGGTGTTGGCGAGGGCGATCCGCGAACCGAGCTGGAGGGCCAGCACATCGCGGTAGAACCCCGTGAGTTCGCTCAGGGCCAGGTCGAGGCTGTCCCGCTGCGTACGCGTTCTGCGGCGCTTCTGCCTGTCCTCCAGCTCCTTCATCGCACCCGCTGTCCCGCGCGGCATCCGGCCTCCGGCCACGCCGCCGAGCGCCGCCTTCATGTCGTCCGTCTCCTTGACGTCGACCTCCTCGGCGACCTGCTTGGCGTCGTCCGTGGCCGTGTCGATCAGCTCCTGGGCCGCCTTGAGGCAGCCGCCGACGTCGTGGACGCGGAGCGGGAGCTTGAGCACGGCGGCACGGCGGGCACGTGCCCGCTCGTCCGTGGCCAGGCGGCGCGCCCTGCCGATATGCCCCTGGGTGGCACGGGCGGCGGACGCGGCCCGCTCGGGGTCGATGCCGTCACGCCTGATCAGCACATCGGCCACGGCGTCCACCGGAGGCGTACGCAGCGTCAGATGGCGACAGCGGGAGCGGATCGTGGGCAGCACGTCCTCCAGGGAGGGCGCGCAGAGCAGCCACACCGTGCGGGGCGCGGGCTCCTCCACGGCCTTCAGCAGGACGTTCCCCGCACCCTCGGTGAGGCGGTCCGCGTCCTCCATGACGATGACCTGCCAGCGGCCCACGGCGGGAGAGAGCTGGGCACGGCGGACCAGCTCACGCGTCTCCTTCACACCGATGGAGAGCAGATCCGTGCGGATCACCTCGACGTCGGCGTGAGTGCCGATCAGCGCCGTGTGGCAGCCGTCGCAGAAGCCGCATCCGGGCGCCCCGCCCAGGGCCCGGTCGGGGCTGGTGCACTGGAGCGCGGCGGCGAAGGCGCGGGCGGCGGTGGAGCGGCCGGAACCGGGCGGGCCCGTGAACAGCCAGGCATGGGTCATCTTCGAGCCGGGGGGCACCGGCTCGCCCGCGGAGATGGCGGTGACCAGCACATCCGCGTCCCGGGCGGCGGCACCGAGCTGCTCCTGCACCCGGTCCTGTCCGACCAGGTCGTCCCATACGGTCATGGTCACCGCCCTTCCGGTGGTGTGGTGCGGGGGCGCCGGAATCATGGCGCTTCCCTATTGTGCGGGAAGGGTCCGACAATCCCGGCGTTCCGTCCCCGGGCCCACCGCCCGCCCGTCGTCAGCGACGTGGGCGGCGCCCGCCCCGTCCGGATCCGCCCTGGTCGTCGTCGGGGTCGCCGAGCAGTTCGTCGGCCAGGGACGGCAGATCGTCGAGCGGCGTCTCCTCCGCCCAGTCGGGACGCGGCCGCTGCCGACGGCGGGGGGCGTCCTGCGCCGCCGGTCCCGCCTGCGGGTCGTCGCTGACCAGGGGCAGTTCACGCGTGCGCTCGTTCTCGCCCTCGGGGCGGGAAGCGCGCGGCTCGTCGCGGAAGACGCCCGGCGGAACCCGGTCCGACGGGTTCTCGTCCCGCACCGGCGGCAGTACGGCCGTCTCGTCCGCGTCGCGCACGGGGGGCAGGACGGTCGTCTCGTCCGCGTCGCGTGCCGGCCGGTCCGGCCTGGCGACCGGCACGGGCTGCGTGATCTCGTTCGGATTCACGACGGGGGTCGGGACGGTGAGCTCGTTGTCCGGAACCGAGTGCCCGGTGGATCCGGGACCGGAACGGCCGGACTCCTCGGAACGCTGCGCGGCAGCGGCCTCCTCGGCCCGGGCGGCGGCCTCGGCACGACTGCGGGCCTCCTCGGCCCGTACCAGCGCCTCCTCCGCCCTGCGCTGCTTCTCCAGACGTTGCTCCTCCGCCTCCTTGCGAAGCCGCGCCTCCTCCTGGGCCTGGCGGCGCAGCCGCGCCTGCTCGGCCTCGCGCACCCGATCCTCGGCCTCGAGACGGGCTCGCTCCTCCTCCGCGCGGCGGCGGGCTTCCTCGGCACGCTGCCGGGCCTCCTCCGCCTGGCGCTCGGCCTCGCGCTGCCGCGCCTCTTCCTCCTCGCGGCGCCTGCGCTCCTCCTCCTCGGCACGGAGCTTGGCGAGCTGAGCCTGCCGCTCCCGCTCCAGCCGCTCCTCCTCGGCCTTCCGGGCCGCCTCTTCCTCGGCCTTGCGCCTGGCCTCCTCCTCGGCTGCCTTGCGGGCGTCCTCCTGGGCCTTGATCTCGGCGTCGGAGAGCGGCAGGAGGTGGTCGAGCCGGTGGCGTACGACGGTGGTGATCGCTTCCGGTTCCTGCCCGGCGTCCACCACCAGGTAGCGAGTCGGATCGGCCGCGGCGAGGGTGAGGAAGCCGGACCGGACCCGGTTGTGGAATTCGGCCGGCTCGGACTCCAGCCGGTCGGGCGCCTCGGTGAAGCGTTCCCGCGCCGTCTCCGGGTCCACGTCCAGAAGCACCGTCAGGTGGGGTACGAGCCCGCTCGTCGCCCAGCGCGAGATCCGGGCGATCTCGGTCGGGGCGAGGTCACGGCCCGCGCCCTGGTAGGCGACGGACGAGTCGATGTAGCGGTCCGAGATGACGATCGCACCGCGCTCCAGTGCCGGGCGGACGACCGAGTCGACGTGCTCGGCCCGGTCGGCGGCGTACAGCAGGGCCTCGGCCCGGTTGGACAGACCTGCCGACGAGACGTCCAGCAGGATCGAACGCAGCCGCTTGCCGACCGGGGTGGCCCCCGGCTCGCGGGTCACGACCACCTCGTGGCCCTTGGCACGGATCCAGTCCGCGAGCGCCTCGACCTGAGTCGACTTACCGGCTCCGTCGCCACCCTCCAGCACGAGGAAGAAACCGTTCGCCGCCGGTGCGACGGCGGGATCGCCGCCGCGCAGCGCCTCACGCAGGTCGCGGCGGAGAGGCACACCGGCACGGTCGTCGGTCCTGGCGAGGACGATCACCGCGACGGGCAGCAGCAGCGCGCCGATGAGCATCAGCGCGAAGGCCGCACCGCCGTGCGCGAAGACGAAGTCACCGGACCCCAGGCGGTGCCGGCCGATGGCGGCGGCGAGCAGCGGGCCGCCCACCGCTCCGAGCGCGACCAGCACCCGGACCACGGCCTGGAGGTGCTCGGTGGCCCTGGCCTGCCGGAACGCCTCCGTCTCCTGGTCGATGACGGCATGCCCGACGTTCGCGGCGACGCCCGCCGCGTAGCCGGCGAGCAGCGCGATCAGCAGCCCGGTGGCGGTGTCGGGCACCAGGCCCAGCGCGAGGAGCGCCACACCCGTGACCGCGACCGCCAGGGCCAGCAGCCGGCGTCGCGACAGGGCGGGCAGCACCTTGCGCGCGGTACGGATGCCGAGCGCGGTGCCACCGGTCAGGACCAGGACCAGCAGAGCGAAGGTGGCGGGCCCGCCACCGAGGTCGGCGGCGTGCAGCACCGAGACGGCGGCAGCGGCGGCGACGGCCCCGGCGACCGCCGCACACGCGGCGACGACCAGCGGGACGCTTCCGGTGCGGCCCTTGTCCGAGCCGGTTCCGGTGACCGGCCGGCGCAGCCCCTCCAGGGGCGAGCGCGGTCGGGGCGTCTGGGTGGCCGGGATCGCGAGGAAGTACAGGGTGGAGACGGAGGCGGCGAAGAGGCCGGCCGCGACGTAGGAGCCGAGAGCGGCCTGATGGAAGGAGAACCAGTCGAAGCCGGTACCGAGCAGTTCACCGATCAGCGCGGCGATCACCAGCACGACGGCGGCCGCGGGGACCGCCAGGAAGTTCGTCCGCAGGGAGAGTCGGCGCAGGGCGTCGAGGCGATCCGGCAGCGGGCGCACGGCGGCGCCCTCCGGAGGCGGGGAGGGAAGCAGAGCGGGCGCCGCGCTCTCCTTGGCCACCGTCCACAGCCGTTCGCCGACCCCGGCGACGAAGACGGTGATCAGGATCATCATGAGTGCCTTGTCCGGCATCCAGTCGATCCACAGGGGTGCGACGACCAGCAGGGCGAGCCGCAGCCCGTCCGCGCCGATCATCAGCCAGCGGCGGTCGACGGGACCGCCGGGCGCCGTGAGCGCCGTCAGAGGTCCCAGGAGTACGGCTCCGAAGAGCACGGTGGAAAGAATCCGGGCACCGAACACGGCGGCGACGGCGAAGGCCGCCCCGCGGTATCCGGCCCCGAAGGAGCCCTCGAGGACCGCCGCTTGCAGCGACAGCAGCACAAGCACGAGAAGGGCGAGTGAATCGCCGATGCTGCCGACGACCTGTGCGCTCCACAACCGCCTGAGCGGAGGAATGCGCAACAGGGCTCGTACGGCGCGCTCGCGTGAGTCTGCGGCAAGTGTGTCGGAGGTGGGGCTCACGACCGGTGGCTGCTCGGCTCGCGTCATCCGCCCAGCCTATCGGGAGCGGGACGGTGCCCGGGGGCCGCGTCCGAACATATGCCCCATAGGGACCCAGGCCGTCTGTCACACGAACGCAGGAAGGGCTGGGGACGTCCCAGCCCTTCCGGTGTTCGCGTACGGCCGACGGCCGGCTCCCGGTGCCGAGGCACCGGAATCCGAGGGTCAGCTCTCCTCGGACGGGGCCGTCCCCCTGGCCGTGGCGGCCGTCCTCTTCGCGGGCGCCTTCTTGGCCGCGGTCGTCTTCTTCGCGGCCGTCGTCTTCTTGGCCGCCGTGGCCTTCTTGGCCGTCGTCGTCTTCTTCGCGGCCGTCGTGGCCTTCTTCGCCGGCGCCTTCTTGGCCGGAGCCTTCTTCGCCGTCTTCTTCTTCGCCGGCCCCTTGGCCCGCTTCTCCGCGAGCAGCTCGTAGCCACGCTCCGGCGTGATGTCCTCGACGCTGTCGTCGGTCCTCAGCGTCGCGTTCGTCTCGCCGTCGGTGACGTACGCGCCGAAGCGGCCGTCCTTCACGACCACCGGAGCCCCGCTCACCGGGTCCGTGCCCAGTTCCTTCAGCGGCGGCTTGGCGGCGGCCCGCCCGCGCTGCTTCGGCTGTGCGTAGATCGCCAGGGCCTCGTCGAGCGTGATGTCGAAGAGCTGGTCCTCGGACGTCAGGGAACGCGAGTCCGTGCCCTTCTTGAGATAGGGCCCGTAACGGCCGTTCTGCGCGGTGATCTCGACGCCCTCGGCGTCCTCACCGACGACTCGCGGCAGCGACATCAGCTTGAGCGCGTCGGCCAGCGTCACCGTATCGAGCGACATCGACTTGAAGAGGCTGGCCGTCCGCGGCTTCACCGCGTTCTTGCCGGTCTTCGGCGTGCCCTCGGGCAGCACCTCGGTGACGTACGGGCCGTAGCGCCCGTCCTTGGCGATGATCTGGTGACCGCTGACCGGGTCGGCGCCGAGTTCGAAATCGCCGCTCGGCTTGGCCAGCAGTTCCTCCGCGTACTCCACGGACAGCTCGTCGGGCGCCAGGTCCTCCGGCACGTCCGCGCGCTGGTGGCCCTCGGAGTCCTTCTCGCCGCGCTCGATGTACGGGCCGTAGCGGCCGACGCGCAGCTTGATGTCGTTGCCGACGGGGAACGAGGAGATCTCACGGGCGTCGATCGCGCCCAGGTCGGTCACGAGCTCCTTCAGCCCGCCGAGGTGGTCCCCGTCGCCGTTGCCCGCGGAGGACGCGGCGCTCGCACCGGTCGTGTCGCCTCCGGTGCCGAAGTAGAAGTGCCGCAGCCACGGCACGGACTGGGCCTCGCCCCGCGCGATGCGGTCGAGGTCGTCCTCCATGCGGGCGGTGAAGTCGTAGTCGACGAGCCTACCGAAGTGCTTCTCCAGCAGGTTGACCACGGCGAACGAGAGGAACGACGGCACCAGGGCCGTGCCCTTCTTGAACACGTAGCCACGGTCCAGGATGGTCCCGATGATCGAGGCGTACGTCGAGGGGCGGCCGATCTCCCGCTCCTCGAGCTCCTTGACCAGCGAGGCCTCGGTGTAACGGGCCGGCGGCTTGGTGGCGTGCCCGTCGACCGTGACCTCGTCGGCGGTCAGCGCGTCGCCCTCGGCGACCTGCGGCAGACGGCGCTCGCGGTCGTCCAGCTCGGCGTTCGGGTCGTCCGCGCCTTCGACGTACGCCTTCATGAAGCCGTGGAAGGTGATCGTCTTGCCGGACGCGGAGAACTCGGCGTCCTGGCCGTCGCTCGCCCGGCCACCGATCTTGACGGTGACGGAATTACCGACGGCGTCCTTCATCTGGGAGGCGACGGTCCGCTTCCAGATCAGCTCGTAGAGCCGGAACTGGTCGCCGGTGAGGCCCGTCTCGGCCGGGGTGCGGAAGCGATCGCCGGAGGGGCGGATCGCCTCGTGCGCCTCCTGCGCGTTCTTGACCTTCCCTGCGTACGTGCGGGGCTTGTCGGGCAGGTAGTTCGCCCCGTACAGCTGCGTGACCTGCGCCCGGGCCGCGGAGATCGCGGTGTCCGAGAGCGTCGTGGAGTCCGTACGCATATAGGTGATGAAGCCGTTCTCGTACAGCTTCTGTGCCACCTGCATCGTCGCCTTGGCCCCGAAGCCCAGCTTGCGGCTCGCCTCCTGCTGGAGGGTCGTCGTGCGGAAGGGCGCGTACGGCGAGCGGCGGTACGGCTTCGACTCGACCGAGCGGACCGCGAACGTGGAGTCGGCGAGCGCCGCCGCCAGGGCACGGGCGTTCGCCTCGTCCAGGTGCAGCGTCTGGCCGGAGCCGGACTTCAGCTGCCCGTCCGGACCGAAGTCGCGGCCCTGGGCGATGCGGCGCCCGTCGACCGCGCTGAGGCGGGCGGTGAGCGTCGAGGGGTCGGAGGCGTCACCGGTGCGGCCGGTGGCGAAGGTACCGGTCAGGTCCCAGTACTCGGCGGAACGGAAGGCGATGCGCTCGCGCTCCCGCTCGACGACGAGCCGGGTGGCGACGGACTGGACGCGGCCCGCGGAGAGCCGCGGCATGACCTTCTTCCACAGGACCGGTGAGACCTCGTAGCCGTACAGGCGGTCGAGGATGCGGCGGGTCTCCTGGGCGTCGACCATGCGCTGGTTGAGCTCGCGCGGATTGGCGACGGCGGCCCGGATCGCGTCCTTGGTGATCTCGTGGAAGACCATCCGGTGGACCGGGACCTTGGGCTTGAGGACTTCCTGCAGGTGCCACGCGATGGCTTCGCCCTCGCGGTCCTCATCGGTGGCGAGGAAGAGTTCGTCGGATTCGGCAAGGAGCTGCTTGAGCTTCCTGACCTGGGCTTTCTTGTCGGCGTTGACGACATAGATCGGCTGGAAGTCGTTTTCGACGTCCACGCCGAGGCGGCGTACCTCACCGGTGTACTCGTCCGGCACCTCGGCGGCGCCGTTCGGCAGGTCGCGGATGTGCCCGACGCTCGCCTCGACGACGTATCCGGGGCCGAGATAGCCCTTGATCGTCTTCGCCTTGGCAGGCGACTCGACAATGACGAGTCGGCGGCCTGCGCTCTCGCTGGTCGGGGACAACTTCGCTCTTCTCTCCGGTCGGCACTCGTGGGCATCCGGGCAGCGCTCTGACGCTGCTCGCGGTGCTGTCGCTGCGGAGTGTGACGGTACAACCCGCCCCCGTGTCAAACGGCAAAAGCCCGCAACGGCCACTCGAACGGTAACCCGACTTCCGCCATTCCTGCCGCCCGGACTGCCCGGTCCACTCCTCGCACGGCTGTCGCCTGCGGGTTTCGGGGTCCTGTCGGGGTGCCGTGCGGGATGCCTGCCCGGCTGCCGCGGAAGGGGATCAGACGCGGGTGAAGCACCACACGCCGAGGACGAGGAAGAGTACGCCGAAGAGCGTGGCGAGAGCGGTGGAGGCTACGGGGCTCACACCGTGCGCCACCGGCGCACGCTGGATGGTGCGCGCCCCCGTCCAGATGAGAAGGGCGGTACCGAACAGCGCGAAGGCCGCACCGGCGAAGACCGCGGTGACGCTTTCCATGTCCGTACCCCTCACGCTCTTCGTTCAGCCGCCGGCCGGCGCTCGCACACCACCACGTTCCGTGGCTCCCACACTGTGCGGGCGGCTCGCCAGTGGGGAGGCTGCCACGCCGGAGGGTCCTCCGGACCAACCAGGAATGAACACCGTCCAGCCGTTCGGGGAACGGTCATGAACGGAACCTCACCGGCCGGGCCGGAGCGGCGTACGAGCAGGCGTGGAGGCGCTGGACGGAAGGGTGTTGAGCGCAGGGGCCGAGGGCTTCCGTAAGCGGTAACGGAACACGGCGGCGGATCGGGGAGGCGAGCGCGCAGGTCTACGGGTGGCGCCCGATGCCACGCCGCCCCGTCGTCCCGCCGCCCCGTCAGCGCACGGGCTCCAGGAAGCCTTCCTCCACCAGCAGTCGGATCGCCTGCGGGGTGCGGTCGCGCAGCAGCACCGGGTCCTCGGCCATCAGCTGGGCGATGGCGTCCAGGATCCTGCCCGCGGGCAGCGAACCGTCGCACACGCCGGCGAAACCGGCCCCGACGGCATCGACCTTGGTGGCACGGCGCATCCCACGGTGCTGACGCAGCACCACGTGCTCGGGATCCTCCGCGCCCGGCATCCCGACCTGCTCCTGTACGACCTCCTCGGCGAGGGTGAAGTGCGCGGCGAGCAACGCCGCGTCGTCGTGCTCCCGCAGATAGTCCTGCCGTGCGAAGTGGGCCTCGACGGCGGATCCGAGGGGCTGCTCCACCGAGTGCGGCCACTCCTCCGCCACGAGCGAGGGATTCCCGGCGGCCGCCGCGGCGGACTTCCGGAGCGTGATCCAGCCGAAGCCGACGGCCTTGGTGTCACGGGCCTCGAACTCGTCCAGCCAGGCCTCGTACCGCTCGGTGTACAGGGCGGGGTCGGTACGGTGGTCGCCGCTGTCCCGCAGCCACAGCTCGGCGTACTGCGTGATGTCCTGCACCTCGCGCTGCACGATCCAGGCGTCACAGCCGTCGGGCACCCAGGAGCGCACCCGGTCCTGCCACTCCTCGCCCTCCACGTGCTGCCAGTTGGCGAGGAACTGCGCGTAACCGCCCTCGTTGAGCCGGTCCCCTGCCTGCCGCACCAGTGTCCGGCACAGGTCGTCACCGCCCATGCCGCCGTCGCGGTACGTCAGCCGGGCACCGGGCGAGATGACGAAGGGCGGGTTGGACACGATCAGGTCATACGTCTCGGAACCGACCGGTTCGAAGAGGGAGCCCTCCCGCAGATCGGCGGGGGCCGCTCCGGACAGGGCGAGGGTCAGGCGGGTGAATTCCAGCGCGCGCGGGTTGACGTCCGTGGCCGTGACCCGGGTGGCGTGCTGGGCAGCGTGCAGGGCCTGGACACCGGATCCCGTACCGAGATCGAGGGCGGAGGCCACGGGCTTGCGCACGGTGATTCCGGCGAGCGTGGTGGAGGCCCCGCCGACGCCCAGGACGACGCCTTCCTCGTGCGAGCCGATGCCGCCGGCTCCTCCGACCGCGCACCCCAGGTCGGAGACGATGAACCAGTCCTCCCCCTCGGGTCCGCCGTAGGGCCGCACGTCGACGGTCGCTGCGACCATGTCGCCCTCGTGAACCGCCCAGCCGTCCTCCACGCACACCTCCAGCGGGAGGGCGGCGGCCGCCGCGGCGACCGGAACGGGGCGCTGCAGAAGGAACATCCGCACCAGCGTGTCGAGCGGCGAATCCCCGCGGGTGGCCCGGAGCGCCGGGACCGTTTCGCTGCGGGCGAGCGCGGCGTACGCGGACGCGCCGAGCCGTTCGAGGAGGCCATCGGCGGTGAACGCGGCGGCGATCAGGGCTTCGCGGAGCCGGGGGGCACGGTCGGATGCGGGGAGGCTGGTCGTACTCACCCGCCCATTGTGTCCGCTCACACCGACAACGGCAGCCGCCCGGCCCCCGCAAGGGTCGGCCGGGCAGCTGCGGGGGCTCGATCGCTACCGCTCCCCGGCCACTACGACTTCTCGGTCGCCGAGGCCGAGGGCGACGCGGACTTCGACGTCGGTGCGGACGGAGCGGAGGCGGGAGGAGCCGAGGCCTTCGGCTTCTGGCAGCCCTTCTGCTTCGCCATGGCGGAACCGACCTCGCCGGACTGAAGCTTCCTCAGTGCCTGGTCACCGTTGGTGCTGATCTTCGTCAGCTCGTCGGCGATGCCGGTGAGACCGTCGGCGAACTTCGCCTGGTCCTTCGGATCCAGCGCGTCGACCTTCGTCTTCAGGTTCACGTAGGCCGTCGAGGAGGCGTTGAGCTCCTTCACCGCCTCCTTGTGCGTGGCCTCTCCGCCCTCCACGGGCGGCGCCCCCGCCGACTGCACAGCCGTGCCCAGCGCCTTGTACGCCTGCGAGATCTGCTGGAAGGCGGCCGAGTCGGTCTTCTGGACATCGGCGGGCTTGCTCTCATCGCCCGTCTGCTGCTGGATCGCGGCATTGGCGTTCGCGATCTTCTGCAACTGCGGCTGAACCTGGTCGCAGACCTTCTTCGCCCAGTCGTTCACCTTGTCGTCGCTGTCGTCGCTGCAGCCCGACAGCGTCAGTACGAGTACCGCACCGCCGGACAGTGCGGCTGCAAGCTTCTTGTTCACCGGATTGGGTCCCTTCCAAGGCTCTCGGCCCCGGAACTTACACGTCGAGTGGCCGACAATCAGGCGCCGGGCATCCGATATATATGCTTTTGCAGCCATTTGCACCAAGGGAAATGAGGGAGATACAACTCACCTACCCACTCGGACATCCGTGCGGACCTGTCTCGCCCTCAGAGCCCCTCCCGCAGGACACCGACACGGCGGACGGCACACCAGGGGGCGCCGTCCGCCGCCGTACTGACTCGATGTCACCTATCGGAACGTCGGGCCCGCGATCGTGTGCCTCATGACACCGCGGCAGGACCGGCGGACTTCGCGGGGCCGTTCCCTCCGTCGTCACCGCCACCGGCGCCCGGGCCACCGCCCGGGCTTTCGCTGTCGCCCACGGCGATCCCCCGCCGCTTGGACGCGTAGACGGCACCGACGATGACCACGACGGCGATGCCGGCCACCAAGGCCCGCACCCCCGCGCTCGCGTCCTCCCCGTAGCTGAACTGCACCACCGCGGGGGCGATGAGCAGCGCCACCAGATTCATCACCTTGAGGAGGGGGTTGATGGCCGGGCCCGCCGTGTCCTTGAAGGGATCGCCGACCGTGTCGCCGATGACCGTCGCGGCATGGGCGTCACTGCCTTTGCCGCCGTGGTGGCCGTCCTCGACGAGTTTCTTGGCGTTGTCCCACGCTCCACCGGAGTTGGCGAGGAAGACGGCCATCAGGGTGCCGGTGGCGATGGCTCCGGCGAGATAGGAACCGAGGGCCCCGACCCCCAGGGTGAACCCGACCGCGATCGGCGCCAAAACCGCGAGCAGCCCGGGCGTGGCGAGCTCACGCAGCGCGTCCTTGGTACAGATGTCGACGACGCGTCCGTACTCCGGCTTCTCCGTGTAGTCCATGATTCCTGGGTGTTCCCGGAACTGCCGCCGCACCTCGTGGACCACGGCCCCGGCCGAACGGGAGACGGCGCTGATGGCCAGACCGGAGAAGAGGAAGACGACCGCGGCTCCGAGGATCAGGCCGACCAGGTTGTTCGGCTGCGAGATGTCCAGGCTCAGCCCGAGCTCTCCGGCCCCGGCCCCCACGTCGGCGACCGCCGAGGCGATGGCATCCCGGTACGAGCCGAACAGCGCCGCCGCGGCCAGAACCGCCGTGGCGATCGCGATGCCCTTGGTGATGGCCTTGGTGGTGTTGCCGACGGCGTCCAGGTCCGTGAGGACCTGGGCTCCGGCACCCGTGACGTCCCCGGACATCTCGGCGATGCCCTGGGCGTTGTCGGAGACCGGACCGAAGGTGTCCATCGCGACGATGACGCCCACGGTGGTGAGCAGTCCGGTCCCTGCCAGGGCCACCGCGAAGAGCGCCAGCATGATCGATGTACCGCCGAGCAGGAAGGCTCCGTAGACACCGAGACCGATCAGCAGCGCGGTGTAGACGGCCGACTCCAGCCCGATGGAGATGCCCGCGAGCACGACGGTCGCGGGGCCGGTCAGCGAGGACTTCCCGATGTCCCGGACCGGGCGCCGACCGGTCTCGGTGAAGTAGCCGGTGAGCTGCTGGATCAGGGCGGCGAGCACGATGCCGATGGCTACGGCGACCAGCGCGAAGACCCGCGGGTCGCCACCGTGCGCGGTGATGGCTTCGTCCGTGACCCCGTCGAGCTCGGCGTACGAGGACGGCAGATAGAGGAAGGCGGCCACCGCCACGAGGACGAGCGAGATCACCGCGGATACGAAGAATCCGCGGTTGATGGCGCTCATTCCGCTGCGGTCGGCGCGCCTCGGGGCGACGGCGAAGATCCCGATCATCGCCGTGACCACGCCGATCGCCGGCACGATCAGTGGAAAGGCGAGCCCCGAGTCTCCGAATGCGGCCATGCCCAGGATGAGTGCGGCCACGAGCGTCACGGCGTATGACTCGAACAGGTCTGCGGCCATGCCCGCGCAGTCGCCGACGTTGTCGCCGACGTTGTCGGCGATGGTGGCGGCGTTGCGCGGGTCGTCCTCGGGGATGCCTTGCTCCACCTTGCCCACGAGGTCGGCACCCACGTCGGCGGCCTTGGTGAAGATGCCGCCCCCCACCCGCATGAACATGGCGATCAACGCGGCACCGAGGCCGAATCCCTCCAGCACCTTGGGCGCGTCGGCGGCGTAGACGAGCACCACACAGGAGGCCCCGAGCAGGCCGAGGCCCACCGTGATCATGCCGACCACGCCACCTGTACGAAAAGCGATCTTCATCGCTTTGTGCGAAACGGTGGTGAGATCCTTTTCCGGCTCTCCCGCGACGGGGGTGGCCTCACGCGCCGCAGCCGCCACACGCACATTGCTGCGGACGGCCAGCCGCATACCGATGTATCCGGTGGCGGCCGAGAAAAGCGCACCCACCAGGAAGAACAGAGAGCGCCCCGCGCGCTGCGACCAGTTGTCGGCAGGAAGCAGCAGAAGCAGGAAGAACACGACGACGGCGAAGATGCCGACGGTTCGCAGTTGCCGGGCCAGATACGCGTTCGCGCCTTCCTGGACGGCGGCCGCGATCTCTTTCATGCGTTCAGTGCCTGTACCGGCCGCCAGCACCTGGCGTACCAGCAGCTGGGCCACGACCAGGGCGGCAACGGCTACGACCGCGACGACGACGACGATCAGCCGATTGCCATCGGTGAGTACTGCGGCTGCGAGTGAGGTGGACCGGCCGGAAGGTGCGGCACCGTGCGTCAGTTCTGCCAGTGGGGGGTTTGGGGTGTTGAAGAACTCCGCCATACGTCCTCCTTGAAGCTGAGCGCTCAAGACGTGGACGGATTGTAGGGAGAAGAACCCGATCAAAACAGTGGGTGGTCAATGAAATCGACTTTCGTCCACCCAATGACAAAAGATCTCGAGCCTGTTCGGACCCGAATGCAGTAATGGGACAGAAGCATGACGCGTGCACAATGATCGAAGATCGTGACCGAGAAAACAGAAAAGGCCCCTGCTCAGCAGGGGCCCGTGCGGGGCAGGGAGGCCCCGAACAGCTGTCATGATTTTCCGGTCCGTCCGGCCGGTCCCGTCCGTTTTGCAGCCTGGCTGCCAAACTGTTCGGCCGTCCGGCTGACTGTCCGGCGGGGGGTGGGTCGGTGGTGGGTCAGGGAAGCACGACGACCGGAGCCGTCGGCCAGGTCATGCGGATCACTCCACCGTCCGCACCCGTGCGGACCTCCACGTCGTCGACCAGGCCGCTGATGACCGCGAGGCCCATCTCGTCCTCGCCGTCGGCATCGGTCTCCGGGTCGTCCGGACCGCCGCCGAGTGTCCCCTGCGCCGAGGCCTCACGTCCCGAAGCCGTGAGCCCGTCGCCCACCTCGATGGAGAATGCCTTCTCCTCCTCGGTCAGAATGACTGTGACCGGGGTGGTGATGTGATGGTTCCGATGCAGCCCCACCGCGCGGCTGCACGCCTCACCGACTGCGAGTCTGACCTCGTCGAGCACCGCCTCGTCGACGCCGGCCCGTCGCGCCACGGCGGCTGCCACCAAGCGGGCCGTCCTGACGTGTTCGGGCTGAGCGCTGAAGCGGAGTTCAACGGTTGGCATGCCATCCCCCTCGAACGTATGGGCGTGCGTCTCAGGGGCCCGGGCGTGACGCCCGGTACCCCTGTTCTCATTCCCCTCCGGGAACCGACGAAGCCGGCAGCCGACCATGAGGTCGACCACCTGCTCGTGGCGGCCTGACTGCTGCCGCCCGCCGGTCTGTCACTGCGTGCCTGCCGACCTTGGAGCTGCCGGCAGGCACCGACGCCTCAGTCGGTGGCCGCGACAGCCTCGTCGACCGTGGTGTGAATGGGAAACACCTTGGTCAGACCTGTGATCCGGAAGATCTTGAGAATGCGCTCCTGGTTGCACACCAGGCGCAGCGAGCCCTCATGGGCCCGGACACGCTTCAAGCCGCCCACGAGCACGCCGAGGCCGGTGGAGTCGAGGAAGTCGACGCCTTCCATGTCGACAACCAGGTGGTAGCTGCCGTCATTCACCAACTCGACCAACTGCTCGCGCAGCTTGGGCGCGGTATACACATCAATCTCGCCACCGACCTCGACGACCGTACGGTCGCCACCAGGGCCGGACACATTGCGAGTCGACAGGGACAGGTCCACGGATCCTCCAGCACCTTGCTATCGAGCGGTCGCCCCTCGGTCTCCCCGACGGAGGCCAGGGGACGGATCGCCAGCCGCGATGGCATTCAATCACTTACCAGCAGCCATGCACGACGCCTTGGGACCATTGTCCGTCATGCCAGTGACACACTCGGTGCCGATGGCCAAGAATCACCGCCCCAGTCGACCACCCGAGAACGCGGGCTCGCGCCCCTCTCCCACGGTGGTTCTCGACCGGCTCGCCGCAGCGGCGGGCCGGGCAGCGCGCATCACTCATACGGAGCACTTGCCCCCGCGCGTGGGAACCCATGCCATCTGGCCGGATCGCATCCGGCCAGAAGTGATCTCGGCGATCGGCCGGGCCGGAATCGACCATCCGTGGACCCATCAGGCCACCGCCGCCGAGCACGCCCTGGACGGCGAGTCCGTCGTGATCGCCACGGGGACGGCGTCCGGCAAGTCACTCGCCTACCTCGCTCCGGTGCTGAGCACCCTTCTCGACGGCTCCCACGCCCCGAACGGCCGC
The DNA here is from genome assembly GCF_040295485.1 of Streptomyces sp. NPDC002793. Lineage (NCBI taxonomy): Bacteria > Bacillati > Actinomycetota > Actinomycetes > Kitasatosporales > Streptomycetaceae > Streptomyces > Streptomyces sp. NPDC002793. The sequence continues at coordinate 39,287 of NZ_JBEOVL010000021.1, read as the reverse complement.
GGTACCACCGCCCTGTACCTGGCTCCCACCAAGGCCCTGGCCGCCGACCAACGCCGCGCGGTGAAGGAACTCGCGGCACCCCTCGGCTCCGCGATCCGGCCGGCGGTCTACGACGGTGACACGCCGGTCGAGGAACGCGAATGGGTGCGCCAGTACGCCAACTACGTCCTGACGAATCCGGACATGCTGCATCGGGGTATCCTCCCGTCCCACCCCCGCTGGGCCTCCTTCCTCCGGTCCCTTCGCTTCGTCGTCATCGACGAGTGCCACACCTACCGGGGCGTCTTCGGCTCCCATGTGGCCCAGGTGCTGCGCCGCCTGCGCCGGCTCTGCACCCGTTACGGATCCGCTCCGGTCTTCCTCCTCGCCTCCGCCACTTCGGCACAGCCCTCGGTCGCGGCGGGCCGCCTCACAGGTCTGACCGTCAGAGAGGTCGCCGACGACGCCTCGCCCCGAGGTGAGATGGTCTTCGCCCTCTGGGAACCTCCACTGACGGAACTGCACGGCGAGAAAGGGGCTCCGGTACGCCGTACGGCGACGGCCGAGACCGCCGACCTCCTGACCGATCTGACCATTCAGGGCGTACGCTCGGTCGCCTTCGTCCGCTCCCGGCGGGGGGCCGAACTGATCTCCCTCATCGCCAAGGAACGGCTGGCCGAGGTGGACCGCTCACTGCCCGGGCGCGTCGCCGCCTACCGCGGCGGCTATCTGCCCGAGGAACGGCGGGCCCTGGAACGAGCGCTGCACTCCGGAGACCTGCTCGGACTGGCCGCCACGACCGCGCTCGAGCTCGGCATCGACGTCTCGGGCCTCGACGCCGTCATCATCGCCGGTTATCCGGGCACCCGTGCCTCTCTCTGGCAGCAGGCCGGCCGCGCGGGACGCTCCGGGCAAGGCGCCCTCGCCATCCTCGTGGCCAGGGACGACCCACTGGACACATTCCTCGTCCATCACCCCGAGGCGCTCTTCCAGCAGCCCGTGGAGTCGACCGTCCTGGACCCGGACAACCCATACGTCCTCGCTCCCCACCTGTGCGCGGCGGCAGCGGAACTCCCCCTCACGGACGACGACATCGCCCTCTTCGGCCCTGCGGTGCCCGACCTGCTGCCACAGCTCGAAGCCTCGAAGCTGCTGCGCAAGCGGGCCACGGGCTGGCACTGGACCCGCCGCGAACGGGCCGCCGATCTCACGGACATCCGCGGCGGTGGTGGCCGCCCGGTCCAGATCGTCGAGGAAGGCACAGGCCGGCTTCTGGGAACGGTCGACGAATCGGCAGCGCACACCGCCGTGCACGAGGGCGCGGTACACCTTCACCAGGGCCGCACATACCTCGTCCGGAGACTGGATCTGGAGGATTCGGTGGCCTTGGTGGAGGAAGCCGTCCCGCCCTACTCGACCAACGCCCGCGACACGACCGCGATCTCCGTACTGGAGACCGACACCGAGATTCCATGGGGTGACGGCCGACTCTGCTTCGGCTCGGTCGAGGTCACGAACCAGGTCGTCTCCTTCCTGCGCCGGAGGCTGATCACCGGAGAGGTCCTGGGCGAGACCAAGCTCGACCTGCCGCCCCGTACCCTGCGCACCCGCGCCGTGTGGTGGACGGTCACCGAGGACCAGCTCGACGGGGCCCGGATCAGCCCGGAGATCCTGGGAGGCGCCCTCCACGCCGCCGAGCACGCCTCCATCGGGATGCTTCCGCTCTTCGCCACCTGCGACCGCTGGGACATCGGCGGTGTCTCCGTACCGCTGCACCCCGACACGCTCCTTCCCACGGTGTTCGTCTACGACGGCCACCCGGGTGGCGCGGGCTTCGCGGAGCGCGCCTTCCACACGGCCCACGCATGGCTCACGGCGACCCGACAGGCCATCGCGTCCTGCGAGTGCGAGGCGGGCTGCCCCTCCTGCATCCAGTCCCCCAAATGCGGCAACGGCAACGAACCACTGCACAAGCGGGGCGCCGTACGCCTCCTGACAGAGCTGCTCAGGACCGCGCCGCCGGACGCGGCGGGGCCTGCGGAGGCCCCGCTCGCGACCTGACCTCGGGCGCGTACGGGCCGAAACGCGCGCGGGCTGTCACGTCGGCGATCTCACCCTGGACCCCGCAACGCACGACCTCCGCTCCTTGGGCCGCTGCGACCCGACGTGCCGCATCGCACGCCGCCTCAGCGCCCCGCAACGCCCGGTCGGCTGCGGCAAGCGCCGCCAGATCCGCCGCGCCGCCGGCCTGATGACGGGCGGAGACGGCCTGCCCGAGGGCGAGCAGCATCGCGAACATCGCGCAGAGAGTGGCCGCCGAGAACGCCATCCAGACGGTGGCCAGCCCTCGGTCCCCGGCCTTGGGGCCATCTCTCATCGTCCTCAAAGCTCTGTCCCCACCGTGTCCTCGGCCAGCGCGACCGCCTCGGCACTCAGCGTCAGGCCCAGCGACCCGGGTCCGGGTGTCGGTGCCTCCACCCGGACCCGCCACAATTCCCCGGCCCGCTCCACGGCGACCCGAGCTCTGCCCGGCGCCGCTTCCCGCGCCGCGGACCGTACGGCCGCCTCCGGCTCGGACCGGGCAGCGGCCCGCGCCCCGGCTCGTGCCGCGTCCACGCAGCGGATCTGGTCCGACGCGGCCACGAGCGCCCAGACGAGGGCGAGGACGAAAGCGACCAGCACGGGAATGACCATGGCCGCCTCCGCCGTCACCGCTCCCCTGTCGCCGCCGAGGCCTCCGCACCGGTCGCGGCCGCGGCCCCTCCGCGGCGTCTCAGAAACTCGCATCGAGGGCGCCCTTGATCAGCGACTGCATCGCAGACTGAACAGCCCCGCTGGTGACCACCTTGTAGAGCACCGCCGCGAAGGCGCAGGCGGCGATGGTCCCGACTGCGTACTCGGACGTCGTCATCCCCCGGTCCGACGCGATCCCCCGGTCCGACGCGCGGCGCCGGGCGCCCCTGCCGAACCTGCACTCCCTCGCACGAAGCAGCGCACTCAGGAACTGCTGCATGACTTTCCTGCCCATCTCGACCCCCACGTTCGAACTCATGTTGTTCTGTTCGGCATTTCGATTCAGTGCTTCGACCCACGACGCGGATCAGTGCTCAGGACACGGCGCGGCCCGGACTCCGGGCGGGAGCACGCCGGCCCCTCGTCCTGGTCTGTTTCTCGGAACCGTGATCCGGAAGAGTGCGGTTCCCCGCTCAGCCGACGGACACCAGGCCGACCGCCAGCCCGATCACCACCGGTGCCACACCCACCGTCAGGAAGGCGGGCAGGAAACAGAGCCCCACCGGTGCGGTGATCAGCACACCCGCTCGCTGGGCACGTGCCACCGCCGCGCTCGTCCGTTCGGCACGCATCTCATCGGCCAGCCTGGAAACCGGCTCCGCCGCAGGTGCCCCCGTCGTCGCGGCCCGCTCCAGACAGCGGGCCAGGGGCGCGGCTCCCGGTATCTCCCCGAACCGGCCCCAGGCCTGGGACGGTTCGCCACCGAGCGAGATCTCGGCCGCGGTACGGGCCAGCCGCTCGCCGACCGGGCCGCCGATGGACTCCCCGACCGCTTCGGCCGCGTCACGCGGTCCGGCGCCAGCCGAGAGACAGGACGCCAGCAGGTCGGCTGCCATGGGCAGCTGTCGGGCGATCAGAGCAGCCTCGGCCTCCGTGCCGACGGCGCCACGGTCTCCCGCCGAGTGCTGCAGCTGCCACCGCCGCAGCCCGTAGGCAGACGCGAGACCGACCCCACATCCGACGGGTCCACCGAGAAGGCTCCAGCCGGCCGCCCAGACGGCCAGAAACATCGCCCACCGTCGTGCACGACTGCTGTCCGGCACCCGCCCGTCCATCCATTTCGGCTGTGGCCGGCTCGCGCAGGACCCGGTCAGCAGCCGGCCCCGTCTGCGTACGGCCCGCTCGTCGCGCCGACCGGACAGCACGAGGGTGAGATAAGCGGCTGTGCCCAGCGCCACCCCGAGCGCACCGAGCGCCGCCGAGTCCGCCCACAGTGGTCCTCCCGCACCGAGCGCACCGCTCACGCCGCCTCCACCGCACGCACGATCCGCGATGCCCAGAACAGCCCCGCGGACTCCAGCAGGCAGCCCGTCACCAGGCAGGCGAGTCCGCCCGGACTGTGCAGCAGAACTCGCAACGGATCCGCCCCGAGTGCCGCTCCCAGCGCAAGACCCACCACCGGCAGCAAGGCCAGGACCACCACGGTCGACCACGCGCCCGTCAGCTGTGCCCGCAGTTCCTCCCGTCGTCGTCTCTCGCCCCGCAGCGCGCACTCCAGACGGGCCAGTCCTGCCGCGAGACCGGCACCGCCGTTCACCGCGACCCGCCAACACGCGGCCATACCGGCGAGCCCGTCGAGGCCGGGCCCTTCCGAAGCCTGCCGCAGCGCACCCGGCACATCGCCACCGAACCGCGCGGCGGCCAGGACCGCGGACTCCGCGGCACCCAGGGCACCGGTGTTCCGGGCGGCGGCGAGCAGAGCCTGTCCGGGTTCACGCCCGGCCCGTAGCTCGCCGACCACTGCCCCGCACAGCCCCGTCACCGCTTGAGCTGCCTTCTCACACTCGCTCCGCCGAGCTCGCCGGCCCAGCCAGCGCCTCACGAGAGGCACCGCCACGGCGCCCGCGAGCAGAGGAAGTACTGATTCCCCCAGTACGGCGAGAAGGGCCGCCACAGGGGCACACAGCCATTCCCGTCGCCCTTCGAGAAACGTGCGGGCCGTGGCCCGTGCGGCCGGCCCCCACCTCACCTCACGCCGTCGGGCCGGCGACAACCGGGCCCGACGTGCCCCCGGGTCCCGCGCCAGGGCCACACCACCTGCCACGCCGGCGCAGCCCGCCATCACCCACGCGGGCACATGCATCAGGGCGTCAGAGCCGGGCGCCGTCATGACACCTCCCCGATCAGCGCCTCGAGCCGCCCCCAGCCCCGCTGCGGCTCGAACCCCGCGGCGCCCCAGCGCAGCGCGGGCACAGTCACTACCAGCCCTGCGGAATCCCGCTCGAGCACATGCACCTCGGCCAGACGCCGCTGTCCTCCTCGATCTCGTACGAGGTGGACGACCACGGACAGTGCGGCTGCCAACTGGCTGTGCAGAGCGGCCCGATCGAGACCCGCGGCTGTTCCGAGAGCCTCCAGACGCGCCGGAACATGCTCGGCCGCATTGGCGTGCACAGTGCCGCACCCGCCTTCGTGGCCGGTGTTGAGAGCCGCCAGGAGTTCTGTCACCTCGGCGCCGCGGACCTCTCCCACCACCAGCCGGTCAGGGCGCATACGCAACGCCTGGCGTACCAGGTCCCGAAGAGTCACCCGTCCCGCGCCTTCCTGATTGGCCGGGCGTGATTCCAGACGCACCACATGCGGGTGATCAGGGCGTAGTTCAGCCGAGTCCTCGGCCAGCACGATGCGCTCCCCCTCACCGACCGCTCCCAGCAGACTCGACAGGAGAGTCGTCTTCCCCGCACCCGTTCCCCCGCTGATCAGATACGAGACCCTGGCCTCCACCAACGCTCTCAACAGCCGGTCGCCTCCGGGCGGCACCGTCCCCGCCGCCACGAGCTCCGCGAGTGCGAAGGCCCTCGGCCGCACCACCCGCAGCGAGAGGCAGGTCGATCCGACCGACACCGGCGGCAGCACCGCATGCATGCGCGTGCCGTCCGGCAGCCGGGCGTCCACCCACGGCCGGGCGTCGTCCAGCCGTCGCCCCGCCACTGCTGCGAGCCTCTGAGCCAGCCGCCGGACGGCCGCCGCATCCGGGAAGACGACCCCGGTCAGCTCGAGACCACCGCCTCGGTCCACCCACACCCTGTCGGGAGCGGACACCAGCACATCGGTCACCGCCGGGTCGGCCAGCAGCCTCTCCAGGACTCCTGTACCGACGAGTTCGCCCCTCAGCTCCTCGGCCGCACCGAGCACTTCCGCGTCACCGAGCAAACGGCCCTGCTCCCTCAGGGCGGCGGCCACCCCTGCTGGAGTGGGCGCCGCACCGCTGCGGGCGAGTCGCTGGCGTACGGCGTCGAGCAGGGTCTCGGTCATGACGCCTCTCCCTCGTGGGACCGCCCCGGCACGCCCTCGACGCGGCTCGGCACATCAGCCAGATCCCAGAAGGCCGTGCAGAAGCGGGCCAGGGCGCCGCGGCTGTTCCCGCCCGGAGGCACCCCGCAGTCCTGGGCCGAAGCCAGCCCGGGCTCCGCGGGCAGATCACCGACGAGCGGCAAGCCCAGCGCCTGCGCCACCCACTGTTCGTCGAGACCTGCCGTGTAAGGGCCCCGGGCAACGACCCGAAGGTCCTCCAGGACCATGCCGGCCACGGACGCCACTCGCTGCGCTGCCGCGACCGCTCGCAGCTCCCCGGGCACGACCAACAGCCCGACATCCAGCTGCGCCAGCGCCTCGGCCACGCCTTCGTCGACCCGCCGCGGCAGATCAACGACAACCACTCCACCGAGCCGGCGCGCCGCTGCGAGCACCGACCGCATGGCCTGCGGCGGAACGATCACCGCATCGTCGCGACTCCAGCTGAGCACACGAAGGCCGTGCAACGCGGGCAGGGACTCCTCCAGCGCACCTCCGCCCAACCTCCCCTTCGAACGGGCGAAATCCGGCCACCGCAAGCCCTCGCATTCCTCACCACCGAGCAGCACGTCGATCCCGCCGCCCAGAGGATCGCCGTCGATGAGCATGGTCCGGCGGCCCGACCTCGCCGCTGTCACAGCAAGCGCGCAGGCCAGCGTGGATGCGCCGGAGCCGCCGCGTCCCCCCATCACTCCCACGGTCAGCGCGGATCGGCCCACACCCTCCACAGCATTGGCGATCTGGTCGACCAGCCAGCCTTCGGAATCGGGGAGTCTCAGCACGTATTCGGCCCCGATCTCGACCGCGCGACGCCATACGTCGGGGTCGTCCTGGTCCCGTCCGACGAGCATGACACCTGGTCTGCGGGTCACTCCTCGGCACCCACGCGCCGCGTCGTCGCCCACCAGAACCATCGGAGCCCGCTCCCACGCGCTCCTCTCTCCCGGAGGTCCGTGACGGACCTCGGGCACCACCCCCGCCGCCGCGCAGAGCCGGAGCAGATCGTCCAGCAGACCCGCGTCCTCGGTCACGATCAGAGGTCCGCCGCGCCGCCGGTCGGTACCGGACGGACCCCCGTCCACGAAAGATCCAGCCACGATCTTCGCCCCCTCGTCGTCCCTTCGTACGGTTTCGCGACGGTCTCCCCACACTTCAGAGATGCGCGATTCCGGAACCCGCGGACTTCGCGGGCGGAATCAACATGCAACGACCCGGAAAAAGATGTGGATCTTGCTCAAAAACTGTGGACAACCCCAACGCTGTGAATATCCCGGTAGCTCGTACAGGGGACTTTCGGAGCGCAGCCCTTCCCCTACACACAGTGACGATGCATGATCGAGTGAAGCCCCGCGAGGAGGGGGAACGGCGGCAGCAGAAGGGGGCGAAGCCCGCGAATCACCGACTTCAAATGTGTCCGGACATGCGACGACCCCCGCCGGGGGGGAGAGCGGGGGTCGTCCCCAGGGCCGACTCAGGGGGGGGAGGAGCCGGACCGGGTTAGCACGGTCGCGAACGATCCGTGACTTCCATGGTGTACCCGAGCACCTTCTCAGGCAAACCCACCCGCCGGATTTTACGCCGAATGGCGGGCCCCTATGCTCACGTTTGTGGAAAACTGCTTCTCACCGCGCACAGCAGCCTTCTTTGACCTGGACAAGACGGTCATTGCGAAGTCATCGACACTGACCTTCAGCAAGTCCTTCTACCAGGGCGGGCTGATCAACCGCCGAGCGGTACTGCGCACCGCGTACACACAGTTCGTGTTCCTTGCCGGGGGCGCCGATCACGACCAGATGGAGCGGATGCGGGAATACCTCTCGGCCCTCTGCAAGGGGTGGAACGTCCAGCAGGTCAAGGACCTCGTGGCCGAAACCCTGCACGATCTCATCGACCCGATCATCTACGACGAGGCCGCCACTCTCATCGAGGAGCACCACACCGCCGGACGCGACGTGGTCATCGTCTCGACCTCAGGCGCTGAAGTCGTCGAACCGATCGGGGAGCTGCTCGGTGCCGACCGGGTCGTAGCGACTCGTATGGTCGTGGGGGATGACGGCTGCTTCACCGGCGAGATCGAGTACTACGCCTACGGGCCGACCAAAGCCGAGGCAATCAAAGCCCTCGCCGAGTCGGAGGGCTACGACCTCTCACGCTGTTACGCGTACAGCGACTCCGCGACCGACGTGCCGATGCTGGAGTCCGTCGGCTACCCGCACGCCGTCAACCCTGACCGGGCACTGCGGCGCGAGGCCATCCTCCGGGAATGGCCGATTCTCGTCTTCGATCGCCCCGTCCGGCTCAAGCAGCGTCTCCCCGCGTTCTCACTTCCGCCACGACCGGCACTCGTGGCCGCAGCCGCGCTGGGCGCAGCCGCCGTAACAGCTGGGCTGGTCTGGTACGTCAACCGCCGCCGCGCCGCCTCACCCTCACCCTCCGCCTGACAGCACCCGATCGGCGACCGTCGGCAGACATGACGCCGCGCGTGCGGCACCGACCCTCCGGTGGCATGCCCACCGAAATGTCCGACCCGACCATATTTGAAAAGAAAAGTAAAGAAGTGCGGTCAGGCCTTCCACTCCCCCGCGTCCAGGAGTACAAAGGACTCAACGGCCCGCGAGACCAGGGACATCCGAGAGGATGACCTTTTCACGCACAGAAGGCCCCACGGACCGAAGCACGAAAGCCGAGCACCCACGCGACGTCGACCCGTCGATTACGGGCCAGCCGCACCAGGCAACGGGCAAAGAACCCGACCTGATGGGCACATATCGAGGACGCTTGGTAACTGGGCGGACGTGTCAGCGGCGGTATCGGAATCGATGCCGCCGCACCCCTGTCTTGGTGGTCGCCCGACGAGCACGGCGCATCTCCGCGACAACCGGCCGGCCGCGTCATCGACCTCCGGCCCCGACAAGCCGACACAGCTAGGCGGCCCCGCGCTGCAGCGCCTCGCACACAGCCGTGGATTCCCTGACACCGAGTCCCACCGAGCGCCCGCAGTGGGCGATCCAGGCAGCCATACCTTCGGGCCTTCCCGACAGGTACCCCTCGAAGGCCGCCACATAGGCCGCGCGCCCCTGCTCCGCATGGCCGACTTCGGCAGGACAGATCGACTTGGGGTCGAGCCCGCTGCCGATCAGCACGATCCGCTCCGCGGTTCGGGCGACCAGGCCGTTGTGCGTACCGAAGGGGCGCAACGCAAGCAACTCACCGTGCACCACCGAGGCCGTGACCAGCGCGGGTGCCGAACCTCCGGCAATGATCAGTCGCGAGAGCCCTTCGAGCCTCCCCGCCACCTCATCGGCGCCCGGGACCGGCGCATCGATCAACGGCTCGTCGACCGGCTCGCCCGCCAGCCTGGGCCTGCCGACCGCGTCCTCGTGAGCAGCGCCGCCCGCCGCCACCAGATGCAGCCGTGCCAGAACACGGAGCGGTGACTGCCTCCAGATGGAGAGCAACTGGCCCGCCTCCGCCGTCAGCCTCAAGGCCGCACCGATGACGCGGGCCTCGCTCTCAGCACTGAAGTCCGTGCGTCGGCGAACCTCTTCGAGATTCCAGTCGGCACCCGAGAGCGCCGCGGAACCGCGAGCTCCGCGCAGGGCCGCTTCCGCGGTGACCTCGTTACTGCGGCGCCGCATCACCCGGTGCCCGTAGACCCGGTCCACCGCTTTGCGCACGGAGTCCACCGCGTCGGCGACCCCTGGCAGTTCCCCTAGGGCGGCAAGCGGGTCCGAGGAAGTCGTACTCATAAGTAGCGAGGCTACGCGCCCCCGATGCGAATACAGGCCGGGAGTGGTCTTCTTCACGAAGCTCGACAGCAGTGGGCGACGACACCGCTACCCTAGGTGAACATGAAGATCGCTTTCGTAGGGAAGGGCGGCAGCGGCAAGACCACGCTGTCTTCGCTCTTCATCCGCCATCTCGCTGCCAATGAAGCCCATGTCGTCGCGGTGGACGCCGACATCAACCAACACCTCGGGACCGCCCTCGGCCTGGACGAGGACGAGGCCGCCGCCCTGCCCGCCATGGGCGCCCAACTGCCTCTCATCAAGAACTACCTCCGCGGGAGCAACCCCCGCATCACCTCCACCGCAACCATGATCAAAACGACGCCCCCCGGGGAGGGGTCCCGGCTTCTGCGCGTCCGCGAGGACAATCCGGTGTACGACGCCTGTGCTCGCACGGTCCGTCTCGACGACGGTGAGATCCGGCTGATGGCCACGGGTCCGTTCACCGAGTCCGACCTCGGCGTCGCCTGCTACCACTCCAAGGTCGGCGCGGTCGAGCTCTGCCTGAACCACCTGGTCGACGGTCCGGACGAGTACGTGGTGGTCGACATGACGGCGGGGTCGGATTCGTTCGCGTCGGGAATGTTCACGCGGTTCGACATGACCTTCCTGGTGGCCGAGCCGACCCGGAAGGGTGTTTCGGTCTACCGCCAGTACAAGGAGTACGCCGGAGATTTCGGCATCGCCCTGAAGGTGGTGGGCAACAAGGTGCGGGGCGAGGACGACCTCGACTTCCTGCGTGCCGAGGTCGGCGACGACCTGCTGGTCGGCGTAGGTCTGTCCGACTGGGTCCGGACCATGGAGAAGGGCCGGCCGGCCGCGTTCGAGCTGCTCGAGGCGGACAACCGGATGGCACTGCAGGCGCTGCAGAACGCCGCGGAGGATTCGTACGAGCTACGTGACTGGGAGCGCTACACGCGGCAGATGGTGCACTTCCACCTGAAGAACGCGGAGAGCTGGGGCAACGAGAAGACGGGGGCCGACCTGGCTGCCCAGGTGGACCCCGCCTTCATCCTGCATGAGCACCGCGCGGAGACCGACGCCACCCAGCCTGCCTGAACCGGACGGAGCGGCGCCTGGACCGACTCCTAGCTCCTGCTCCCGTCGGCTCCCTTGCCTGCCGGCTGATCCGCCGGTCTGGCAGGCACGGGACTGCCGGCAGGCTTGCCCGGGACCTTCCCCGCGAGGAAGGCGGCCCAGCCGGGTCGGGGCTTCTGCCCCACCTTCAGGGTCCCGAGCTTGGCGAGTGTTGCCGGGTCCTGAACGTCCAGCCAGTCGGCGAGCTGCCGGAAGGAAACGCACTGCACATCCTGCTGGGTGCAGACCGTCTTGATCGTCTCCTCGACCGCGCGCATGTAGGTACCACCGTTCCAGGACTCGAAGTGGTTCCCGATGATCAGCGGAGCACGGTTCCCGTTGTAGGCGCGGTCGAACGCCTGGAGCAGACCGTCCCGCATCTGGTTGCCCCAGTACTCGTGCTTGTCCGGGTCACCCTGTGTCGTCGTACCGGACTGGTTGAACATGAAGTTGTAATCCATCGAGAGCGTCTCGAACGCGCGGCCCGGCACGGGGACCAGTTGCAGGGGAAGATCCCAGATCCCGTCCTTCTTCGCGGGCCAGACCTGATTGCCGACCCCGCTGGAGTCATAGCGGAATCCCATGGTCCGCGCGGCTGCGACCATGTTCTTCTGACCCTCCAGGCATGGGGTCCGAGCGCCGATCAGCTCCTTGTCGTAGTCGAAGGGGAGGGGCGCTTCACCTTTGAGGGCCGGGGCGTTGGTCTTCCAGTTCTTCACGAACGCCTTCGCCTGACCGATCTCGCTCTTCCACTCCTCGACCGACCAGGTCCCGACTCCCCCGTCCGGCCCACAGAAGTGTCCGTTGAAGTGGGTGCCGATCTCGTTGCCCTCCAGCCACGCGGCACGTAGTTCCGTCAGTGTCCGGCGAATTCCCTCGGCGTCGTTGAACCCGATGTCGGAGCGGCCCGCCGAATGCTGAGGGGGGGCGTAGAGCTCCTTCTTCGCCTCGGGCAGGAGGTACACGCCGCTGAGGAAGTACGTCATCCTGGCGTCGTACTTCTTCGCGACCGCACGGAAGTGCGAGAACAGCTTCTGGCTGTCCTCGCCCGCGCCGTCCCACGAGAACACCACGAACTGCGGGGGCTTCTGTCCGGGCTTGAGTCGCTTGACCGCAGGGAGTTCCGGCTGGGCTCCTGTGAACGCGGTGGAACCGTCCCCGATGAGCTGGACCGCCCCCTTCGGCGCAGCCGCCGGTGAGTTCTCTCCCGTGGCGGGGGCCGACTTCTTCCCCCCGGGCGCAGGGCCGGGGGTTCCCGAGCAGGCAGCCAGGCCGGCGACCAGAGTCGTGGCCACGGCCCCCAGTGCGATCCGCTTCGTGACGGCCATCATCCGTCCACCCTCTTCCTTGCAGAATTCATGCGTTGAAGTGCCGAAACGGCGCGGCCAACCTCACACGCAGCTCTGCCGGAACCAGTACGACAAGCCGGATGAAAAGATGCTTATTCACTTGAAAGAGTGATCAACTGAGCTATCTGCTCGAAAGCATGGACACCCTTCTTTACCCTCCATTACTATTCGTTTACGGAGAGTTTAGAAATCCCGCCGCTTCACCCCACCGCTGCACGCCGTGATCCACGGCCGCCGTCACTCACTTACCGCGACCGCGCTGCCCCGGAGGAGACGGGAATATGTCTGCCTGCGCCCCTACTCGTAAAGACCACACATCCCGCAGTTCGCGTGCTTCCCGCGCCTGGGGATTCAAGCGTCCACACAGCCCGCCGTCACCGCCCCGCCGCGGACGTTTCCGTGTCTCGGGTGCGGATGTGTCCGCATCGATCACTGTCTTCCTGATCGCCGTTCCCATGTCGCTCGGCCTCGCCGTCGCCATGGACGCCCCACTCGCCGCCGGCCTGGTCTCGGCCGCGATCGGCGGCATCGTCGCCGGACTCCTGGGCGGCACACCCCTCCAGGTCAGCGGCCCGTCCGCCGGACTGACGGTGGTCACAGCCGAGTTGATCCAGATCTACGGCTGGCGCACCACGTGCGCGATCACCGTCGGGGCGGGGCTCCTGCAGATTCTGCTCGGTTCGCTGAGAGCCGCCCGCAGTGCCCTCGCCGTCAGCCCGGCCATCGTGCATGGCACGCTCGCGGGTATCGGTGTGGCCATCGCTCTCGCCCAACTGCATATCGTGCTGGGCGGGACACCCCGGAGTTCAGCCCTCGACAACGCCCTCTCGCTTCCTGCCCACTTGGCCGGGTTCGAGCCGGCCGCCCCACTCATCGGGGGCCTGACGATCCTCCTTCTCGTCGCGTGGCCACGCCTGCCCGGACGGATCGGGTCATCGCTGCGCAAAATCCCTGCCGCACTCGCCGCCGTGGTCATCGCCACGGCTGTGGCCTCTGCGGCAACCCCCGGGATCGCCCGGGTGAACCTTCCGTCATGGCGCTCGCACGCGCTGCCCGAACTGCCCCAGGGCCCGGTCGCGGCACTGGCAACGGCCGTGTTCACCGTGATGCTGGTGGCCAGCCTCGAATCCCTTCTGGCGGCGGTGTCCGTGGACAAGCTGGCCGCAGAGCGGTCAGCAGGATCTCCTGGAGACGGGGCGGCACCGCCCGTGTACGTCAAACGGTCCGACCTCGACCGGGAGTTGCGTGCTCAAGGTGTCGCCAATGCGGTGTCAGGACTCGCCGGCGGCCTTCCCGTGTCCGGCGGCGCCGTCCGCAGTTCGGCCAATGTGCGGGCGGGCGCAACGAGCCGCGCCTCCACCGTGCTGCACGGCGTCTGGGTGCTACTGGCAGCCGCTCTGCTGGTCACAGCTCTCGAGTTGATCCCTCTGGCCGCACTCGCCGCCCTGGTCATGGTGGTCGGCATCCAGATGGTCAGCTTTGCCCACATCCGCAAGGTCCACAAACACCGGGAGTTCCTGGTGTACGGCGCAACGATCAGTGGCGTGCTTCTGGCCGGAGTGCTCGAAGGTGTGGCGATCGGCATCGTCGTGGCCGTGGGCGTCGCCCTGCACCGGTTGGCCCGCACGAGGATCACCGTGACGGAACAGGATGGCCGATATCTGGTAACCGCTCGCGGCCAGCTGACCTTCCTCGCCGTTCCCCGGCTCAGCCGCTTGCTCGGAAGGCTTCCGCAAGGAGTGGACGCCGTGGTCGAGCTGGACGGCTTCTTCATGGACCACGCGGCGTACGAAACACTCCAGGACTGGTACGCGGCGCAGACCGCACTGGGTGGCCGAATCGAGTTCACCGGGCGCTCCGGCGGCCGGATCGCCGAACCCGCGTCGGCTGCCCACTCCTGCTGCCGTCCGTGGACCCCGTGGCGTAATCATCATTGCCACGACCGCTCTCAGGACGCCGCATTCACCGCCCCTGCCCCCGCCCCTGCCTCGGACACCATCTCGGCGGCTGCCCCTTCCACTGTCCCGAAGGGGACCGCGGGCCAACGGCACGGCACCCATCGGCTCCTCAGCGGCCTCAGCTCGTTCCAGCGCACCACCGCTCCGCTGGTACGCGAAGAGCTGGCCCGGCTGGCAGCCGAGGGGCAACGGCCGTCGCAGCTGTTCCTCACCTGCGCCGACTCCCGCCTTGTCACCAGCATGATCACTGCCAGCGGCCCGGGCGACCTCTTCACCGTTCGGAATGTCGGCAATCTGGTGCCGCCGTCCGGCTCCGGGGTCTCCGAGGGCCCCACGGGCAACGACGACTCCGTGGCTGCCGCCATCGAGTACGCGGTGGACGTGCTCGAGGTCGAGTCCATCACCATCTGCGGCCACTCCGGGTGCGGCGCCATGCAGGCCTTGTTGGGGGCCGGATCGGAGACGCCCCGGACGCCTCTGTGGCGTTGGCTGCGGCACGGGCTGCCGAGTCTGGAGCGCATGCGGTCCCGTCACCATTCCTGGGCGCGCATCGCCGGCCGACTGCCCACCGATGCGGTCGAGCAGCTCTGTCTGACCAATGTGGTCCAGCAGTTGGAGCACCTGCGCGCGCACGAGTCGGTGGCCCGGCGCCTGGCGGAAGGCACCCTGCAACTGCACGGCATGTACTTCCATGTCGGCGAGGCACAGGCCTATCTGCTGACCGAGGGCGCCAGTTCCGGGACCGGGCCCGACGAGGTCTTCGTCCGTGTCGCCCCTGGCGGCGCATGGGGGGCGGAGCCCAGCGCTGAAGCCCTGCACACCACCCCGGGCGCCACGGTCGACGCCTGAACCACTCGCACACCCGGTCCGTGAGACCTTGTGGTCCCGCTTTCGTATCCGGCAACGCTGCTTGCGAGAGCGGGACGTGTGACTCCCAACACGAGACACAGGTCTAAACCAATTTCCGGTAGACACTTGTCACCTGGCCCGCAGCCTGATGAGCTGTCCCCCGGGACACAACGGACACCCTGGGAATGGGAGATGTCGTGAGTAACGAAAGCCTGGCCAATCTGCTCAAGGAGGAGCGGCGGTTCACACCGCCTGCCGATCTGGCTGCGAACGCCAACGTGACAGCGGAGGCGTACGAGCAGGCCGAGGCGGACAGGCTGGGCTTCTGGGCCGAGCAGGCCCGCCGCCTGACCTGGGCCACGCAGCCGACCGAGACGCTCGACTGGAGCAACCCACCCTTCGCGAAGTGGTTCGCGGACGGCAAGCTCAACGTCGCGTACAACTGTGTGGACCGCCACGTCGAAGCGGGCAACGGCGACCGGGTGGCGATCCACTTCGAGGGTGAGCCCGGCGACAGCCGCGCGATCACCTACGCGGAGTTGAAGGACGAGGTCTCCCGCGCGGCCAACGCACTCACCGAGCTCGGCGTCGGCAAGGGCGACCGGGTCGCCGTCTACCTGCCGATGATCCCCGAGGCAGCCGTGGCGATGCTGGCCTGCGCCCGCATCGGCGCAGCGCATTCGGTGGTCTTCGGCGGCTTCTCCGCGGATGCCATCGCCGCCCGCATCCAGGACGCCGACGCCAAGGTCGTCATCACCGCCGACGGCGGCTACCGTCGCGGCAAGCCCTCGGCACTCAAGCCCGCCGTGGACGATGCCGTCTCCCGCATCGACAGCGTCGAACACGTCCTGGTGGTCCGCCGCACCGGTCAGGACACCGCGTGGTCCGAAGGCCGGGACGTCTGGTGGCACGAGATCACCGGTCGGCAGTCGGCCGAGCACACGCCCGAGGCGTTCGACGCGGAGCAGCCGCTCTTCATTCTCTACACCTCGGGCACCACGGGTAAGCCGAAGGGCATCCTGCACACGTCCGGGGGATACCTGACCCAGACGGCGTACACCCACCACGCGGTCTTCGACCTCAAGCCCGAGACGGACGTGTACTGGTGCACCGCCGACATCGGCTGGGTCACCGGGCACTCGTACATCGTCTACGGCCCGCTGGCCAACGGCGCGACCCAGGTCATGTACGAAGGCACGCCCGACACGCCCCACCAGGGACGCTTCTGGGAGATCGTCCAGAAGTACGGGGTCACGATCCTCTACACCGCGCCGACGGCGATCCGTACGTTCATGAAGTGGGGGGACGACATCCCCGCCAAGTTCGATCTGTCGTCGCTGCGCGTCCTCGGTTCGGTCGGTGAGCCGATCAACCCCGAGGCTTGGATGTGGTACCGCAAGCACATCGGTGCCGACAACTGCCCGGTCGTCGACACCTGGTGGCAGACCGAGACCGGCGCCATGATGATCTCGCCGCTTCCCGGGGTCACGGCGGCCAAGCCCGGTTCGGCCCAACGGGCGCTGCCCGGCATCTCCGCCACCGTCGTCGACGACGAGGCCCACGAGGTGCCGAACGGCGGGGGTGGCTATCTCGTCCTCACCGAGCCGTGGCCGTCGATGCTCCGCACCATCTGGGGAGACGACCAGCGTTTCATCGACACCTACTGGTCGCGTTTCGAAGGCAAGTACTTCGCAGGCGACGGTGCCAAGAAGGACGAGGACGGCGACATCTGGCTGCTCGGCCGGGTCGACGACGTCATGCTCGTGTCCGGGCACAACATCTCGACCACCGAGGTCGAGTCGGCCCTCGTGTCGCACCCCTCGGTCGCCGAGGCCGCCGTGGTCGGCGCCAACGACGAGACGACCGGCCAGGCGATCGTCGCCTTCGTGATCCTCCGCGGCACGGCCACCGCCTCCGAGGAGCTGGTCGCCGAGCTGCGCAACCACGTCGGCACCACGCTCGGGCCGATCGCCAAGCCCAAGCGGGTTCTCCCCGTGGCAGAGCTGCCCAAGACCCGCTCCGGGAAGATCATGCGCCGTCTGCTCCGTGACGTCGCCGAGAACCGCGAGCTGGGCGACGTCACGACGCTGACCGATTCCTCGGTCATGGCCCTCATCCAGACGCAGCTCCCCGCCGCGTCCTCCGAGGACTAGGACGGACCAGGGCTGACGAGGACGGACCAGGTCCGGCCACCGTCACGACACAGCCTCGAAGGGGCATCCGGCACACCACCGGGTGCCTCTCCTGGCGTCCGGAGAGGAAGACTCCTCCTGCCGTGCGGGCGCTGAAGGCCACAGGCATGCCCACGAGCGCCGCGGGCCGGATCCGGATAGCGTTCCGATACCCCCAGGTAGAGTGGCTGTCACGTCAACGGCACACACGAGAAGCAGCACGCGAGAAGCAGCACGACAGCAGGTCGCCGCAGGCGCGAGCAGCCGTCGTCGACAACCACATATGACATCTCCACAGGGGCGCCGGGAAGTCTGGTCGGCATGTGAATCCGCCATGCCACCACTGTCGTGAACCGACCCGGAGGTCTCCCCCCGTGGCCACGCCCGCACCCCCGTCCGACCGACGCAGCACCCTCTTCGGCCGGCTGTCCCTGCCCGAGCGGAATTACGTCGCCGAAGCCCTCCGTACCGAGACGGTCGGTGGCATCATCCTGCTGGTCGCGGCCGTAGCCGCGCTGATATGGGCGAACACCTTCGGCTCGAGTTATGCGGCCGTGAGCCACTTCCACTTCGGCCCCGGCGCCCTGGGGCTGGATCTCTCGGTGGCCCACTGGGCAGCCGACGGACTGCTCGCTGTCTTCTTCTTCGTCGCAGGCGTCGAACTCAAGCGTGAACTCGTCGCCGGGGAGCTCCGTGACCCAAGGGCCGCAGCCCTGCCCGTCGCCGCGGCGCTCTGCGGCATGGCCGTCCCCGCCATCGTCTACATGCTGACCGTCGTGCTCGGCGGCGGGTCCGCTGCCGGCTGGGCGGTCCCCACCGCCACCGACATCGCGTTCGCACTCGCCGTCCTCGCGGTCATCGGCACGTCGCTGCCCTCGGCGCTACGCGCCTTCCTGCTGACGCTCGCCGTCGTCGACGACCTCTTCGCCATCCTCATCATCGCGGTCTTCTTCACCGAGAACATCGACTTCCTGGCGCTCGGAGGCGCCTTCGCCGGGCTGGCCGTGTTCTACGTGCTGCTGCGCACAGAAGTACGGGGTTGGTACATCTACCTTCCCCTCGCCCTTGTCATCTGGGGGCTGATGTACAACAGCGGCGTCCACGCCACCATCGCCGGTGTCGCCATGGGCCTCATGCTCCGCTGCACCAGGCGTGAGGGCGAAGAGCACTCCCCCGGCGAGCACATCGAGCACCTGGTACGTCCGCTGTCGGCCGGCGTCGCGGTTCCTCTGTTCGCTCTCTTCTCGGCCGGCGTCACCCTCAAGGGCGATGCCCTGGCCGACGTCTTCACCCGGCCCGAAACGCTCGGCGTGGTGCTCGGTCTCGTCCTCGGTAAGACCGTCGGTATCTTCGGCGGTACCTGGCTCGTCACCCGCTTCACCAAGGCCGAGCTGAACAAGGACCTCGCCTGGGCAGATGTCTTCGCGGTGGCCACGCTGGCAGGCATCGGTTTCACCGTTTCGCTGCTCATCGGGGAGCTCGCCTTCACCGGCGACGAGGCCATGATCAACGAAGTCAAGGCCGCGGTCCTCGTCGGTTCCCTGATTGCGGCCGTACTCTCCGGTGTACTGCTCAGACTGCGGGTACGCAGATACAGGGCGCTGTACGAAGCCGAGGAACTCGACGCCGACGAATCCGGGATACCGGACGTCTACGAAGAGGGCGACCCGGAGTTCCATCTTCGGATGGCCGCGCTCCACGAGAAGAAGGCTGCCGAGCACCGTCGCCTTGCCGAACAGGCGGGGGCAACGAGCAGCAAGCCGGACAGTCCGGCATGATCTGACATCGGATGTACGGAAGAGGAAAGGGAGTCAGGGATGAGCGACCCCGGCAACTACGCGGGCAGCACCGACCGTAGTCTCGGACAGCTGTTCGCTTCGGCGACCGCCGAGATGTCCGCGTTGGTGCACGACGAAATCGCCCTGGCCAAGGCCGAGGTGCGTCAGGACGTCAAGCGCGGCGTGATCGGCAGCGTGGCCTTCATCGTCACAGGCGTGCTGATCCTGTTCGCGATCCCCGTGCTGAGCTTCGCCGCCGCCTACGGGATCCACAATCTGGGGCTCGGACTCGCCTGGTCGTTCCTGATCGTCGGCGGTGCCTTCATCCTGCTGGGGATCCTGCTCGCCCTCTTCGGACTCGCGAAGTTCAAGAAGGTCAAGCCGCCGGAGAAGTCCATCGCCTCGGCCAAGCAGACCGCGGCGGTCCTGCAGGGCGTCAAGCCGCACCCGCGCCCCGCCGTCGGCGCGCGTGCGATCGAGCAGGCGCAGGGCAGCACACTCGCGGACAAGGCGATCGAGAACCGTCCGGTCCAGGACAAGGCGGTCTCTGTGACACGCTCGTCCACATGACCGACCCCGATTTCATTGCGTCCGCCCCGGTGGAACCCATGGGAGCGGCTGCCGGTTCCGGCAGCCCTGTACGCCTCGACGGGCCATGGACCCACCGTGAT
This sequence comes from Streptomyces sp. NPDC002793, assembly GCF_040295485.1. Lineage (NCBI taxonomy): Bacteria > Bacillati > Actinomycetota > Actinomycetes > Kitasatosporales > Streptomycetaceae > Streptomyces > Streptomyces sp. NPDC002793. Next base: position 19,580 of record NZ_JBEOVL010000021.1, on the reverse strand, counting down.
GTGGCGGCCAACGGCGCGCGCTTCCATATCGCCGAGCTCGGCGACGGGCCGCTGGTGCTGCTGCTGCACGGTTTCCCGCAGTTCTGGTGGACCTGGCGCCATCAGCTGACGGCCCTGGCCGACGCCGGGTACCGCGCGGTCGCGATGGACCTCCGCGGGGTCGGCGGGAGCGACCGTACGCCCCGGGGTTACGACCCCGCGAACCTGGCACTGGACGTCACCGGTGTGATCCGCTCGCTCGGTGAGCCGGACGCGGCCCTCGTGGGACACGACATGGGCGGCTATCTCGCCTGGACGGCAGCGGTGATGCGGCCGAAGCTCGTCCGGCGACTCGTGGTCTCCTCGATGCCGCATCCGCGTCGTTGGCGTTCCTCGATGCTCTCGGATCCCGCACAGTCCCGGGCCGGGTCGCACATCTGGGGCTTCCAGCGCCCGTGGGTCCCGGAGCGTCAGCTCGTGGCGGACGACGCGGCGTTGGTCGCCCGGATGATCCGTGACTGGTCGGGGCCGCGCACCTCCGACTTCCCCGACGACCGGACCATGGACGTCTACCGGCGCGCGATGTGTATCCCCTCGACGGCACACTGCTCGATCGAGCCGTACCGCTGGATGGTGCGCTCCCTCGCCCGTCCGGACGGCGTCCAGTTCAACCGGCGGATGAAACGGCCGGTACGTGTACCGACCCTGCACCTCCACGGCTCACTCGACCCGGCCATCCGGACGAGGAGTTCAGCGGGTTCCGGCGAGTATGTCGAGGCGCCCTACCGGTGGCGACTTTTCGACGGTCTGGGGCACTTCCCCCACGAGGAGGATCCGATCGGCTTCTCGACCGAACTCATCAACTGGCTCAAGGACCCTGAGCCCGACCGGTAGCCGCCGCGCACAGGTGTCCGACGAACAGCCAATTGCCTGGCGCATAAGCCAATTGGCTGACTCGCGCACGATTACCGACCTTGGGTCACGGGCAGACGTCGGGGTATGGGCTGGACGCGCGACTCCAACGACGCAGCACGCAACCGCCGCTCGACCGCTCCTGCCGGTCCGAGCATTCATGAGGGGGGCGGCTCCCCGAGCCGGGTGCACGATGTGAGCGATTTCCATGATCTCCGGCTGGGCATCCCGCGCATTCTCCACCGCCGGGCCCGCTGGGTCTCGGCGCGGCTGCGCCACCCCCGTGGATGACGCGGGGGCCGTCGCACAGCACGCCGTACCGACCGCCCGGCCCTAGCCGGGCTCAGGACCCGCCCGGCCCTAGCCGGGCCCACGACCTCAGAGCGCGCAGCCCTGGCTGTCGACCTGCTGGTCCGTGGACCTGCCGAGCTCGATGTCCTCGCGGATCTCGTCGGCCGTCAGCGCGTAACCCGTCTCCGGGTCGTCGAGCGACTTGGCGAACACCACTCCGTACACCTTGCCGTCCGGAGTGAGGAGCGGACCGCCGGAGTTACCCTGCCGGACGGTCGCGAAGAGCGAGTACACATCGCGCCGCACGGTGCCCCGGTGGTAGATGTCCGGGCCGTTGGCGTCGATACGGCCCCGGATGCGGGCGGAGCGTACGTCGTAGGCGCCGTTCTCCGGGAAGCCGGCCACGATGGCGCTGTCACCGCTCTCCGCGTCCTTGGCCGTGTCGGTGAAGCGCAGCGGCTCGGCCTCCAGGTCGGGTACGTCCAGGACGGCGATGTCCCGCCGCCAGTCGTAGAGGACGACCTTGGCGTCGTACAGCCGGCCCTCGCCGCCGATCTGGACGGTCGGCTCGTCGACGCCGCCGACCACGTGGGCGTTGGTCATCACACGGCCGTCGGAGAAGACGAAGCCGGTTCCTTCGAGGACCTTGCCGCAGCCCGGGGCCATGCCGACGACCTTGACGATGGACTTCTTGGCACGTGCGGCGACGGGGCTTCCGGCCAGTGCCGGATCCGGGGGTTCGACATCGGTGATGGGCTCGTTGGCGAAGGGGCTGAAGACCTGCGGGAAGCCGTTCTGCGCGAGGACGGAGGAGAAGTCCGCGAACCAGTTGGATGCCTGATCGGGCATCACCCGTGAGACCCCCAGCAGGACCGAGGAGCTACGGACCTCCTTGCCCAGGGTCGGCAGGGACGTACCTGCCAGCGCGGAGCCGATCAGCCAGGCCACCAGGAGCATGGCCACCACGTTGACCAGGGAACCGCCCGTGGCGTCCAGAGCGCGCGCCGGCGACCACGTGATGTACCGGCGGAGTCTGCTGCCGAGGTGAGTGGTGAACGCCTGGCCCACGGAGGCGCACACGATCACGATCACGACCGCGACGATGGCGGCTGTCGAGGAGACTTCCGATCCGTCGGTCGCCTGGTCCCAGATGACCGGCAGGAGGTAGACGGCGATGAGGCCGCCGCCCAGGAAGCCGATCACGGACAGGATGCCGACGACGAAACCCTGGCGGTAGCCGATGACGGCGAACCACACGGCGCCGACGAGCAGCAGGATGTCCAGCACGTTCACCGTCTATAGCCTCGCAGATTCGTCACCTGGCCCGTCCGGTTCGACGGGGTCCGGGCCAGACCCGGAACAGCGCAGCACGGGAGTCAGCCTGTCATGCGCGCCAGTCGAGCGGCACCTGCTTGGTCCTGTCCCAGGGGCGTTCCCACCCTGCGTAGTGCACAATCCTGTCGATCACGCCGGCTGTGAATCCCCACACCAGTGCGGATTCCACCAGGAATGCCGGGCCTGTGTGGCCGCTCGGATGAACCGCGGTCACACGGTTGGCCGGATCCGTGAGATCCGCCACGGGGGCGGTGAACACCCGGGCCGTCTCGGCCGGATCGACGACGCCCACCGGGCTGGGTGTCCTCCACCAGCCGAGCACGGGCGTGACGACGAAGTGGCTCACCGGGATGTAGAGCCGCGGCAGCACACCGAAGATCTGGACGCCGCCCGGATCGAGTCCCGTCTCCTCCTCGGCCTCCCGCAACGCGGCCCTGAGGGGCCCGGTGGTCGCGTGGTCACCGTCCTCGGGATCGAGCGAGCCTCCGGGGAAGGAGGGCTGGCCGGCGTGGGAGCGCAGGGTGCCGGAGCGCTCCATGAGGAGAAGCTCCGGACCGCGCTCGCCCTCACCGAAGAGAACCAGCACGGCGGACTGGCGCCCGGCACCACTTTCCGGAGGCAGGAACCGGCTCAGCTGCTGAGCTCGCACGGTCCGCGCCGCCCGGGCCACGGGCTGGAGCCAGTCGGGCAGCCCGGTGGTGGAGACGGTGGTCGCGCTGTCGTGGGGCGCTCCCGTCCCGGTGGTGGCCGCTTCGGCTGCGGCCCTTGTGCTCTGTGCGTGCGTCATCGGCACCCCCGTCGTTCCAACGCGTGTCGTCGGCCATTTCGTTCCGCACGGGCCCGGCCGCCCGCAGCCCACGGAAGCGCCGGCCCGCCGCCCGCAGGACGGCCGCTCACCCGGCTCCCAGCGGCGGGGCGGGGCTGCCCGGATAGTCCGGAGGCGGGCTGAGGCGCTGGCCCGGGTAGCCGCCCATCTCGTACTTGAGGAGCTTCTTCGCCTTCTCGGGATCCGTCTCCCCCTCGCCGTAGGAGGGGCAGAGCGCGGCGATCGGGCACGCGCCGCAGGCCGGCTTGCGGGAATGGCAGATACGGCGGCCGTGGAAGACCACCCGGTGCGAGAGCATCGTCCACTCGCTCTTCGGGAAGATCGCGGCGATCTCCGCCTCGACCTTCTCCGGATCCTCCTGCTCGGTCCATTTCCAGCGGCGGACCAGGCGGCCGAAGTGGGTGTCCACCGTGATTCCGGGAACACCGAACGCGTTGCCGAGGACGACGTTGGCCGTCTTGCGGCCGACGCCGGGCAGCTTCACCAGATCCGCCAGCCGGCCGGGGACCTCCCCGCCGAAGTCGTCCCTCAGGGCGGCCGACAGGCCCATGAGGGACCGCGCCTTGGCCCGGAAGAAGCCGGTCGGCCGGATGATCTCCTCCAGCTTCTCGGGAACGGCGGCGGCCATGTCCTCGGGCGTCGGATAGGCGGCGAAGAGCGCCGGGGTGGTCTGGTTGACCCTCAGGTCGGTGGTCTGGGCGGAGAGAACCGTGGCCACCAGGAGCTCGAAGGGATTACGGAAGTCCAGCTCGGGATGGGCGTACGGATAGACCTCGGCGAGCTCGCGGTTGATCCGGCGGGCGCGGCGGACCATCGCCAGACGCGACTCCGGCTTCGCGGCCCCGCCCGGAACCCCTCCCACGGGGGGCTTTGCGGCCTTTTTCTTACTTCGTACGGGCTGTTCGCCCACAGCGGAATCCCTGTCTCCCGACACCCCATCAGCCCTCTCGACCTGCACTCCCACCGGCGTTCCGGACACTCGGCCAGCCTAGAGCCAGGGGCTGACATCCACCCCGGTCACCGCGCATCCACGCCCGATCGGCCCCCTGCCGTAGGGTCCGGCACGCCCGTACGTCAAACTGGTTTGTGATCGATCGCACTGTTTTACCGTCCGGCATCATGGAAACCACGCTTCCCTGAACAGGCCGACAAGGAGAGAACTCGTGGACGACGTTCTGCGGCGCGCCCCGCTTTTCGCGGCGCTCGATGACGAGCAGGCCGCGGAGCTCCGCGCCTCGATGAGTGAAGTGACCCTCGCACGCGGCGACGCGCTGTTCCACGAGGGCGACCCGGGCGACCGCCTGTACGTGGTCACCGAGGGCAAGGTGAAGCTCCACCGCACCTCCCCCGACGGGCGGGAGAACATGCTGGCCGTCCTCGGCCCCGGCGAGCTGATCGGGGAGCTGTCGCTCTTCGACCCGGGCCCGCGCACGGCGACCGCGACCGCGCTCACCGAGGTCAAGCTCCTCGGCCTCGGGCACGGAGACCTCCAGCCCTGGCTGAACGCCCGGCCCGAGGTCGCCACGGCCCTGCTGCGCGCCGTCGCCCGCCGCCTGCGCAAGACCAACGACCAGATGTCGGACCTGGTCTTCTCCGACGTACCGGGACGCGTCGCCCGTGCGCTCCTGGACCTGTCGCGCCGCTTCGGTGTGCAGTCCGAGGAGGGCATCCACGTCGTGCACGACCTGACGCAGGAGGAGCTGGCACAGCTGGTCGGCGCCTCCCGCGAGACGGTCAACAAGGCACTCGCGGACTTCGCGGGCCGCGGCTGGCTGCGGCTCGAAGCACGTGCCGTGATCCTGCTGGACGTGGAGCGGCTGGCCAAGCGCTCCCGCTGAGGCCCGCCGACACCGCCGACACGCTCGCCGAAAGGGCCCCACCGCGCGGTGGGGCCCTTCGCGTGCCTGCCCGGGCGCGTCCGGCTCAGATCAGGCCGCGCTCGGTCAGGTACTCCAGCTGGGCCCCGACCGAAAGCTCCGCCGCGGGCCACAGCGAACGGTCCACGTCCGCGTACACCGCGGCGACGACCTCGGCTGCCGTCCGGTGCCCGGCCTCCACCGCCGTCTCGACCTGGGCGAGGCGGTGGGCGCGGTGGGCGAGGTAGAACTCGACGGCCCCCTGCGCGTCCTCCAGCACCGGTCCGTGCCCAGGAAGCACCGTGTGCACCCCGTCGTCGACCGTCAGCGAACGCAGCCGCCGCAGGGTGTCCAGGTAGTCGCCGAGCCGCCCGTCCGGATGCGCGACCAGCGTCGTGCCACGCCCCAGGATCGTGTCGCCCGTCAGTACGGCCCGGTCGGCGGGCAGGTGGAAGGAGAGCGAGTCCGAGGTGTGTCCCGGGGTGGGGACGACCCGGAGTTCGAGCCCGCCGGTGGTGATCACGTCCCCCGCGGTCAGCCCCTCGTCGCCGAGCCGCAGCGCCACGTCCAGGGCCCGCACCTTCGTCCGCGTGAGCCCGGCGAACCTGGCGGCGCCCTCCGCGTGGTCGGGGTGCCCGTGGGTGAGCAAGGTGAGGCCCACTCGCCTGCCCGCCCTCTCCACGGTGTCGACGACGGCCCGCAGATGTACGTCGTCGAGCGGCCCCGGGTCGATCACGACCGCGAGGTCGGAGTCCGGTTCCGCGACGATCCAGGTGTTCGTGCCGTCCAGGGTCATCGCCGAGGCGTTGGGGGCCAGTACGTTGACCGTGCGGGTGGTGGCGGGCCCGGACAGCACCCCGCCGCGGGGCTGCCCGGGCAGCGCTGCCGCGTCACTCATGAGGCGCTCCGTCCGTGGCCGTCCGCTGCTCGCCCGTCGTGGTCTCCCGAGTCGTTCCGTGGTCCGTGGAGGGCACCGGTCCACCGGCCGCAGGTACGTGCCTGGTGAATTCCTCGTGCCCCGGCCAGCTCAGCACCAACTCGTCGCCCTTCATGCGGGCCTCTGCCAGCACGGGAGCGAGGTCCTGGGAGTCCGCCGCCTCCAGGGCCTCCGCAGCCGTCCTGTAGGGCCTCAGCGCCCGCAGGGTGGCCACGGTGGGCGGCATCATCAGGAGTTCACCCCTGTCGTAGCCTTCCGCGGCGTCGCCCGGCCGGATCCACACCGTCCGGTCGGCCTCGGTGGAGGCGTTCCGGGTGCGCTGGCCCTCCGGGAGCGCCGCCACGAAGAACCACGTGTCGTAGCGACGCGGTTCGAAGGCCGGGGTGATCCAGCGCGCCCACGCGGCCAGCAGGTCGGAGCGCAGCACCAGGCCCCGGCGGTCCAGGAACGCGGCGAAGGACAGTTCACGGGCCACCAGGGCCTCACGATCGGCCTCCCAGTCGGCGCCGGTGGTGTCGCTGACGACGGTGCCGGCGGTCTGCCCGGCCAGCAGGACGCCCGCTTCCTCGTACGTCTCACGGACCGCGGCGCAGACGACTGCCTGCGCCTCCGCGGCCGTGTCGACGCCCAGCCGGTCGGCCCATGCGTCCAGGGACGGTCCTGCCCAGCGCACGAGGTGGTCGTCGTCGCGCGGATCGACCCCGCCACCCGGATAGGCGTACGCGCCGCCGGCGAAGGCCATGGAGGTGCGGCGGCGCAGCATGTGGACCGACGGGCCGCCCGGCACCGACGTGTCGTCCCGGAGCAGCATCACCGTGGCCGCACGCCTGGGAGCCACGGCCGTCAGCTCGCCGCTGGCGAGGGCCCTGATCCGGGCAGGCCATTCCGGTGGGTACCACTGACCGTTGGACATGGCCGGAGGCTATCCGGAACCGCGCCGATGTTCGAGGGGTACCGGACATCGATGTCTGCCCCTTACACCGGCCTCGTACGTCTGCCTCCATACACGTGATCCCGCCCGGTCGCGGGACCGGACGGGATCGAGGGGTTTCCGGATCAGGCGTCGACGAGCTCGACCTGGACCTCGACCTCCACCGGTGCGTCCAGCGGCAGCACCGCGACGCCCACGGCGCTGCGGGCGTGCACGCCCTTGTCGCCGAGGACCGCGCCCAGCAGCTCGCTCGCGCCGTTGACGACTCCCGGCTGCCCGGTGAAGTCGGCGGCCGAGGCGACGAAGCCCGTGACCTTGACGACCCGCGCGATCCGGTCCAGGTCACCGGCGACCGACTTCACCGCCGCCAGGGCGTTCAGGGCACAGGTCTTCGCCAGCTCCTTTGCCTCGTCCGGCGTCACCTCGGCGCCGACCTTCCCGGTCACCGCGAGCTTGCCGTCCACCATGGGGAGCTGGCCGGAGGTGTAGACGTACACCCCGGACCGCACGGCCGGCTGGTAGGAGGCCAGCGGCGGTACTACGTCCGGGAGTGTCAGGCCGAGTTCGGCGAGCTTCGCCTCGACGGCGCCCGCCACTACGGCTTCTCCCGCTTCAGGTAGGCCACGAGCTGCTCGGGGTTGTTCGGGCCGGGAACGACCTGGACCAGCTCCCAGCCGTCCTCGCCCCAGGTGTCCAGAATCTGCTTGGTCGCGTGCACGAGAAGGGGCACGGTCGCGTATTCCCACTTGGTCATGAGCCGACTGTAATGCCTGGCACACGCGGCCTCGTGCGTAGCCTGCCTGCCGACTGGTTAGGCTCGAAGACGTGAGCAGGTTCCAGGTCGTCAGCGGCAAGGGCGGGACCGGTAAGACCACGGTCGCCGCCGCACTCGCGCTCGCCCTCGCGACCGAGGGCAGGCGCACCCTCCTCGTCGAGGTCGAGGGCAGGCAGGGCATCGCACAGCTCTTCGAGTCCGATGCCCTCCCCTACGAGGAGCGCAGGATCGCCGTGGCCCCGGGCGGCGGGGAGGTGCACGCACTGGCCATCGACGCCGAGCGCGCGCTCCTGGACTACCTCCAGATGTTCTACAAGCTGGGCAGTGCCGGACGGGCGCTGAAGAAGCTCGGCGCGATCGACTTCGCCACCACCATCGCCCCGGGGGTCCGGGACGTCCTGCTGACCGGCAAGGCCTGCGAGGCCGTGCGCCGCAAGGACAAGCAGGGCAGGTTCGTCTACGACTACGTGATCATGGACGCGCCCCCCACCGGCCGCATCACCCGCTTCCTCAATGTGAACGACGAGGTGGCGGGGCTGGCACGGATCGGCCCGATACACAATCAGGCACAGGCCGTGATGCGGGTCCTGAAGTCCACCGAGACCGCGGTCCATCTGGTGACGCTCCTGGAGGAGATGCCGGTCCAGGAGACCGCGGACGGCATCGCCGAGCTCCGGGCCGCCGAACTGCCCGTGGGCAGGGTCGTGGTGAACATGGTGCGCCCCCATCTGCTGGACGAGGACGCGCTGCGCACGGTGTCGGGCGGCCGCCGCAAGGAGATCGCGAAGACGCTCACCCGGGCCGGGGTGACGGGTTCCACCGGACTCGTCCGGCCGTTGGTCGAGCAGGCGGCCGAGCACGCCCAGCGCGTCGGCCTGGAGCGTGAGCAGCGCGCGGTGCTGGCCGGGCTGGGCCTGCCGACGGCCGAGCTCCCGCTGATGGGCGAGGGAGTCAGCCTCTCCGCGCTGCACGAGCTGGCGGAGGAGTTCCGTAAGCAGGGCATCGGTGACGAGACCGCGGACGCGGCGGGGCAGACACCCCGGGACGGACGGCGCGGCTCCGGACGAGGGGTGGGGTCATGACACCGGACACGGACAGCGCACCGGGGCTGGAGACCGACGCGCTCCTGGACGACCCGGGGATCCGTATCGTCGTGTGCTGCGGCTCGGGCGGCGTGGGCAAGACCACGACCGCTGCGGCCCTCGGTGTCCGGGCGGCCGAGCGCGGGCGCAAGGTCGTCGTCCTCACCATCGACCCGGCCCGCCGGCTCGCCCAGTCCATGGGCATCGACCAGCTGGACAACGTCCCGCGCCGGGTCGAGGACATCGAGGGCGAGGGCGAACTGCACGCCATGATGCTCGACATGAAGCGCACCTTCGACGAGACGGTCGAGGCGCACACGGATGCCGAGCGGGCCCGCGCGATCCTGGACAACCCCTTCTACCAGTCGCTGTCGGCCGGCTTCGCGGGCACGCAGGAATACATGGCGATGGAGAAGCTCGGGCAGCTGAGGGCACGCGACGAGTGGGACCTGATCATCGTCGACACCCCGCCGTCCCGTTCCGCGCTGGACTTCCTGGACGCGCCGAAACGACTCGGATCCTTCCTGGACGGGAAGTTCATCCGGTTGTTGATCGCCCCCGCCAAGATCGGCGGGCGGGCCGGGATGAAATTCCTCAACGTCGGGATGTCGATGATGACGGGGACGCTCGGCAAGCTGCTGGGCGGTCAGTTCCTGCGCGACGTACAGACCTTCGTCGCGGCGATGGACTCCATGTTCGGCGGATTCCGTACCCGGGCCGATGCGACGTACAAACTGCTTCAGGCGCCCGGCACGGCGTTCCTCGTGGTGGCGACGCCGGAGCGGGACGCGCTGCGCGAGGCCGCGTACTTCGTGGAACGCCTAGCCGCGGAGGAGATGCCGCTGGCCGGTCTGGTTCTCAACCGGGTGCACGGCAGCGAGGCCGCACGGCTCTCCGCGGAACGGGCGCTCACGGCCGCAGAAAATCTTGACGGCGTCGGCATTGTGGATCAGGCGGGAGGGAAGGCTGGCCTTGGTGACCCGGCGGACCCGATGGACGCCACCTCTCCCGAATCCCCGGAGCCACCGCTCTCCCCCGAGCGCAGCAACGAGCCCTCTCCGCACGAACCACCACAGCAGGAGCCGCCCGAGCACGACCGCACATCACACACACCTGAGCACAAGTCACTCAGTCGTGGCCGGAAGTCGCCTGACCCGTCCGGACCACCCGCGCACGCGGAAGCGGCCGGGCACGACACACCCGCTACGGATGCCGGACCGGCCCAGGCCTCTGCCGAGGCGTCCACCGTGGTGTCCGTCGAGCAGTTGACCGCAGGCCTGTTGCGGCTGCACGCCGAGCGGATGCAGGTCGTCGCGCGCGAACAGCTCACACGCGACCGCTTCACCACGCTCCACCCCGAGGTCCCGGTGGCCGAAGTGGCCGCGCTGCCCGGTGACGTGCATGACCTCTCAGGTCTCAGGGCCATCGGGGAACTCCTCGCGGCCGGTTCCGCTTCTGCCCCGGCCGGAGCTGCGTAGGGCCACCGCCGGGCCCCACGGAACATCGCCCGTGCGACCTACCCCACAGCGGCGAACCTCTCGTGCAGTTCACCCTCGTGCAGGCCGTCGCGCAGTTCTTCGTCCAGACCCACCGCGGCAGGCAGCATGCCTGTGGACCGCTCGTACTCACTGCGTGCGGTCTCCAACAGGCGGCGCCACGACGTGACGGTGGGCCGCCGGCGCAGGAGCGCGCGGCGTTCCCGCTCCGTCATCCCGCCCCACACGCCGAACTCGACGCGATTGTCCAGCGCATCGGCCAGGCACTCGGTCCGCACCGGGCATCCGGTGCACACCGCCTTGGCCCTGTTCTGCGCTGCCCCTTGTACGAACAGTTCATCCGGATCGGTAGTGCGGCAGGCTGCCTGCGCACTCCAGTCGGTTACCCAGCCCATCCCGGCGCCGTCCTCTCCCGAATCGAGGCTCCCCCACGGCGACAGCGGCATATTCACCGCTGCCAGTTGAGGACGTTACGGAAGGTGGCGACAGCACAACACCCCCTTCGGGCCCAATCTTGGATGGCCCGAACGGACTATGCGTACGCGGCAGATCACCCAGAGGAGTGATGGGAGGACATGCGCGACCTTCCCGAAAGAATCGGGACAGAAAACCCCAACCTCAACGGACATTCAGCGACATACGAGGCGAATTCGGGGGCGCTTCGACAGATGGCCGAATTCCGTTGAGCACCGTGCAGGGGGGTTGATGCAAAATCGGACTGCTGTGACAGTTGAGAGCAGCTTAGGCCAATGCCTATACGCGTGTCCGGCGAATGAGAACGTAGGCTGCCCCCATGCCAAAGAAGCGCTCAGGCGGGGGTCTGACGACGACCCAGCAGGCCGCCAAGTTCCTCGGTGTCGCCGCGCTCTCCGGAGCCGTACTGGCAGGCATCGCCCTGCCGGCCGCCGGCGCACTCGGGCTCGCGGCCAAGGGGACGGTCGAGGGATTCGACGAGATCCCTTCCAACCTCAAGACTCCACCGCTGAGCCAGCGGACCACGATCCTGGACAGCGAGGGCGGCGCGATCGCCACGGTGTACTCGCGTGACCGCACCGTCGTCCCGCTCAAGGACATCTCGCCGTACATGCAGGACGCGATCATCGCGATCGAGGACTCGCGTTTCTACGAGCACGGCGCGGTGGACCTCAAGGGCATCCTGCGCGCGATGAACCGCAACGTGCAGGAGGGCGGCGCCGCGCAGGGCGCCTCCACGCTCACTCAGCAGTACGTGAAGAACGTCTTCGTCGAGGAGGCGGGCGACGACCCGGACAAGGTCGCCGAGGCCACCCAGCAGACCTTGGGCCGCAAGGTCCGGGAGCTGAAGTACGCGATCCAGGTCGAGGAAGAGCTCGGCAAGAAGAAGATCCTGGAGAACTACCTCAACATCACGTTCTTCGGGCAGCAGGCCTACGGCGTCGAGGCGGCCTCCCAGCGCTACTTCTCCAAGCACGCCAAGGACCTGGAGGTGGGGGAGGCGGCGATGCTGGCCGGCCTCGTCCAGTCGCCGACCCGCTACGACCCGGTCAACGACTCGGAGGAGGCGACCAAGCGCCGCAACATCGTGCTGCAACGCATGGCCGCCGTCGGGAGCATCTCGAAGAGCGAGGCCGCCAAGGCGATCGATGCCCCTCTGGAGCTGAAGGTCAGCAGGCCGAAGAACGGTTGCATCACCGCCGTCAGCGGAGCCGGCTTCTTCTGCGACTACGTGCGCAAGACCATCCTGACCGACCCGGCCTTCGGAAAGACCGACGAGGAGCGTGCCAAGCTCTGGAACCTCGGTGGTCTGACCGTCAGGACCACGCTGTCCCCGCGTGCGCAGCAGGCCGCCGACGACGCCGCGACCTCGAAGGTCTACAAGGACGACAAGGTCGCCGCCTCGGTGGTGCAGGTCGAGCCCGGCAGCGGCAAGATCCTCTCGATGGGCCAGTCCCGGCCGTACGGACTGGACCAGAACAAGAACGAGACGGTCCTCAACCTCGGCGTCAGCAACAAGATGGGCGGCAGCACCTACGGCTTCCAGGTCGGCTCGACCTTCAAGCCGATCACCGCCGCAGCGGCCCTGGAGAAGGGCATCAGTCCGGCGGAGAGCTACGCCACCGACTGGAAGATCTCGCTGCCGCTGAACTCCTTCCGTAACTGCGCGGGGGCCCCGACCGGCAGCAGCAACTGGGACCTGCAGAACGAGCTGGAGTCCGAGAAGGGCAGCTGGGACATGACGAAGGCACTCGGCATGTCCATCAACACCTACTTCGCCAAGCTGGAGCAGAAGACCGGGCTCTGCGAGACGATCGAGATGGCGAAGAAGACCGGCTACGAACGGGGCGACGGCAAGGAGATCGTGGAGACTCCCGCGATCACCCTCGGCAGTGAGGTGAGCACCCCGCTGTCCATGGCCTCCGTCTACGCCACGTTCGCCAACCGCGGCACGTACTGCTCCCCCGTCGCCATCGAGTCCATCACCGACGCCAACGGCAAGAAGCTCAGCGTGCCGAAGAGCGAGTGCTCCCGCGCGATGAGCGAGAAGACGGCCGACACCATCAGTCAGATGCTCAAGGGCGTGGTCGAGGACGGCACCGGCCAACTGGCCGGTCTCTCCGACCGTGACAACGCGGGCAAGACCGGTACGACGAACGACCGTCTCGACGCCTGGTTCGTCGGCTACACCCCGAACCTCTCCACCGCGGTCTGGGTGGGCGACGACATCGGCGAGAAGACCACCAAGATGTACGACATCACCATCGGTGGCCAGTACTACGACAAGGTCTGCGGTGGCTGTCTGCCCGGCCCCATCTGGAAGACCGCGATGACCGGTGCGCTGGACGCGTCGGAGACCCCGTCCTTCAACCCCGTCCCGGTGCCGCGCGCCAAGGAGAAGGAAAAGGAGAAGGAGGACGGGGGCCGCGACGAGGACCGCGACGAGAACACGGGTGGCGGGAACCCGGGTGGCGGGAACGACAACGGCAACCCCGGCGCCGATCCGATCGGCGGGATCACCCTGCCGCCCGGCATCATCGGCGGGAACGACGGCCGCGGGCGCGGTGGCAACGGCCCCTGACCGTCCGGCTCACATGACGTCGTCGTGACACACGGAGAATCGTCGTGACACACGCAGAAGGAGGGGCGCCCCAGGCGGGGGCGCCCCTCCTTCTCCGTACCGGTCTCTCAGCCCGCGAGCAGCTTCTTCACCGTGGCGGCGACCCGGCCGCCCTCGGCGAGACCTACCACCTTCGGGTTGACGATCTTCATGACGGCGCCCATGGCACGCGGCCCCTCGGCTCCTGAGGCCTTCGCCTCCCCGACGGCCTGCGCGACGATCGCGTTCAGCTCGTCGTCGGTGAGCTGCTTGGGCAGGTACGCGTCGAGCAGTTCTCCCTCGGCCTTCTCCCGCTCGGCCTGCTCCGTCCGGCCGCCCTGTGCGAAGGCCTCGGCCGCCTCGCGGCGCTTCTTCGCCTCCTTGGCGATCACCTTCTGCACCTCGTCGTCGGAGAGCTCTCGCGACGTCTTGCCGCTGACCTCTTCCTTGGTGATCGCGGTCAGGGTGAGCCGGAGGGTGGACGAGGTGAGCTCGTCACGCGCCTTCATGGCCGTGGTGAGGTCTTCCTTGAGCTTGGACTTGAGCGTGGTCATGCGGCGATTGTGACAGGTACGGGGCACCTGCCGCCCTCCCGTTTTCGTCCCACCGCACCATTTCTGCGACGATGGACCCATGCGCGCACGCTACGGAGTACCCCTGAAAGTCACGGCAGTCGGCGCAGCGGTCGGCGCCGCCGGCCTCGTGTACGCGGCCGGATTCGAGGCACGCTCGTTCCGCCTCCGCCGGATCAACATTCCCGTACTCCCGCACGGAGCACGCCCGTTGCGCGTACTCCAGGTCTCGGACATCCACATGGTCAGCGGCCAGCGCAAGAAGCGCGCCTGGCTGCAGTCGCTGGCGGGCCTGCGCCCCGACTTCGTCGTCAACACCGGCGACAACCTCTCCGACCCGGAGGCCGTGCCCGAGCTCCTCGACGCGCTCGGCCCGCTGATGGAGTTCCCCGGCGTCTACGTCTTCGGTTCCAACGACTACTACGGCCCGAAGCTCCGCAACCCGGTCCGCTACCTCCTGGAGAAGACCCAGGGCAAGCACGGGCTCAACGGAAACGCACCGGCGGTCAACGTCGTCCACAACCCGTGGGAGCCGATGCGGGACGCGTTCGACGAGGCCGGCTGGCTGAACCTCTCCAACACCCGGGGCCGGATCAAGGCCGACGGCCTCGACATCGCCTTCACCGGCCTCGACGACCCCCACATCAAGCGGGACCGTTACGCAGAGGTCGCCGGCGGCCCCGAGACGGGCGCGGACCTCTCGATCGGCGTCGTCCACGCCCCTTACCTGCGCACCCTGGACGCCTTCACGGCCGACGGCTACCCCCTCATCCTGGCCGGCCACACCCACGGCGGCCAGCTCTGCATCCCCTTCTACGGCGCCCTCGTCACCAACTGCGACCTGGACACGGACCGGGTGAAGGGCCTCTCCGGCCACACGGTGGGCGACCGGCGCGCCTACCTCCACGTGTCGGCCGGCTGCGGCACGAACCGCTACACCCCGGTCCGCTTCGCCTGCCCGCCCGAGGCGACGCTGCTGACACTGACTCCTCGCGACTGAGGCTCCTGCCGGGGCGAAACCGGATTTCGCCTCCGGGCGCCGGTGAGCTAAAGTAATCGATGTCGCCGGGACAACCGGTGGGCATCGGGGTGTAGCGCAGCTTGGCAGCGCGCTTCGTTCGGGACGAAGAGGTCGTGGGTTCAAATCCCGCCACCCCGACAGCTGTAAGACCAGGTCAAGGGCCTGATCCTCTCTGAGGATCAGGCCCTTTCTGCATGTCCGCCCCCCTACTGCCGAAGCCGGCCTGTCCCGGGTCGCCGGCGTGACGGCCGGCACCGGCCCGCGCGGATCATCAGGACGGATGTGGGGGCATCGCGCACATGTTCAGCGAGCGGGACCAACTATCTCCTCGGCTGGTTTCCAAAAATCTATGCTGATCGAGGTAGACATTGCTCCGTCGTGTGGCTAAGGTTTCTCTTGTAGCCGAGATCGAGCAAGGCCCGGCAGAGATGAACTGCCGGTCAGTGGTACCGCAGTTGCAGTGCGCAGGACGGTGCGGTGGTGGAGTTTCGAAGCCAGGGTCGTCGTAGGACGGCGACGGGACTGACGACCGGACCGGGTGGCCCGCAGTGATCAGGGGCCGCCGTGAGCAGTACCGCAGTTCACACAGGAGCAGCACCTCGATGAAGGCGTCGGCTGCGGACGCGCGCATCGGGAAGTTCGGCAGTGGGGTTCCAAGCCAGAGCAGACGCAGGACGGGCGACGGGGCTGGCTGTCGAAGTGTGGCGCTGTGACAGGCCACCGGTTGGTTCATCACCAGCAGTACGCAGTACCCGCCAGGTAAGTGCATGTCCAGAGGGAAGAACGGAGGGGCGAGGCGCCATCAGGATCGCCCGGGCGGAGCTTTGAGCCCGGGTACCGCAGGACATCGATAGTGAGGTGGTCTCCGGTCAAGCAACCGCGATCCCCGCACCCCCGACAGCAGCTCGGTCGGGTCGGCGGAAACAGAGGGCCGGCGCAGTAACGAGGCCGGCAGATGGTGTAGCAGTTCCTTCGGGGCCCTGGTGCCAATTGGCACCAGGGCCCCTCCACGCAGTTCGCAGAGAGGTGCAATGACAGCAGACGACTCGTTCGGCCGTCTCGATGACGACGACTACCCCGCCTACACCATGGGCCGGGCCGCCGAGATGCTCGGTACCACCCAGGGTTTCCTCCGTGCCATCGGTGAGGCCCGCCTGATCACCCCGCTCCGCTCCCAGGGTGGGCACCGCCGCTACTCCCGCTACCAGCTGCGCATCGCCGCGCGCGCCCGTGAGCTCGTGGACCAGGGCACCCCCATCGAGGCCGCCTGCCGCATCATCATCCTCGAGGACCAACTCGAAGAAGCTCAGCGCATCAACGCCGAATACCGCCGAGCCACCGCCCCGGAAAACGCGCCACCCGCCACCTGAAAAGAGCACCGCTCGTTTCCGTCGGAACGCTGCACTCCGGGCCGCGCAATATCTGTGACCGCCGACTGAGGGTTTGGCGCACCGTGCGGGGAGTGTTTCCGGTTTTACGGGTGCAGCGAAATTCCCGGGAGTACAGCGCTAGCGGCCGCATGCTACTGTCGTTTTTCGTTGCAGTCGTGCTACCCAAAACGTGAACGCCTCCGCCGGTATTCGATCCGCAGGAAGCGTTCTGTATTTCCGGTCACTCTCCGGGCGGGGCATCGCCGCGGCGACCCGGTGTCCGCGCGTCGCGGGTGCCGGCGCACTGCCCAAGGGAGATCTGACATGGCATCCGGCACTGTGAAGTGGTTCAACGCGGCCAAGGGTTTCGGCTTCATCGAGCAGGACGGCGGCGGTGACGACGTGTTCGCCCACTTCTCGAACATCGCTGCCGAGGGCTTCCGCGAGCTGCTCGAAGGTCAGAAGGTCACCTTCGACATCGCGGCGGGCCAGAAGGGTCCGACGGCCGAGAACATCGTTCCGTCCTGACCCCGACGCGCTCTTCGCAGCTGGGGCCCGCATCCCTCGGGGTGCGGGCCCCAGCTGCGATTATTTCTGGCCCCTATTGAATTCGACCCGCATTCGACCCGCATTGTCTCCGCCCTCGCATATCCCCTCGCAGCTCTTCCGTCACGAGAATTGCTCGATATGCGCCGGATTGAGCAGGAGGAGCAATGGGCGGACGAGGCAAGGCCCCCGTCTCATGACGACGCCATCGAATAGTTCGTCGCGTTCGATATGAGGGCCGATGCCCGTCACGGCCCGTCGAGTGGCGGAACCGGCTGCGCGGGCCGGGGAAATACCGTGCCGTCGAAGAGCTTCCGTGCGGTTCGCACCACCGCGGTGCGTTCGGCGACGGGGGTTCCGTCCGTGCCGGTGCCGACCACGGTCTCGATGTCGAGGAACCCGGTGGGGTGCTCGATGCGCAGCCGGTCACCGCTCGGGGGCAGCAGGGCGATGCCCTCGGCGACGCTTCCGGCGACACGCAGCCCGGCGGCGACACCGGCGGCGCCGAGGACACCGATGGAGGTGTGGCAGCGGTGTGGGATGAAGGTCCGGGTGGTCACCGCGCCGCCGTGGGCGGGCGGGGCCAGCAGAGCCATCTTGGGCACGGTCGTGCCGTGGACGTCGCCGAGGCCCATGAGGGGTCCGGCTTCGAGGCGGATCCGCTCGACGCGGTCACGCAGGACCGCGTTCCCCTCCAGCTCCTGCGGGGTTTCGTGACCCGTGATGTCCAGGGCCTCTGCCGGGACGAGTACGGTCGGCATCCCGTTGTCGACGCAGGTCACCGTCGTGCCGGCGATGATCTGACGGGCCCGGCCGGTCGGCAGCAGGGGGCTGGTGCCCCGCGCGAATTCGATCACTACCGGAGCGGCGGTCCCGGGCACCCCGGATATCCGCGCCGCCCCGGTGTAGTCGACGCGCCCGCCAGGAGTGGGGAAGGTGGCCGTGGCCACCCCGCCGGTGTTGAGCATCCGGATACGTACGGACGTCTGCCCGTCCGCCGCGGCGACAAGGCCCCGTTCCACGGCGAAGGGGCCGATCCCGGCGAGCAGGTTGCCGCAGTTCTGACGGTCGGACACCTCCGCGGTGTCGACGGCGACCTGGAGGAACAGGTAGTCGACGTCCGCGTCCGGGCCGTCCGGTACGGAGACGACCGCGACCTTGCTGGTGAGCGGGTGCCCCCCGCCCAGGCCGTCGATCTGGCGCGGATCGGGGCTGCCCATGATCCGCAGCAGCAGTTCGTCGCGCGCCGCCGGATCACGCGGCAGGTCGTCCGCCAGGAAGTAGGCCCCCTTGGACGTGCCGCCCCGCATCAGGAGGCAGCGCACCTCAGCCGGTTCCTCGGTCACGCCTCCGCCTCCCGGGCGTGGTCCTCGTACGAGGTGTACCGCACGCCCAGGGCGTCGAGCTTCTCACGCAGTCCGTAGCGGTCCAGGCCGAGTTGGCCGTCCAGGAAGGCCGCCCGTGCGTCTGCTTCCTTGGCCTCCCGAGCCTCGGACGCCTCGGCTGTCGCACGGGCCCGCTCGCGGGGCACGACCACCACACCGTCGTCGTCGGCGACGATGACGTCGCCCGGGCGGATCACCTGGCCTCCGACGACGACAGGGACGTTGACCGAGCCGCCGGTCGCCTTCACGGTTCCCTGGGCGGACACGGCCTTCGCCCACGCGGCGAAGCCCATGTCCCGCAGCTCCTGGGTGTCACGGATGCCCGCGTCGATCACGAGCCCGCGCACTCCGCGACTGCTGAGGGCGGTGGCGAACAGTTCGCCGAACATGCCGTCGGTGGACGGCGACGTGGTGGCGACGACCAGGACGTCGCCCTCGCCGCACTGCTCCACCGCCGCGTGGATCATGAGGTTGTCGCCCGGCCAGCTGAGCACGGTGACCGCGCTGCCCGTGATCCGGACGCCCTGCTGGATGGGGCGCAGAGCGGTTCCGGTCAGCCCGGTGCGCCCCATCGCCTCGCTCACGGTGGCGACGCCGTATCCGGCGAGTGCCTCGATGTCCCGGGCGTCCGCCTTCGGCGGGCCGGTGACGATGACGCCGCTCATACCGGCCGCTCCACGATCCGTGCCGTGTCGGTTGTCATGGCTGAACCCTCCTTGCTGGACACAGGGCTTCGAGCCACCGGCGTGACGCGCCGTGCGCGCGGTGCGTCGATCAGGTCCCGTGCGTCACCCGCGCACCGCCTCGATCACGCCCGCCGGGTGGGAGCGGACAGCCACCTCGACCGCCTGCGGGCGCTGCCCGGCCTGCTCACCGGTCGGACCAGCTCGATTCGGCATCGTTGCCCCTGAGTGAGTGCATGTCGAACTTAAATCCGAGTCAACAAAATTGTCAACGATTCTGTTGGCCATCTGCCGCCACGTCGGCCACGGGCGCGGAACCCGCGCGCAACGACGCGTGGGCCCGACCCCCCTCCTACGAGAGGGGTCGGGCCCACGGTCATGGCGGGCGGCGGCCCGGCCACGACGGGAACATGGGGCGGCGGCGGGGCCCTGCGCGGCAGAAAGGGAGAGCACACCTCTGAAAACCAGTCACAGTCCATCGTATATGGGATTGCGTGTTTTGGTTTTAAA
>NZ_JBEOVL010000020.1:79116-143742 GCF_040295485.1 Streptomyces sp. NPDC002793 | reverse complement strand
AGGTCACCGGCGCCTCCGACGACCTGGGCGCGGACGTGATCGCCGGCGCGCCGGACGGCCGGCGCCTGGTCGTGCAGTGCAAGAGGCCTGTGCGTTCGCGGAGCCGCGCCGTCAGCCGGCGTACGTCTCGAACTCGGCGACCTTCGGAGTGCCGGTCGAGCCGGTGATGTCGAAGGTGATCTTCTTCAGCGAGGTCTTCGGCACCGAGATGACGCCCGCCCCGCTGCCGGAGGTCAGGACGGCGCCGGTGTCACCGTTGAGGACCCTCCAGGATCCGATACTGCCGGCGGAGCCGGACGCCTCCCGAATGTTGATCTTGGAGATGGAGGTGGCGGTTCCCCACTTGACCGAGACGGAACCGGTCGAGCCGGCCGGCGACCAGAAGGTGCTCATGTTGCCGTCCCGCACGTTGCCGAAGCTCGACCCACTGGCCTTGCTGGAGCCGTCCGCACCCGCTCCGATGCTGAGGTTCGTCCCGGCGGGCGGGTCGGTCGGGTCCGGCGTGGGGTCCGTCGGGTCCGGCGTCGGGTCCGTGGGGTCCGGCGTCGGGTCCGTGGGGTCGGGGGTGGGGGTCGGCGTCTGCGGTGAGCAGTTGCCGTCCGACACCTTCAGCCCCTTGTTGGCGCCCGCCGTCTCGGCCACGATCCCCGGCACACAGCTCGCGCCGTCCAGCTTGAAGGCGTAGGGGATGCTGACGGTGGTGTTGGACGTCGGGTTCGGCCCGGCGGGCTGGTTGTCACCTTCCCGCGCCGACCAGGTCACGTTGTCGAAGGTGTTCCCGCTGACCTGCCAGTACCCGGCCGCGTCGGTGTAGAACGTACCCAGGACGTCCTTGGAGTCCTTGAAGTAGTTGTTGTCCACCTTGGCCTTGGCGCCGGCCCGGGAGTTGATACCGGACTCGTTGAGCTTCACGTAGTAGTTGTTGTAGATGTGCGCGATACCGCCACGCAGCAGAGGTGCGCGCGAGTCGAGGTTCTCGTACAGGTTGTGGTGGAAGGTCACGTAGCCGTTCGAGACGTCGGACTCGCTGGACCCGATGAGACCACCGCGGCCGGAGTTGCGCAGGGTGCTGTAGGACAGCGTGACGTACTGGGTGTTGTCCTTCATGTCGAAGAGGCCGTCGTAGCCCTCCGACTCACCGCCCGACGCCTCCAGGGTCGTGTGGTCGACCCAGACGTTGCGGACGTCACTCTCCATACTGATGGCGTCACCGCCGTTGGAGGTGGGCGAGCCGGACTTCTTGACGTTCTTGACCGTCACGTTCTGGATGATGATGTTGCTGGCCTGCCGGATGTGGATGCCCAGCTGGTCGAAGACCGCCCCGCTGCCGACACCGACGAGCGTGACGTTGCTGATCTGCTTGAGCTCGATCACACCGGCGGCCGTGTTGCAGCTCTCGCCCGACACCTTCGCGGTGTTGCCGTGGTTGATCGTGCCCTCGACCTCGATGGTGATCGGGGTATCGCTGCTGGCCCGCCCGCACAGCGCCGCGTGGATCTCGGTGCCCGTACCGGCCTGCACCGTCTCCCCGCCAGCACCGCCGGTGGTCCCGCCGTTCTGGGTGGCGAAGCCGGTGGCGCTGCCGGTCACCGCCGCCGACGCCTCCTCGGGCATCGACATCACGACACCGGTCACGGCCGCCACGGCCATCGTGGCCAGGACTGCGTTGAGTCGCAGTGCGACTGGTCGTCTCATCTTCGTGTCCCCATTCATCTTCACAAGCTGTGGTGCTGCTTCATGCCGCGGTCGCAACGGCGAGGCCACCAGGGCCACCGGTTTGTAACCGGAAGCTCTCGTAGGCCAGTTGTGCGTGTACTTCTCGATGCGATCGGGCCGGTGGTGCCGGCCCGGGGGTGCGAGGCCGTCGGCCGCAGCAGCGGCCGGCGTCCCGGATGAAGCCCTGGTTCCGTCCGATGGCGGCTCGTGCACGCCCGTCGCGATGGCCGGCGCGACGAGCGCTTCCACCAAACGGAACCAGGAGGGGGAAAGCGCTTTCTGTCCGCGACAATAGAGCGCCCGCCGACTAACTGACAAGGTTCATGACACTTGCGGAATCCGGCCCGCCGTGCGACACGCGGCAGCCCCGTCTTGACCTTGACCGTGCGTCAGGGTCGGAGCCTTGCCTCCATGACGAACAGAAGCACCTCCCAGGCTCGGCCCGCTCCGCCGGTCGGAGGTTTCCAGGAGATCGACGGACACCGCCTCTTCGTTCACCGATCGGGCAGCGGTGGGCCGGCCGTGGTGTTCCTGCCGGGCGCGAGCGCGATCGGTCTGGACTACTTCGGCGTCCAGCAGGCGGTGGCGCGGTTCACGACCGCCGTCGTGTACGACCGGGGCGGCACGGGATACAGCGAGCCCCTGCCCCTGCCGCGCACCGCCACGGCGGTCGCCACGGAACTGCGCGAACTGCTGCGCGCCCAGAACGTTCCAGGCCCCTACGTGCTGGCGCCGCACTCCCTCGGCGGCTTCTACGCACATCGCTTCGCGCAGCTGTACCCGCAGGAGGTGGCCGGACTGGTCTGGCTTGACGCGTTCCACCGCGGCTGGGACGACGCCATGCCTCCTGAGGCGGATCTGGCCACGGTCGAGCGGATGGGACCTGACCGGGAGCAGCTGGAACAGATGCGTCCGACCCTGCGCGCGATGTACGCCGAGCTGCTCGCGGGCTTCCCGGAGCACATGCGAGAGGCGCTGACCGACCTCAAGGTGAGTGAGGAACAGATCCACGTCGGCATCGCCGAGCGCACAGGGCTGACCGCACTCGCGGCCGAGCTGCGGGCCGGTCCGGACGTTCCCGACGTACCCGTGGTCGCGCTCACGGTGGTGGGCTCCGACCCTGGCGGGCAGGCTCTGATACCGGAGGGGACGGTACGCGCGATGCTGGACGGCAGAACGAGGCTGGACGCGGCCCTGGTGAACGCGGTCTCGGACGGCGAACAGCGCGTCATCACCGACACCGCACACCACCGGCTCTGCTTCGACCGCCCCGATGCCGTGGTCCAGGCCGTCCGGGACGTGGTCGACCGGGCGGCCCGCATCCGGGCGGACCCCTTCCGGACACCCCGATCCGCCGGGTGAACGACGCCGCGGTCACGCGCGTGGTCCCGCGCTCGCTCCTCGGCGACCTCACGGCCCGTCCCGGGCGGTGAGACACATCGGGACACGGCTCCCACCGCTCGGTCCCACGCGGTCGGGGGCGACCGCCCTCTCACCGAGGTCTTCTCAGCGGAACGGGCCCCGGTCAGCTTCGGTCAGTCGGCCCGCACCCGGGCGGCGGAGAGGTTGCCGAGAATCGATGAGACCGTCTGGACCGGGGTTTGCTCCGACGTGTCCAGCCAGAGCCCGATACGCGGCGTCTCCTCGCGCAGGGTCCGGTCGAGGGCGTCGACCGTCCAACCGGCGCCGTATCCGGTCTTCGGGCGCCGAGCTTCCCGACTCTGCACGGTTGCCGCGGCAGGAGCCAGCACGACAACGTACAGAGGTCGCGTACGCACCCTGGCGACGTACCTGTCCAGGTCTTCCCCCAGGACGATGTCCTGCACGACCGCGGTCCAACCGTGGTCCGCGTACTCGTCGGCCACCAGCGCGGACAGCCGGTGCCGCAGTGCCAGTTGGGCTCTGGCCTCGGCGGTCGCCTCCGGCAGCAGTTCCTCCCGGCCGGACACCACCATCCGCCGGAAGACGTCGCCGCGCACGTGGGCGGCACGAGCCAGCTGCCCGGCCAGCAGTTCGGCCACGGTGGACTTCCCCGCCGCCATGACGCCGGTGATCAGGATGACTGCGGAACCCAACTCGATGCCCACGGGGACCTCTCGTGTACGGACGGCGATCTCGCTGTCCTGCGGAGCGCTGAGGCTGCTCACCGGCCGTGCGCGGGGCCGGCGGCCGTCCGGCGCCGCGGTCGCGGTGTGCCACGTCAACTCGGCGCTTCCCCCGCCGCCGGTCATCGCCGGCTGTCGGCGGGGATGGCGGCGTCGATGAGGGCGGCGGCGATGGCGGCGGCGGCGGGGAAGGCGTCGGCACCGAGGACCCGGGTGCGCGCCGCGGCACCGTCGATGAGCAGCGCGAGCTGCTCGCCGAGCTGTTCGGGGCCGGCGGCACCGGCTTCGCGGGCGGTGTCGGCGAGCCGTACGGCGACGGCCTTCTTGTAGTCGCGCGCGTACTGCGATGCGGGGTGCTGGGGGTCGTGGAGTTCGACGGCGGCGGCGATGTAGGGGCACAGGGGGGTGGTGGGGGGGACGTCGAAGGCGGCGAGGAGCCGTTCGCGGGGCGTGAGGTCGGGCCGGTCGAACACACCGGACAGAACGGAGGGGTCGAACCTGCGCAGGTACTCGGCGACGAGCTCGTCCTTGCCGCTGAAGTGCTGGTAGGCCGTGCGCTTGGACACCTCGGCCGCCGCACAGAGCTGGTCCATGCCGGTGCGGTTGATGCCCTGCTCGCGGAACAGCTGCTGGGCCGCGCCGATGATGCGCTCGCGAGCGCCCCGGCCGCGGCGGCTGCCCGTGGGGCCCTTCTCCAACTCCGTCATGGGACCAGCCTACCGCAGCCGGGTAACGACCGGTGTACATAGCTTGCACCTCCGCCGCTCGCCCCGTACGTTAAGCACACAGGGCGGTGTACTTAACACCGTCGCCCCCGGCACACACGGCACCACCGACCCAAGGGAACGACCATGGGAAAGCTCGACGGCAAGGTCGCGGTCATCACCGGCGGCACCACCGGCATGGCACTGGCAGGCGCGAAGCTGTTCGTCGACGAGGGCGCGCACGTCTTCATCACCGGCCGCCGCCAGGACGCCCTGGACGAGGCCGTGAAGCAGATCGGCCGCAACGTCACCGGCGTTCAGGGCGACGCCGCCGACCTCGACGACCTGGACCGCCTGTACGACACCGTCAAGCGGGAGAAGGGAAGCCTCGACGTGCTGTGGGCCAGCGCCGGCGGGGGCGCGCCCGCACCGCTCGGCGAGATCACCGAGGCCCAGTTCGACACCTGGTTCGGGCTCAACGCCCGCGGCACCCTGTTCACCGTCCAGAAGGCCCTCCCGCTCTTCAACGACGGCGGCTCCATCCTCATGACCGGCTCCAACGCCTCCCTCGGCGCCTTCCCCGGCTGGAGCGTCTACGCCGGCAGCAAGGCCGTCCAGCAGGCGTGGGCCCGCGTCTGGCTCAACGAGCTCAAGGACCGGTGCATCCGCGTCAACGTCCTGACCCCCGGCCAGGTCGCCACCGCCAAGCAAGCGGAGCTCTTCGACGAGGCCACCAAGCGCCAGTTCGAGTCCCTCATCCCCCGCGGCCAGATGGGCCGCCCCGATGAGATCGCCACCGCCGCCCTCTTCCTCGCCTCCGACGACTCCAGCTACGTCAACGGCATGGAACTCGTCGCCGACGGCGGCACCACCTCCATCTGAACCGAACAACCACAACCAGGGCAGGACACCTCATGAGCAACATCAGCATCATCGGCACCGGGAACATGGCCCGCACCATCGGCGTGCGCGCGACAGCGGGCGGCAACACCGTCGAGATCATGGGCCGCGATCAGTCCAAGGCCGCCGACCTGGCCAAAGCTCTCGGCGGCGGCGCCACGACGGGGGAATGGGGCGCCGCCCCGGCCGGGGACATCGTCATCGTCGCGCTGCTGCACGACGGCGTCGTGCCAGTCGTCACCCAGTACGGAGAAGCTCTAGCGGGCAAGGTCATCGTCGACATCAGCAACCCCTTCAACTCCACGTTCGACGGGCTGGCCCACCGGGAGGAGACCTCCATCGCGCAGGAAGTCGCCGAGGCGGCACCGGCCGGCGCCGGCGTGGTGAAGGCGTTCAACACCGTCTTCCGCCACGTCCTGGAAAAGGGGCGGCCCGACGTCTTCATCGCCGGCGACAGCACGCAGGCCAAGGCACGCGTGGCAGCGTTCATCGAGAGCCTCGGGATGCGCCCGCTGGACGTCGGCGGCCTGAAGATGGCGCACTGGCTGGAAGGAGCGGGCGTGGTCACGGTCGGCCTCGCCAACCACGGGGTGGGTACGTTGGACTTCGCCCTCGGCATCACCGAACTTCCCGCCTGAGCGGACGGTTGACGGAGCTCCTTCGGAGCGGTTACCGATCGGGGTACGGAGCCGGCGTGAGGGTGGGGTACGCAACGGACAGGGCACCCGTGCCGTCGAGGGAGGTGTTCGAAGTCCCAACTCCGCGATTCCGGCGGACCGACAGACAGCAAGATCATGATCTACAGCTGGGGTGCTAGCCTCCGCACGACCACGTCGCACGAGGACCTGAGGGGGACGGTGCTCACCATCGGCCGGCTCGCGGCGACCGCCGGAGTGACCGTGCGCACCGTTCGCCACTACCACCACGTCGGTCTGCTGCCCGAGCCCGAGCGCGATGCCTCCGGCTACCGCCGTTACGGCGCACAGGCGGTGGTGGATCTCATCCGGATCAGGACGCTCGCCGATGCCGGGGTGCCTCTGGCCCGTATCGACGTGCTGCTGAACGCGCGGCCCGACGAGTTCGCCGCGGCCGTCAGCGACATCGACGCCGCTTTGCGGCGCAAGATCGACCAGCTCGCCGAATACCGCGCCCGGATCGGTGAACTCGCGGGCGAGGAGCGGCTTTTCCTGCCCTCGGAGGTGGTCGCCGTCCTGGACCGGATGCGCGGTCTCGGGGTCAGCGAGCGAAGGGTCCGGCTGGAGCGCGACGCGTGGATCCTGATGCAGGCGTTGGATCCGCAGGTCATGCCGCAGCGGATCCGCGACAAGAACGCCGCCTTCGACGATCCCGAGACGACGCGCCTGTTCCTCGCCTGTGATCAGTCGGTCGGGTGGGATCCGCACGATCCGCGCCTGGACCGGCTGATCGACGACCTGGACGCGTGGAAGACCGCGTATGAGGGGGGCGACGGCCGTGCGGGATACCTGACGCTGGTCTCGTCCCGGATCTCCGAGACGTCACCCGCATGGCAGCGCATCGTCGAGGCGCTCGCCCACCGCGCCGAGCAGCGCCGGACCGACGGGGCGGACCACTGATCCCGCGTGCCCCCCGATCCCGGCGGGGCGCGACAGGACATGCGGCTCACCGAGCCCGGTACGGACGCGTACGCCGACACCGCACACACCGCGACCTCGCACACCCCGGGGAAGGACTCCTGTGACCGACACCGCCGAACGATCTGACGACGCCTTCGCGCGCACCGACGACGGGGTGTCGGTGGCGTACCAGTGCCGTGGGAGCGCGGCAGGCCGCCCGCTCGTCCTCCTGGCGGGTCAGGCCAACAACCACCACTGGTGGGACGGCGTGCGCGAGGACTTCCACGGCACCGCCCGCACGATCACCATGGACTACCGGGGTACCGGTGCGAGCGACGCGCCGCACGAGGGTTACTCCACCCGGCGCTTCGCCGAGGACGTGGTGAGTGTCCTGGACTCCCTGGGCATCGAGCGGGCCGACGTGTACGGCACCTCGATGGGCGGCCGTGTCGCCCAGTGGGTCGCCGCCGCCCACCCGGACCGCGTCCGGCGGCTGGTCCTCGGGTGCACCTCGCCGGGCGGGCCCCTGGCCGTCGAGCGCGACACGTCGGTACGCCGGGCCCTGGCCGCTCCCGACCCGGCCGCCGTGCGGCGGACTCTGACCGAGCTGATGTACAGCCCCGGCTGGATCGCCGGGCATCCCGGCCCCTACCGGACTCTCGGCGACCCCGACATGCCGCCGCACGCCCGGCGCGGCCACCTGGTCGCCAGTAACCGGCACGATGCCTGGGACGCGCTCCCCTCGATCGGCGCGCCCACGCTGATCCTGCACGGCGATCAGGACCGGCTCACGCCGCCCGCGAACGTCCCGCTGCTCACGGCCCGCATCCCGGACGCCAGGAGTCATCTCCTCCCCGGCGCCCGGCACGCCTATTTCGAGGAACACCGCGAGGCGGCCGGGGCCCTGGTCCGCGAGTTCCTCGGCTGAGCGGCGCCGGGGAGCCGGGGCCGGTCCTGCGGACGAGTCAGGCGGGCCTCACGGATGCGCCCGCCCGGGTCGTAAAAAGGTGTGGAGCTCGCGCCCGGCTCCGGCTAGGCTCCCGCCGATGACTACTCGATGTGTACACAGATGGGGGGTCCCGACCGCGCAAGGTGAGTGCTGATGCTCACCGAGACCGCGTTCGAGGATTCCCGCCTTTCCTTCTGGCTGCGCGTGCGCGAGATCGCCGTGCCGCCCTCCATGATCGAGACCGCGACGGCCCGGCGTACCGCCGGTGACTGGTCCGGGGCGTGCGCCGCCGCCGGATTCGACGTCGACCTCGACCTCCGTACCGTCACCCGTGTCCATGGCACCGACGTGGCCGCCCGCCTCCGGGCGGACCTGCGCCGGCTGGCGCCCGACCTGCTGCGCTGGCACATGCCGAGGACGGCGCCCGAAGGTTTCCTACGGCCCGGTACGACCCTCACGCTCGCCCGGTACGACGAACCTGGCTCCGCGCGCCCGGTCCACCTCGTCGCGCGCACGGCGCCCGCGTGGGCGGACGCCGGACAGCGGATCAGCCTCGCCCTGTGGGACGGGCCCGGGGACGGTGCCGGGCCCGGCGCCTACCGTGCCCCCGACCGGCGGTTCCGGCTGGATACGCACCGTCACCTGTGGGACGCGGTCCGCAGCGGTGAGCTGCGCGGGCGTTCCGGTGCGGACGGGCCACGCGGCCGGCCCGCCCCGAGCTGGGCCTCTTCGGTACCGGACCCGGCGCGGTTCGCGCTCGGCCGGTGGGCCGTCGAGGCGGCGCTGCTGCTGCGGGCGGAGAGCGGGGCCGCGGGCGGCCGGGTCGCGGTCAGGCTCGGTGCCCGGCGGCGCCTCCTCCTGGACGTACGCACCCCACCGACCGCCGCGCAGGGTGCCGACGGGGTGCCCGAGGTGTGGTCCGCAGAGGTCACAAGAGCCGGTGCCCGCACCGGACTTCCGGTCCTGCCGGACGCCGCCACCTGGGTGCTCCCCGACCTGGAACTGCTGCACAGCGGCCGGCTCACGCCCGACCGGCTGCACCCGCTGGTCGCGCGGGCCCTGGGGACCGGGACACCACCGGCCACCGGCCCCGGCGCGGCTCCGGACGACCGTGCCGGGCCGCGCATCGTGGACTGCCGGGGCACCCCGCACCGGATCGGCGTGGTCGACGGGGTGCTGGTGCCGCTGGACCACGATCCCGCCGAGATCCGGCGGGAGGGGCTGCTCGCCGCGCTCACCGGCACACCCCTCCCCTGTCTCCAGGCCATCGACGTGACGCATCGCCGGCCGGACGGCCTCACCGATGTCCGTGACCGGCTGGCCCACGGGGACACCGCGGGCGCGCTGGCCCAGGTCGAGGCCATGCTCGGCACCGGGGCACTCCTGCGGGACGGGGACCTGCGCGACGTGCTGCGCGACGCCGCGCGACAGCGCGTCACACACGGCCTGTTCAGGGCCGGACTCACGGGCCCGGGGCCCGAGGAGGCCCCGCACGACCGAGCACGGTTCCGCGCGGGCAACCACCGTTCCCGGCCCAGGAAAGCCGCCTGCCACTGACGCCCCGGGCGGCGCCCCGCCTCGCGGCCCCCGCCCACACGTACGTTCCGCGCGCCCGCGCCCACCGGGCCGCGACCGCCTTCGACGACCCCACAGGTGATGCCTCATGACCACGTACGCCGCACCGTCCTCCCCCGCGAGCCCGTCCGAGCCCCCCTCCGTGACGCCGGATCCCTCCGCTCGGGCCTCCCGGCTCGACGTGTCCGGCGCACTGCTGGCCCTGCTGCGCGACACGACCACCGCACCCCGTACGGACCCACAGCTGGAGGCGCTCACCCTGGCCGTCTCGGCCGACCTGCCGGTGCTGCTGTGGGGTGAGCCCGGCATCGGGAAGACGGCCGCGCTCACCCAGCTCGCCGCCACCCTGGACCTGCCGCTGACCACGGTGATCGCCAGCGTGCACGAACCGTCGGACTTCTCCGGTCTGCCCGTCATCGGGGACGACCCGGCGTCGAACGGCATCCCGATGGCACCGCCGGACTGGGCGGTACGCCTGGTGCGGGCGGGCCGTGGCCTGCTGTTCCTCGACGAACTGTCCACCGCACCGCCCGCCGTGCAGGCCGCGCTGCTGCGCCTCGTGCTGGAGCGCCGGGTCGGAGCCCTGCACCTGCCGCCCGGCGTCCGGATCGTGGCCGCCGCCAACCCCCGGTCCTCCGCCGCCGACGGCTGGGAGCTCGGTCCGCCGCTCGCCAACCGTTTCGTCCACCTGCAGTGGGTCCACGACACCGACGTCGTGGTGCGCGGCCTCGGCGGGGTCTGGCCCCGGGCCACCCTGCCGGTGCTCGACGCCGAACGGCTCCCCGAGGCCGTGGCGTTCGCCCGCCGCGCGGTGTGCGGGCTGCTGGGAGCACGGCCCGCCCTCGTGCACCGGCTGCCGTCGGGTGAGACCCAGCGGGGCGGGGCGTGGCCGTCACCACGCAGCTGGGACATGGCGCTGTGCCTGACCGCTTTCGCGACCGCCGCCGGCGCCTCACGCGATGTCCTGTCGCTGCTGGTCAGAGGGACGGTGGGGGACGGCCCCGGGCTCGAGTACCTGGCCTACCTGGACCGGATGGACCTGCCGGACCCCGAGGACCTGCTGGCCGACCCCGGGCGTGCGGAGCTCCCTGAGCGCGGCGACCTGCGGCAGGCCGTGCTGGACGCGGTGGTCGCCGCGGTCCGCGCACGTCCCGAGCGGGGCAGGTGGGATGCCGCCTGGGCGCTGCTGGCGAGGGCGGCGGAGACCGGGGCGCCGGACCTGCTGGTCGTTCCGGCGACGACACTCGCCACCCTGCGCCGCGACGACTGGGAGGTCCCGGAGTCGATCGAGGGGCTCACCGGGGCGGTGTCCGTGTCGCAGCGCGCCGACCGGGCGAAGGTCCGCTCCCTCGGCGGGGCGCGGGCGGGCCGATGAGCGGACCCCGCATCGCCCGTGCCGTCCCCGGGACCCCGCTGGACACGGAGAAGCTCTTCAAGGCCCGCCTCCAGGCGGCCCGGGTGCGCCCGTACCTGGCGACGGCGTTGTTCGCCCTGCGTCCCGTGGAGTCCCCCGGCGTGCCGACGATGGCCGTCGACCCGTACTGGCGGTGTTACGTGTCGCCCGCCTTCGTGGACCGTACGCCGGTGGAGGAGCTGGCCGGGGTGTGGGTGCACGAGGTGTCGCACCTGCTGCGTGACCACCACGGGCGCAGCGACCGTTACGCGCACCGGCACGGGCTGACGGGCCCGGCGGAGCGGCTGCGGATGAACATCGCCGCCGACTGCGAGATCAACGACGACATCTTCGGTGAGGGGCTGGTGGGCCCCGAGGGAGGTGTACGACCGGGCACCCTGGGCCTGAAGGACGGCGAACTGATGGAGGACTACCTCCGCCAGTTCAGGCTCGGGCCGTACACCGCCCACCTGGCGTGGCTGGAGTGCGGCAGCGGCGCGGACGGTCTGCAGCGCCCCTGGGACCTCGGACCGGGTGGCGCGCACGGGCTCAGCACGCAGGAGCGCGACGCGGTCCGGTTCCGGGTGGCGCGGGGCATCGTCGGCCGCCCGGGGAACGCCCCTGCCGGGTGGCGGCGGTGGGCCGAGGAGGTGTTCCACCCGCCGCAGCCCTGGCGGGAGTTGCTGGGTTCGGCCGTGCGGTCGGCGGCGTCCGCGCCGGGCACGGGCGAGGACTACGTGTACGGCAGACCGGCCCGCCGTTCGGCGGCGGTTCCCGGCGCGGTCCTGCCGAGCCTGCGGCGCAGGCCGACGCGCGTCGTCGTGGTGATCGACACCTCCGGCTCGGTCAGCGACAGCGAACTGGGCAGTGCTCTGCTGGAGGTGACGGCGATCACCCGCGCCCTGGGCGGGCGCCGCGACCTCGTCGGCGTGCTGCCGTGCGACGCGGCGGCCGACCGGGTCCGCCCCCTGTGCGGCGGCGCGGAGGGTGTCGAGCTGCTCGGCGGGGGCGGGACGGACCTGCGTGCTGGCTTCGCCCGCGCCCTGGAGTCCCGGCCCCGCCCCGACGTCGTGGTGGTGCTGACGGACGGCCAGACGCCGTGGCCGTCGCGGCGCCCGGCGTGCCGGACGGTGGTGGGCCTCTTCGGCCGGCACCACGGCCGTTCTTCGTACGACGAGTCCGATCCCGACCACGTCCCGGACGGGCCGCCTCCGTGGGCGCGGGTGGTGACGATCGGCTGAGGCGGGGCCGGGCCGGGCCCCCGGAACCCTCAGCAGTTCCTGTCGAGGAGGCGCCCGGTGGGCTCGGTGAGGGTGCCGTGGTCGAGGATGCGTACCCCGCGCAGCCAGGTGGAGGTGACGACGCCGTGCAGGGTCCTGCCCGCGTAGGCGGTGACCCGGTTACGGTGCTCCAGCTCGGCGGGGTCGACGGTGAACGTCGCCTCGGGGTCGAGGACCGCGAAGTCGGCGTCCCGGCCGGCCTCGATCGCGCCCTTCCTCTCCAGGCCCGCGAGGTGTGCGGGTCCGGCGGACATCCAGCGGACGACGTCCTCCAGGCCGTGCCCACGGCGGCGCGCCTCGGTCCAGACGGCGGGCAGCCCGAGCTGGAGGGAGGAGATCCCGCCCCAGGCGGAGGCGAAGTCGGGGGTCTTGAGGTCGGCGGTGGAGGGCGAGTGGTCGGAGACGACACAGTCGATCGTGCCGTCGGCGAGCCCCGCCCACAGGGCGTCCTGGTTGGCCGCCTCGCGGATCGGCGGGCAGCACTTGAACTCGGTCGCGCCGTCCGGGACCTCCTCGGCGGTCAGGGTGAGGAAGTGCGGGCAGGACTCGACCGTGATCCGGATGCCCTCCGCCTTGGCGGCGGCGATCAGCGGGAGCGCGCCCGAGGAGGACAGGTGCAGGACGTGGATGCGGGCGTTCAGCCGGCGGGCCTGGGCGATCAGGTTCCCGATCGCCGTGTTCTCGGCGTCGCGGGGCCGGGAGGCGAGGAAGTCGGCGTACTTCCCGCCGCTGCGCTGAGGGGCCGCGGCCAGGTGGTGCGGGTCCTCCGCGTGCACGATCATCAGGCCGCCGAAACCGGCGGTCTCCGCGAGGGAGTTCGCCAGCTGGTCCTGGTCGAGCTCGGGGAACTCGTCCACGCCCGAGGGTGACAGGAAGCACTTGAAGCCGAAGACGCCGGCGTCGTACAGCGGACGCAGGTCCTTGACGTTGTCGGGCAGCGCGCCGCCCCAGAAGCCGACGTCGATGTGCGCCTTGGTGCGGGCGACCTCCTGCTTGACGCGCAGGTGCTCGACGGTGGTGGTCGGTGGCAGCGAGTTCAGCGGCATGTCCAGGAGGGTGGTGATGCCACCGGCTGCGGCAGCACGGGTGGCGGTCCAGAAGCCCTCCCACTCGGTGCGGCCGGGGTCGTTCACATGGACGTGGGTGTCCACGAGCCCGGGCAGCACGGCGTGGTCACCGACGTCCTCCAGCCGGGCGCCGGCCGGCACCTCGGCGTCGTACGGCAGCACGGCGGCGATGGTGCCGCCGGAGACGGCGATCGACGCGGGGCGTGTCCCCTCGGGGGTGATGACTCGCGTCGAACGCAACACCAGCTGTACGTCGGGCACGGATGGCCCCTCCTCTATCGAGCTCGTTCTTCGTGCGGACCGAGGACCGGCCCACGGCGTCCGGACGCGTCAGCCGGCCTGCGGAGGCGGCCAGTTCACGAACCTCTTGGGCCGCGGCGGTGCGTAGGTGCGTACCTTCGAGGTGGTCAGCCCGAGCCGTACGAGGGACTCGGCGATCGTCACCGCGGCGCTGACTCCGTCGACGACGGGGACTCCCGTGCGTTCGACGACGCGCTCGGTGAGGCCGGACATGCCTCCGCAGCCCAGGCAGATCACCTCCGCGCGGTCGACCTCCACGGCCTGTGCGGCCTGTTCGACGATGGCGTCGACCGCCGCCTCCTCGTCCTGTTCCAGGTCGAGCACCGCGAGTCCGCTGGCCCGTACGGAGGCGCAGCGCGCGCTCAGACCGGCGGTGTGCAGCCGCTCCTCGATCAGCGGGACCGTGCGGTCGAGGCTGGTGACGACGGAGTAACTGCGCCCGAGGAACTGGGCGGTGCTCGCGGCCGCCTCGGTGATGTCGACGACCGGGACGTCGAGGAGTTCCTGCAGTCCTTCCCGGCCGTGCTCGCCGTAACCGGCCTGGATCACGGCGTCGAACGGCTCCGGGTAGGCGCGGACCGTCTCCATGACGGCTATGGCAGCGAGGTAGCTCTCGTAGTTGCCTTCGACGGACTCCGCGCCGAAGGCCGGCGTCAGCGGGACGATCTCGGTGCCGGGCGAGGCGGCACCGGCCGCCTGCCTGCCGATGGAGTCGGTGATCGACCGGGTGGTGTTGACGTTGACGACAAGGATGCGCACGGTACGGCCTTCGGTTCGGTGGTTCATTCGGCGGCGACGGCGATGGTCTCGCCGTCCACGTCCCGGATCTCCCGGGTGCGGTCCGCGACGATCGCGTACAGCACGGCCGCGAGGAAGGCGCCCACGAACCAGGAGAAGCCGGCCGCGGCGTGGAAGAAGGGCACGAGTGCGACGACGACGGCGACGGCCGCGCCGGGTACGAAGGCCGCGACGGCCCGGGGGTTGAAGCCCCGGCTGTAGTGGTACTCGCCGCCCGGTTCCTCGCTGTAGAGGTCGGGCACATTGATCCTGGACTTCCGCAGCAGCCAGTAGTCCGCCATGATCACGCCGAAGAGCGGCCCGAGGAGGGCGCCGAGCCCGCCGAGGAAGTAGTTCACGACGACCGGGCTGTCGTAGAGGTTCCACGGCAGGATCACCAGCCCGATGACCGCGCTCACCAGGCCCGCGCGGCGGAAGTTCAGCCGGCGTGGGAAGAGGTCGATGAGGGCGTAGATCGGTGCGACGAAGTTGGCGAGCAGGTTCACCGCGACGGTCAGCGCGATGAGGGCGAGTGAGGCCGTCGCCAGGAGGAACATGTTCGGGATGGTCCGGACGATGTCCGTGGGGCTGGTGATGACGTGCCCGTCGAGCTTGAACTGCGCCCCGCTGAGGGCCACCACGATGACGGCGAAGAAGAGCATGTTCAGCGGGATGCCGATGACGTTGCCCCGGACGATGGAGCCGCGGCTCTTCGCGGACCGGGTGAAGTCGCAGAAGTTCAGCACGAACGTCCCGTAGATCACCACCCACAGGGCGGCGGCCTGGAGGATCTGCAGCCACATGGCTCCGCCGGTGAGTGGAGCGTCGACGGAGAGCGAGATCGAGGCGTCCGCGCGGACGAACATCCAGACCGCGAGGGCGAGCATCGTGATCAGCGTGGTGGGGGCCGCGAAGGCCATGTACCTCCGGATCATCTGCATCCCGTAGCTCACGATGAGGAGCTGGAGGGCCCACAGGGACAGGAAGGAGATCCAGCCGAGGGTCGACTGACCGAGCAGGGAGTTCGAGTCCAGCGTGCGCAGTCCGGGGAACATCGCGATGAGGAGGGCGCTCAGGACGGCGGAGGCGAGGTAGGTCTGGATACCGAACCAGGCGATGGCGACGATGCCGCGGACGGCCGCCGGTATCTTCGCGCCCCGGATGCCGAACGCGATGCGGCTCATGACGGGGAAGGGGACACCCGTCTTGTGCCCCATGAACCCGGACAGGGTCAGCAGCAGGAAGAGCAGCAACGATGCCAGCGCGAAGGCCGCCAGGATGCCCCACACGTTGAGCCCGAGCGCGAAGAGGCCGAGAGCGAAGGCGTAGTTGCCGAGGCTGTGGACGTCGTTGGCCCAGAGGGTGAAGACGTTGTACGCGCCCCAGCGGCGGCCCTGTTTCTTCGTCGGGGCGAGGTCGTACGTGTACAGGACGGAGCTGGTGGCTCCGGTGGTCCCGTCGGCTCGGGTACCCCCGTCGTCGACCCGGGTGTCCCCGGTGGCCGGCTCGGGGGGCCGGTCCTCCACTGCAGTCATCGATCGACCCTCGAGTATTCGCTAGGGGCCGCAACGAGGCCTGGCGGCGGCCCCCTTGGGGGAGACTGCACACCACGGGCCCTGGCGACCGAGAGAGGTTTCAGAGGTTTCCACCACGTGGAAGTTGATTTCCGCAAGCCAAAACGTAGTTTTCATCAGAGACCGGCGTCAAGGGTTACGGGCGAGCGACTTCGCCGCGAACACAGCACCGGCACGGGATGCGCAACACCGAGGTCAGGTGCTCATGCCGCCCTGCCGACGGCCAGGGAGGCGGACGGCCCCAGGCCCGCCCGACAACTGGCCGCGCCCATCGGTTCCTTGACTCACTCGCCCCGCTGCGAGCGGCAGGGGACACCGCCCGGCGGTCAGAGAATGGCCAGCAGCCTGTCGAGCGGCTCGGGCACACGGTCGGGGCCGAGGGCCTCCACGAGGACACGGCCGTACCGGATCTTTCGGCCCTTCTTCGTGCCGAGGAAGCGCCGCAGCTGCCGCTCGGAGGTGCGCCCCCGCTGCGCCGGCTGGTTGAGAAAGGTCTTCAGGGGGCGCAGGTCCCCCTCCGCCTCGACGAGTTCCGCCACTCGCGTCGGGCCCAGGGCGCGGATGAGTTCGTCCTCCAGGTCTGCCGCGCAGATGAAGAACCCCTGCTCCGTCGCGCCCGCCCTCGCCAGGCCGCGGGTGTAGTACCCCCACTCGGCCTCGTCGCACAGTCCGGTGAGGCGGAGGTCCAGCCCGGGCGGGCCGAGCAGGCCGGCGAAGCGGCCGATGCTCATCGCGCCGCCCATCGGCAGGACACAGACCCCCTCGGCCGCCAGGTCCCTGCCGCGGCTCGCGGCCAGCGCGTCGACCGCGGCGGCGTCGCTCAGCCCTTCGAGCAGGACGACCGTGCGGACCGGCAGCGTAGCGGCCAGCTCACGCGCGGGGCCACCGGGTCCACCGGCCGCCCACGCGGCGACCGCTTCCCGGAACGCGCCCATGTCAGCCATGGGGTGAGTCTGCCCGGCTCCCCTGCCCCACGTCAGCGAATTTCCACCGCGCCCACGTCGTGCACGCCTACGCACCGCGACTGCTGCTGGGGTTGTGGGGTGACAGCGGGCGGTCAGGCGTCGGGGTCGACTCCGGGATGCGTGAACCGCGCGGGCTTGCCCAGCGACCGGGCGTAGGCGATCTCGGCTCCGGTGCTGTCTCCGATGTAGTCGCCGACGACGAGCACCTCGTCGGCGAGCCGGATCGTCGCCCGGTGCAGATCGTCGAGCCGAACCTTCAACGCCTCGGCCTCGACGGGATCGGACCGAAGCCGGGAGCCTGCCGGCTGATACAGGGCCCACGTCCGCTCCAGCGCGGCTTGCTCGGCCGGTTTGCGCCCCCACGCCTTCCGCGCCGGGCATCGGGACGTCACTCCTCCGTGAAGTGCGCGAGCGCGGCGATGACGCGTTCGGTGATGTCCGGCGGCCATGGGAACGAGGGAGCCACCGCCCGCTGATGGGCGAGTCCGTGCAGACCGAGCCACAGGGCCACCGTGTCGGCGGGCACATCGGTGCTGGCCGCGCACCCGGCGTCGACACAGTCCTCAAGCGCGTCGGAGAGAAGCTTGAGGGTCGTCCGGCCGAGCCCGACCATGTCGTCCTTGGTCACAGAACCTTCGCTCAGGTCGGGCACCCACACCCCCCCGAACATCGTGCGGTAGCGCCCGGGATGGGCCTGAGCGAACTCCAGGTAGCTACGGCACAGAGCCACGAGCCGCCCACGGGGCGCCTCGCCCTCCACCTCCACGGCGCCTCGCAATTGCTCGTCCAGCTCATCGAAGGCACTGCGCACCACCGCCAGCATGACGGCGGGCTGGTCGGGGAAGTGGCGATAGATCGAAGGGGCCGCGATCCCTACCCGGCGGGCGACGGAACGCAGGGTGACAGCACTCTCGTCACCGGTCTCGTCGAGCAGTTCGACCGCCGCCGCCACGATCTCGCCGCGCAGCCGATCACCCTCGCCCCGGCGGTTACGGACGCGTACCCGTGTCGCTGATGTGTCGTCTCCCATGCAATCAGCTTACAGAGCGAAACTTACGCACGTTCCCCTTGCGTGCACCGGCCTCCATCACCTAACACCGTGAAGTTTATTGGCCCAGGCATCTCGCATCCCTGACCTAACATCTATAGCCTTACGACCGTAAGCACACAGTCGATGCCTTCAGGGGTAACGTCATGAACAGCACCCTCACCACGTTCGCCACCGAGATCGTGCTGCCCGGCACCGTCGAGCCGGACGGCCTGGAACTCCGGACCCGCGAGCTCCAGGCCCCCGCCCAGAGCCAGGTCGTACTGCGGATGGACGCGACCGGAGTGTCGTTCGCCGAGCAGCAGATGCGACGCCGGAAGTACTACGACCAGCCGCCGTTCCCCTTCGTGCCCGGGTACGACGTGGTCGGCACGGTGACGGCGGTCGGCCCGGGGGTGGACACCGCGCTCGCCGGACGCCGGTTCGCCGCGGTCACCAAGACCGGCGCGTGGGCCAGCCATCTGCTCGTCGACGCCGCTGATCTGATGCCCGTACCGGACGAGGTAGGCGCCGCCGCCGCTGAGACCGTGGTCGTCAACGGCATCACCGCCTGGCAGATGCTGCACCGCATCGCCGAGGTCCGCTCCGGCGGGACGATCGTGGTGCTGGGCGCCAACGGCGGTGTCGGCTCCACGGTGGTGCAGTTGGCGCGTCACGCCGGGATCACCGTGATCGGCACGGCGTCGGCCCGCCACCACGCGACCGTCCGCGAACTGGGCGCCGCCCCGGTCGACTACCGCGACCCGGACATGTACGGCAGGATCCGGGAGCTCGCACCGGACGGCGTGGACGCCGTCTTCGACCACGTCGGCGGCGCCGGGGTGGAGCGGTCGTGGCGGCTGCTGCGCCGGGGCGGGACGCTCGTCTCGTACGGCACCGCGGCCACCAAGGACGAAGCGGGCAACTCACAGCTCCCCGTGCTGAAGCTCTTCGCACGGCTCGCCGCGTGGAACACCCTGCCCAACGGCAGGAGCGCGCACTTCTACAACTTCTGGGCGGGCAAGCGCCGTTGCCGGGCAGGCTGGCAGCGACGGATGACCGAAGACCTCGCCCAGGTGTTGCGGCTGGTGGCCGACGGCGCGCTCACCCCGCAGATCGCCGCGGAGATCCCGCTGTCAAAGACCGCCTCGGCACTGACGCTCGCCGAGTCCCGCACCGTCGCCGGCAAGGTCGTCATCGTCCCCGACGCGTGACGTCTGCGCATCGACGAGGGCGCCCGCCTGTGGACTGCCACCAAGGTCATGGGCGGGATGCGGTTGGAGACCACCGCGGAGCCCCGCAGCGGCCGGCCGGACACCGGTCACCGACGGGGCCCGATCTCATCGGCCTTCCGGGCAGGTGCAGGGGTTCGGCATGCAGGAAGCGTCCTATCGTCAGAGCTGTCGCGAACAGCGCGTCGTCCGACCGCTCGCCGGTTCGCCCCCACCGCTTCCTCCCCGGAAGGGACCGCACCATGACCACCCCGCACGCCTTACCCCTGGCGCCCACCCCGATCTACGTGTCCGACGAGGTCCTCGACGACCTGCGCGCCCGTCTCACCTCGACCCGTCCGCCGCTGGACGAGGAGAACGAGGACTGGTCCTACGGCGTACCGCACAGCTATCTCCGTGAGCTGATCGCCCACTGGCGGGACGGTTTCGACTGGCGGAAGGCCGAGGCCGCCATCAACGCGTACGAGCACTACCAGGTGGACGTCGCCGGTGTGCCGGTGCACTTCATGCGCAAGCCCGGCTGCGGCCCCCGCCCGGTCCCGTTGATCCTCACCCACGGCTGGCCGTGGACGTTCTGGCACTGGTCGAAGGTGATCGACCCTCTCGCCGACCCGGCCGCGTTCGGTGGCGACCCCGCCGACGCGTTCGACGTCATCGTGCCGTCCCTGCCCGGCTTCGGCTTCCCCGGGCCGCTCACCGGCTTCCCTGACGTCAACTTCTGGAAGGTCTCCGACCTCTGGCACACCCTGATGACCGAGACCCTGGGTTACGAGAAGTACGCCGCCGGAGGCTGTGACATCGGTGGGATCGTCACCAGCCAGCTCGGCCACAAGTACGCCGACGAGCTGTACGGCATCCACATCGGCTCCGGGCTTCCGCTCGACTTCTTCAACGGCCCCCGCGCCTGGGACTTCGCCCGGAACCGGCCCCTCACCGACGACCAGCCCGCCGACGTCCGCGCCCGCGTCGTCGAACTGGACCACCGCTCGGCGTCCCACCTCGCCGTGCACATGCTCGACGGCGCCACCCTGGCCCACGGGCTGAGCGACTCACCCGCCGGACTGCTCGCCTGGCTGCTGGAGCGCTGGAACGCCTGGAGCGACAACGGCGGCGACGTCGAGTCCGTCTTCAGCCGGGACGATCTGCTCACCCACGCCACGATCTACTGGGTGAACAACTCCATCGCCACGTCGATGCGTTACTACGCCAACGCCAACCGCTACCCCTGGGCTCCCTCCCACGACCGCACCCCGGTCGTCCAGGCCCCGGTCGGCCTGAGCTTGGTCACGTACGAGAACCCGCCCGGCGTCCACACCGCCGAGGAGCGTGTCCGGGCGTTCGAAACCGGCCCGCAGACCAGGTGGTTCAATCACGTGAACGTCAACGCGCATGACCACGGCGGCCACTTCATTCCCTGGGAGAACCCCGACGCCTGGGTCGGCGACCTGCGCCGCACCTTCCACGGCCGCAGGCCCTGAGGGATCCGCCGGCGAGGACTGCTCGCCGGGTGTCAGCGCACACCCGGCGAGCAGTGGGGCGCGGCTCAGGGCACGATGACCCGGCGCCCGCGCGTGTGCCCTGCCTGGCTGTCGATGTGTGCGGCCGCTGCCTCGGCGAGGGTGTACGACCTCTCGACCGGGATGTGGAGCTTTCCGCGCGAGATGAGGCCGACGGCCTCGGCCAGCGCGTCCGGCACGCTCCCCGCCACGCCGGAGAACCGGACACCGAGATCCGGCGCACCGAGATCGGCGATGGAGATCACCTGCTGCGGGTCCCCGGTCAGCTCGACGAGCTCGCGGATCACGCCCGAGCCGGCCAGATCGAGGGCCGCGTCGACGCGGCCGAGCTGCCGCACCCGCTCGACCCAGCCCTCGCCGTACGTCGTGGCGAGGGCGCCCAGGCTCCGCAGATAGTCCTGGTTCGCGGCCCCTGCGGTGCCGATCACCGTGATGCCGCGGTCACGGGCGATCTGCAGCACCGCCGATCCGACTCCCCCGGACGCGCCACTGACCAGCAGCGTCCGACCGGGCCGCGCGCCCACCTCGCGGATGAGGCGCAGCGCGGTCTCCACCACGGAGGGGTATCCGGCGGCCTCTTCGAACGTCAGCCCGTCGGGCATACGGGCCCAGGCCGAGAGCACGGCGAACTCGGCGTAGGTGCTGGAACCTTCGCCGAACACGTGGTCGCCGACCTCGACCCCTTCGACGCCCGCGCCGACCTCGTCCACCACTCCGGCGGCGTCCAGCCCGACGCCGGCGGGCAACTGCCTCGGATGGGCCTTCAGCATCTGGCCTTCGCGGACCCTCCAGTCGACGGGATTCACGCCCGCCGCCCGCACCGCGATGCGTATCCGGCCAGGGCCCGCGTGGGGCTCCTCGGCGTCAATGAGTCGTAGAACGTCCGGGCCGCCGTACTCGGCGAAGCTCACTTTCTTCATACGGCGGACCGTAACACTAACGGTTAGCTTTTCGAAACGGGTGCAGTTCTATACCTGATAGCGTGTGGTCATGACCGCGCCGACCGGACGCCGTGAGCGCAAGAAGGCCGCGACCCGGCAGAAGATCGCCGACACCGCCCTGCGGCTCTTCCTGGAACGCGGATTCGACGCGGTGGGCATCCGTGAAGTGGCCGCCGAGGCCGACGTGGCCGTCACCACGCTCTTCTCCCACTTCGCCTCCAAGGAGGCCCTGGTGTTCGAGCAGGACGAAGGCTTCGAGCAGGGACTCACGCGGGCGGTCACCGGCCGGGCACCGCACGAGCCGCTCATCCCCGCACTGCGCCAGGAGATCCACGCCATGGTGCGGCATTGCGCCGCGGACGGCACTTCCCCGGTCCGGCGCATGATCGACGAGTCGCCGGCCCTGCGGAAGTACGAGGAGTCGATGAGGCTGCGTCACGCGGACGCGCTGGCGACGGCCATCGTCGCCGATCCCGGGCTGTCGCAGACCACGACGGCGAGCCGGACGATCGCGAGGTTCGTGATCGACGCCCACTCGCTGGCCCGCGAGGCAGCCGATCCTGAAGCCGCGGTGGACGAGATCTTCGAGATGATCGAGGCGGCCTGGGAGATCACCAGCCGCGCTCCGCATGCGTGAGGAACCGTTCTCCCGGTTTCCCGGGGCTCCCGGAGACACACCCCGGTGATCAGCGCCGGAATGACGGAGACCCTGCGCCTCCTGCGTCTGCGGGGCACGCCGTTACTCGGCGACGGCTGCGCGAAGGTGCTGGGAATGGATCACGTGGTCGTGTCATGTCCTGCGTTCCGCGGGGTCAGGCCGAAGCGAAAGCGAAGGCCTTGTCCGGAGGCTCCGGAGCACCTCAGCCCTTGCGCCGTCGTGGCCGGTGAACGCCTGATGGGTGCCGCTGTCCGCTGTCAACGTGCTGTCGATACCGGGCAGTCGCGGGAGCGGGCCCGCAACGTGCGAGTGGAGTCGGCCCCCGGCGCCCCGGAGCGGCGGCTATGTCTCCGGGGTGTGTGCCGCCAGGGCCGGCAGTCCGCTCCCAGGCGTCCCCGGCTGCTGATCGGCGGCCCCCTCCGTCGCCTCCCGCAGCACGTCCGCGAGCCCGTCCGTGGCCAGCACCATGCTGACCTGGGCCGAGCTGTTGAGGCACAGGGCGTGGTCCGGGGGGATGCGGGAGAGCAGGTCCAGCACCGGAAGGCGCTCGAACCCCAGCTGCCCTGCGGCCTGGAGGTAGCGGGGGGAGGTGTAGACCGGGACCACCGCCGTGCCGTCGGGCGCCGACGCGCTCACCGGCTCGCCGTCCGCGGTGACCAGTACCGCTACGTCGGTCCTGGCCAGGGCCGAGGTGACGTCCTCCGCCGTGCCGTACCCGGTGGTTGCGAGCTGGATCGCGCGGTCCACGTCATCGGCGGGCTCGGGCCATCCCATCGCCTCGGGTGAGGGCCTGTACTCCTCGTTGTCCTCCCACTCGACGATCTCGCCCTCGGAGTCGGAGCGCCACTGGCCCACCACGGCCCACTCGGGCGGCGGTCCCTCCCCCTTCCAGGCCGGATCGGCCAGGTAGAGCCAGTGGTCGGGGGCGAGCCTGGCGGCCTGGACGAACTCCTCGGGCGGCTCGGGGGCTGCGGGGGTTTCGGCGCCGGTGTCACTCATCATGTCCTCGCTTGCTGGGGGTTGTCCGAGTCTGCGTCGGGTCCGGCGTCGCCGGAGGTCTCCGCCCACCGTTCCCGCAGCTCGTCCGCCGGGACGAGCAGGGAGGCCGGGGCGGAGGAACTGAGGAACATCACGTCCCGGCCGACGGGCAGCCGGTCGAGGAGTTCGGGGAGCGTCATCAGCACGTGCGGGGGCAGCCGGTCCGCCGGCGCCCGGGGCGACACGGGGAAGACGGGCACCGCGAGCGCGCCACCGGGTGCCCGCGTCCACGCCGGCTCCCCGTCCTCTGCCATGCACACGGCCACGGTGCCCGCCTCCGCGAGGGCTTCGGCGACGTCCGCGTCCGGACCGTAACCGGTGGCGGCCAGGTGCACGGCCGCGTCGGCGTCGCTGACCGGTGGGGCCCAGCCGAGCGCGGCCGGCGAGGGGCGGTAGTCCGGGTTGGCCTCCCACTCGACGATCTCGCCGTGCGTGTCGGTGCGCCAGCGGCCGAGTACGGCCCACGGGGGTGGGGGGTCGACGTCCCTCTCGCCGAGCCAGTGCCTGTCCGTCACCGACAGCCAGTGCTCCGGGGCGGTACGGGCCGCCGCCACGACATCCTCGGGCGGCACCGGGAAGTCCGGCCGGTCCTTCCCCACGGCTACGGACCGACGCGGGGGCACGTCGGCGGACGCCGCGCCGGAAACGGGTATCGGCCCGCGGGCGGCGTCCGGCCGTCCGTCAGAGGTCGGCATGGGGGTCGCTCCACACAGTCACGCCGCGCGGATGCCCGGCTCGCAGACGAAGACACGAGGACATCTCATCACTCCCGCGCACGGCCGTCGTTCCCCGCCCCGGCT
The DNA here is from genome assembly GCF_040295485.1 of Streptomyces sp. NPDC002793. Classification (NCBI taxonomy): domain Bacteria; kingdom Bacillati; phylum Actinomycetota; class Actinomycetes; order Kitasatosporales; family Streptomycetaceae; genus Streptomyces; species Streptomyces sp. NPDC002793. Next base: position 119,629 of record NZ_JBEOVL010000020.1, on the reverse strand, counting down.
CCGGCGGCCCTCCGGTTCTCCTCCGCCTGCCCGGCCGCCTCGAGCTGGGCCAGCAGCGCCCGGGCGTGCTCGTCGGGGAACCGCCCCTCGCGTGCGACGAAGGCCCGCAGCTCCTCCTCGGACAGCGGGTGGACGTCCCAGTACCGGCCCCAGTTGTTGACGTAGACCGAGGCCGCCGAGCGATCGGCTTCGTCCAGGGCGTGCTGGGCTCCCGTCATCACCTCGTGGAAGCTGTGGTGGCCCACACCGACCATGATGCTCACCAGCCCGGACCTGATGAGGCCGAGGTCCACGGGCACGCCCGCGAGCCGGGTGAGCCGGGCCACGTGCGTGACGATCCGGTAGGCGCTGCCCGAGGTGCCGGTCAGCACCAGGCCACCGGAGTCCTCGGAACGCCCCTGGAAGTCAGCGGTCATCGGCAGGGTGTGCGTCATCCCGGCGGGCGACCAGAGCAGGACCCCGTCCCGGACCGCCAGGCGCCGTTCGGCCGGGCTCAGCGCGGGCCAGACCTCGTGGGGCAGCAGCGGTGTCTGCAGAAGCGCATCCAGCTCCGCCATCTCCTCCTCCTCGTCCTCGGGGTCCAGGCCGGCCGCGAGGAGTTCGGCACGCTCGCGCTCGTACCGTTTGAGCTGCTCGGTCCGGTGCCGGTCGCGCCGCTCCACCCCGATCACCGGATGCTGTGGCTCGACACCTCCCATGAGGTACGGGACGAGGTCCTTCGCCACGCCGTTGAACAGGAACGTCACCCGCTCACGCAGGTTGCCGGACTCCACGACCCGGGCGAGCTCCTCGTACGAGGTGCCGACGGCTCCGGCGTTCAGGCCGTTCCTGCTGCCGAACAGCCGGTAGTCCGTGCGGTTGTTCAGGGCGATCGCCCAGAACGCCCGCGCGACCTTGCCGAACTCGTCGTTGATCTGCTGGTTGGCGCTCAGGTACGCGGCGAGCCTCCGCTCGAAGTACAGGGCCTCCTGCGCGTAACGGACCCGTGCCAGGGCCCAGGGGGGCGCGTCGAGTTGCCCGGCCTGCTCGTCGGGCTCCGAGGAGTCAGCCGGTCCGGTGGCCGCCCGGGAGCTCCCGGGCACCGGAGTGCCCTCGCGGTCCGTGGAGGGTTCCCGCCTCCGCGGCAGCGGGGCCGGGTCGTCGTCCGAGTCGTCGTCCCTCGACAACAGCGGTCGCGGATCGTAGTCCGAGTCCGAGTCCGAATCCGAATCCGAGTCCATGGACAGGGCCGGGAACGATTCGAGCACCGGGCCGGCGAAGTCCGCGTCCACGACGGACGCCCCGCCACTTCCGGTGTGCGGCGCGAAGTGCGGGTTGGGGACGTACGGCCCGACCGGCATGCCGTACATCATCGGTTGCACGCCACGGATGTACCGGCGGTCGATGCCCCCGGGGAAGAGCACCTCCTCCTGGTCGGGGAAGGGCGAGGCCAGCCCCAGAGTGGCGTTCACGTCGATGCCGCCGGGCACCTCCATGTCGTAGCGCCAGCGGTAACGGCGGTGCAGCGCGTCCGCACCCATCGGGTTGGCGCGGGCGCTGTCGCGCACGTAGTCACGGTTGGCGGTCGCGCTCGCGAAGACGGTGTTCGGAACCAGGGCGCTGCCGCCGTAGACGTGGTCGATGAGGTGCACCATCTCTGGTCCGTACGGCTTGAGCCCCTCGCGGAAGACCTGCTCGGGCCCGTCGGGACTGAAGCGGAACAGCGGGCCGTCGTGGTCACGCCACAGCGCGTCGGGGAGCGTGCTGCCCGCCAGCGCGGCCGGGTCGGCCGCGACGACGGCCGGGTCGACGGGCGGGGTCGGGCTCACCGGTCCGGTGGCGGCCCAGCCGACGGGTACGGGCTCGGCGCCCCCGTCCGTCAACAGGCGGGAGGAGGCGACGAGTCCACGGCCGGGCAGATACCAGTCCCAGGCCGGGCCGTCGCGGTACACCCGGCCGGCCATGTCCGTGACACCACCGGCGGACGGGCCTTCGGAGTTGTACTCGCCGCGCAGTCCGAGCGACGGGATCTCGGCCACGAACACGTGGAATTCCGCATCGTCCTGGCCGTAGCCCCACACGGTGTGCCGGTCGGTGGCGGCGGCCACGGGGAAGGCCTCCAGCGTCTCCTCGTACCGACCGTCGAACTGCCCGTCCGCGGAATAGGGCAGGGCCTGCTGCCCTGCCGGGGCCGTGCCGGTGGCGGGCGCGGTGGTCGCGTTCCATTCGGCGGGCCGCGCGGTGTCCACCGTGCCAGGAGCGGCGGCCGGTTCGGCGGACGGCATCCTCGGGACGGTCCGGTGCCAGACGCCGGGCCGACCCGCGTCCGCGGCGAGGGCCGTCACGACGCCCGGCCGCGTCGTGCCGCCCTCCGACACCGTGAACGCACCGTCGTAGCTCCATACGGTCCGGTCGTTCGTGAGGGAGAAGTCCTGCTGTGCGGGCAGCTGTTCTGTTCCGATACGGGGCACCAGCAGGGCCAGGGGGCGGTGCTGGTCGATCAGCGGCAGCTCCGGGTCGGACTCCAGCAGTGCGAAGAACTCCCCCGGGGTGACCTGCACGGTGCCGCCAGGCAGCCGCAGGACCACCGCACCGGCGTCGTTCGTGTCCGCGTACACGAAGTACGGGGCGGCGGCGCCCTGCTGGGTCCACGGGGCGAACTCCAGCGAGCCGGTGGTGCCGGCGGTGCCGGTCCTGTCGGCGTACAGACGGGAGGGCTCCAGCCCGCCGGGGGTCGTGGCGGGCCCCCAGTTGCGGCCCTGGAGGGGCCCGCCGGGCGTGCGGATGCGGCCCTCGTCGGCGAACGCCCCCAGCGTCTCCAGGTGGAAGACGGCGAGTTCACCCGGGTGGCCGGAGTTCCGCCCGGCGGCGAAGGCCTGTTCGGCCAGCTCCCTCAGCCGGGCCTCCGTGGACGCGTCCCACCGGGCTTCGGCGGGCAGGTGGAGCGCCGCACGCCCCAGCTCCTCCCGTCGCGCGGGTGTCCTGGCGTCCAGCAGCTGTGAGGCGCCGGTCATCGCCCACAGGGCGCGGGCGTACTCGCGTGGCGTGAGCGGACCGGCGGGCATCCGCAGCACCGCCCGCACCGCGGCGTCGCCGCCGGTGTCGATCCTGTCCAGCGCGCCCCGCAGCGCGGGCGCGTCCCACGCGTCGGTGAGCGCCACGTCCCCCGGTGCGGCCAGGGCGCGGTCGAGCACGGCCTCGAAGTCGGCGGGCCCCGGGGCGTTCCCGTCGGGCGGCGACGCGAGGAGCTGCCACAGCTCCATGCGCAGCGGGGTGAGCACGCTCAGCGCCGGGTCGTTCGCCCGCAGCGTCTCCAGCGCGCCGATCCCGCGCAGCAGCCGCTCGTGACGGCCGCCCGGCACACCTCGGTCGGTCTCGACCTCGTTCCCGAAGACCTGCCGCAGGGCCCGTACCAGGCGCAGGGCTCGCGGCCCCTCGTCGTCCCAGGCGGGAAGGCCCGTGCGACGTGCGAGGGGGCGCAGGCCGGCGGTCTCGCTCAACTCGGCCGTCGAGTGCACCGGTTCGGGCAGGAACGTCTCCATGCGTGCCAAGGTGCCGTCGGGCGTCGCCGCGAGCAGCCGCGTGGTGTCGTTGTAGCCGGTCCTTCCGGTGGCGGCGGTGGTGGTGCGCCCGCTGCTGTTGGCGGCGTGCTGCGCGAGCGCGACCTCCTCCAGGGGGTCCTCGACGAGCGGCGCGGGCCTGATGAGGGACTGCGGACGCAGCGGGTCGCCCGCCACGGCGCCGTAGCAGCTCGCGACGTGCAGTTCGTCCCCGGCCGCCCGCTCGACCACCTCGGGCAGCCCGCCGATGTAGCGTCCGCCGTCCTCGGCTCCGAGCAGCAGCACCCGGCCGTCCTTGCCGGCCAGCTTCAGCCCGCCGGGTACGCCGTGGGCGTGGAAGGTGTAGACCGACGCCTCGGGGTCCGGGGCGGTCTCCTCGGCACCGACCGTGTGGAACGTGTCGCCCAGGCGCAGGACGTGCGCGCGTTCCCGCATGCCCCGGTACAGCCTCAGCCGCCGCTCGCGCAGCCGCCTGCGGCCGTCGTCGGGCATCGATTCCCGTCCCTCGAAGCGCTGGTCCGCCCCGACCAGAGGGCGGGTGTCCACGTCGCTGTCCCGGAACCGGACGCCGTCGACCGTGACCCACTCGCGGTCCGTGGCCGGAGCCGTTCCGTGCGAGAGCGGGTCGAAGGGCACCCAGTCGCCGTACGCGTCGTCGGGGTCGGAGTCGACGAGCGACAGGACGTGGACGGCCGGCCCGGCGTCCGTGGTCCCGGTCCCGGTCCCGGTCTCGGGCTCCATGAGGCGTCCGTCGCCGCTGGGCGCCCAGACCCTGCGGCCCAGCCGCTCAGCCACGGCCCGTGCCAACCGGCCGTACTGGGCGCCCGCGTACGGGCTCGCCAGCACGACCGGAGCATCGAGCGGCAGCGAAGCGAGCACGGGATCGGCTGCCAGCAGGTCGGCCACCGCCTGCGGGTCCAGCTCACGGCCGTCGGCGAACAGCGCCTCGTCGTAGCCGCCCTCGGCCGCCACCACGTACGCCCCTTCACCCCAAGGGGCGGGCTCCTCGGAGACCCTCCGCAGCTCACCGCCCCGCTGCTCGTGGAGCTGGATCCGCGTGGCGTCGACGCCGCTGATGCCGGTACCGGTCCAGTCGCGGCCGCGCGGAGCGCCCTGGGCGTCGCTCATCAGCGTGTCGCCGGACAACAGCGGGTCCGAGGCCGCGTCGACGGAGCCCAGGGACGGAAGCGAGTCCGTGGACCACGACGCGGACGAGTCCGACGAGGACACGGGCGAGGCCGGTGCCGAAGCCGCCTCCGTCGCCGGGGCGAAGGCCCAGTCGGGGTCGGACGGCAGCGTGCGCGGCGTGAGGGCGCCCCGCGGCCCGGTGTCCGCAGCCGTGCCACCCCGTCCGGTGGACCGGGGCACCGGCGCGGGCAGCGGGCGGGGCGCGTCCTTGGGCGCGGCGTACTGGACCGGGCGTGCCTCGTGCCAGACACCGCCCCCCGGCGCACCCCCCATGACGGCCGAGTAGTGCATGGTCAGCACCGGCTGCCCGGAGTCGCCGGTGCCGGACAGGTCCGCCGGGAAGTCGGTCCACCACACGGTGCGGCCCAGCCGCTGGGCGAGCCGCTCGGCCACGTCGCCCGCGTCGTCGGGCTGTCCGGTGAACGCCAGGACGAGGGGGGTGGTCAGTTCCCTGCGCGTCAGCATGGGGTCGTGCGCGAGCAGTTCCACAAACTCGCGGGTGGACACGGCGGCCGACTCGCCGTCGTAGGTCAGCCGGAGGAGCTCCGGGTCGGACGCGTCGGGGGCGACCCGCACCAGGTACGGGACCCGCGTGCGCCCGCCCTGTGTCCACGGCGCGTCCGCCACCACGGCGAACGTGCGGAACTGTGCCAGATCCACGTACGACTGCGGCTGTCCGCCGGTGAAGTCGCGGCCGAGCCCGCGGGCGGCGCCCTGCACCGTGCGCAGACCGGACGTGGCGTACACCCTGGCCTCGTCCAGGTCGTGCACCGCCGCCACGTCGGGGTCGGACGCCTGGCGGCCCACCGCGAAGGCGCGCGTGAGCAGGTCGAGTGCTTCCCCGAGTTCGTCAAGGCCCGGCCGTGCTCCGGGCGTCAGATGGAGGACCTGCGCGACGAACGCGTCCCGGTCCGGGCCCGGGGTGTCCAGCGTCTCCTCGGCCTTGACCCGGGCCCAGAAGATGCGCGACCGCTCGGGCTCTCCGACCGCGTCCTCGTCGATGTCCAGGGCGGTGGACGCCTCCTCCTCGGGGTCGGCGTCCCCCATCCACCGGGCGGCCGCCTCCACGGCGGGGAGGTCCACGAAGCCCACCAGCTGGTCGCCGGGCCACATCGACCACTGCTCGGCGGCGGCGGCCAGTACACGCCGGGTGACGTCCTGGTTCACACCGGACGCGGCGTCGGGGTGCGCCTCCACCACCCGGCGCAGGAGGTCCAGGGTGAACGGGCCGGCGGTGTCGAAGTCGGAGTCCGCGCGCCACATGTGGTCGACGGCAGCCGCGCCGCGCAGCAGGGCGTCGTGGTCGGGCGCGTCGTCCACGTCGTGCCCGAAGGTGAGCCGCAGTGCCCGCACCAGGCGCAGCGTCCTCTCGCGTGTCTCCTCGGTGACGGGTCCGTCGGCCGGGCCGAATCCGGCGGCCTCGGCGAGACGGTCGAGTGCGGGGCCCGCGGGCTCGGGCCGGAACAGGTCCCAGGCCCGGTGGCGCCCCTGCGCGTCGGCGAACAGCGTGCGTGTGTAACGGCCGTTGTCCGACTTCGTCCCCTGCGAGCTGTAGGCCAGGCGAACGGTGCGTCCCGTGGAGTTCGCCACGTGCTGTCCCATGGACACGTCGCGCAGCGGGTCGGGAACGAACGGGCCGGGGAAGGCGTCGCCCGCGGTGTTCGGGGCCGGCACGGCACTGTCCTTGGGCGCTCCGCTCCAGCAGACCACGAGGTCGACCCAGTGGTCCGCGGGCAGGTTCGCCAGGCTCTTGCGGCGCTTGAGCCACGGCCCGGCCTCCCGCTCGTCGACCAGCCGGACGGTGCCGTCCCGCAGCGCCAGCTGGAGGACGCCGGGTTCGCCGTGCATGTCCAGGCGGTAGGCGGTGTCCTCGGGGCCCGGACGCGGCAGGTCGTACTCCTGGGACATGCCGTCCGTGGCCGGGTAGTGGTGCACGAACGTCGTCATCCGGTCGAGCTGACGGCCCTCGTCCTCGAAGTCCTTCGCGTACTCGGCGGGGTGGTGCGAGGCACGGCCGATCTGCTTCCCGCTCAGCGAGCTGACGATGGGCCGGGTGACCACGTCGCGGTGCCAGTCCGGTGCCTCGTCGTCGGGGTCGGGCGCCAGGCCGGGCTCGCTCGCGATCCAGTCGCCCTGGGGGACGCCGGAACGGCGGACGGTGTCGATGGTGCTCGCCGTGCCGGGGGCCGAGCTGAGCATCGCCTCGCCGCTGTGCGCCCACACCGTCATACCGGTACGGTCCGCGAGCTTGCGCGGCAGGTCGAGGTAGCCGTCCCCGGCGAAGGGGACCGCCAGCACGACCGGTGTGCCCCGCGTGAGTCCTTCCCGTGCCACGTCGGCCGCGACCAGTTCCACGAACTCGTCGACGTCCAGCTCGACCGTCGAGTCGTCCGGCAGCCGTGCGTCCACCCGGTCGTGCGCACCGTCGGCGGCCACGACGTACGGGGTCACGCCCTGCGGCCAGGGGACCCGCGCCGTGTCGAGTACGTCGTACGAGCCGGACGGGGTGGCCTTCAGTACGTCGCCCTGGGCGGTGTCCAGCTCCGCGACGACGTCGTCCTCCCAGTTGAGGCCCGGTACGCGGCGGCCCTGGACGGTGAAGTGGCGGGCGCGGCCCGGCGCCCGCACGCCCAGATCGGTGAGGTGGAAGGCCCCCAGCGCGGCGAGGCTCGTCGCCGCGCCCGCCGCCGTGGCCCGTTCCACCAGCGCGAACAGTTCCGCGCGATCGTCCGGTCCGGTGCTCGCGTCGGACTCCAGGTGCAGTACGCGCCGGGCGAGCGCGTCCACGTCCAGCGGGCGGTCGCGCAGCGAGGGCTCCCGACGGCGCAGGGTGTCCAGCGTCTGCACCGCTGCCGCGTCCGGCGACTGCGAGATGCCGATCGTGGCCTGCCGACCGAGTGCGGCCCGGGTCACACCGTCGAGCGCCCCCGTGCCCACCCAGTCACCGGGGACCCGGGTCAGGCTCTTCGCCCCGACCGAGAAGTCCCCGGCGGTCAGACGCGGTTCGCCGGCGGGGACGTCCTTCTGGAGGTCGTCCAGCGCACGGGCCAGCAGCCGCTCGAACAGGGTGCGGGCGGCCTGCGCGCGCCGTCTGCCCGCCGAGGCCTGCTCGTTGACGTGTGACGAGCCGTCCGTCCGGCGCGCGTCGGCGCCGTACCCGGTGACGGCGACGCGCGGCAGCGCCGCGCCGGCCCGCTGGTTGCGCAGCCCGGCGGCGGCCACCTGGGACGCCAGCCGGCGCAGGGTGTCCGCTCCCTGCGCCGACGGGGCCGTCTCCCCGGGCCCGTACGCCACCAGGGCGCGCGTCGGCAGGACGGGCAGCGGCCGGGCCGCCTGCGGGCCGGCCGGGGCCGTGTACACCGGTGTGGTGGGCGTCGGCACGGAGGTCATCTCCACGCCCTGCATGGGGTCTCCGGCCGAGGAGCGGGACTTCACCGTGGAGGAGGTCGCCGCCACCGTGGGGCTCTTCCCGGACGACGGCGCCGCGGGCAGCGGCGGCTCGACGGGGCGCGGGCCCTCCTGGGTCCCGGCCAGGTCGACGGGCCGGGCCTCCCGCCAGTCGGCGACCGTCGGGCTGGTCAGGGTCAGCAGCGAGTCGATGAGCGTGGGCACCGCGACGCCTGCGTCGTCCCTGCCGGACAGGTCCGCCGGGAACGGGCTCCACCACACGCTGCGGCCCAGCCGCTGGGCGATCACCTCCGCGACACCGGGCGCCGGGCCGCCGAGTCCGGTCAGCATCAGGAGGACGGGGACGGTCAGCCCCTTCCGGGTCAGCTCCACGTCTGCGGCAAGCAGTTCGGCGAACTCCGCCGCAGTCACCTCGTAGGTGGCACCGTCGAAGCTCACCTGGACGCGGCCGTCGTCCTGGAAGCCCACGTCCGCCAGGACCAGGTGCGGGACGGGCTTGTCCTTGCCGTACACGTCCTGTCCGGCCCACGGGGCGTCGGTGAGTCCGCCCGGTGTCCGGAATTCGGCCAGTCCCGGCTGGGGTGCCGACAGGTTCGCCCAGTCCCGGCCGCCGCCCGTGGCGGACCGCATGGCCGTGGACACCGAGGGCCGGCCGAAGGCGCCGCGCGCCTCCAGGTCGTACGCGGCGGCCACGTCCGGGTCGGTCATGTTCCGGCCCGCGGCGAACCCGCGGGTCAGCACCGTCAGTGCCTCGCCGCGCAGTGTGCCGTTCACCTCGGTGCCGGGGTCGAGGTGCCGGATCCGCGAGCTGAGGGCGTCCGCGTCCGGGCCGGCCAGCGTCTCCTCGGCCTTGACGCGCGCCCAGAACATCCGCGCCCGCTCGGCGTCGCCCACGTCGTCGGGACCGGAGAGCCCCAGGGCGGAGACGGCCGCCTCGTCCACCACCGCGGTGTCCTGCAGCCACCGGGCGGCGGAGTGCAGCACCGGCAGGTCGACGAACCCGCTGACCGGCAGGGAGGGTCCGTCACGCCAGGCCTGTGCGGCCGCGGCCAGTACGCGGCGGGTGGCCTGACGGTCCACACCGGAAGCGGCCTCCCCGTGGGCGGCGACCACCCGGCGCAGCAGGTCCGGGGAGAACGGGCCGGTCCCGCTGAGGTACGGATCGGAGTGCCACATGTTGGTGAGCGCACCGGCTCCGCGGATGAGGGTCGCGAAGTCGGCGTCGTCCTCCACGTCGTGCCCCAGGACCAGCTTCAGCGCCCTTACCAGGCGCAGCAGTTCGGCCCGGCTCCCCGGCGACGGTTCACCCGTGAACCCGGCCGTCGCCGCCAGCCGGTCCAGCTCGGCCTCGTCGGGCTCCGGACGGCTGGTGTCCCACCACCACTGCTGTCCGCTCGCGTCGGTGAACAGCACCCGCACGGGGTCGTCCTGGTAGGTGAAGACCCCCTGCAGGGCGTGGGACAGCCGGACGGTGCGCCTGGTGACGTTCGCCAGGTGCTGTCCCAGGGACAGGGCGTCGTCCGAGAGCGGATCGGCGGCGAACGGTACGGGGAAGGAGTCACCGACCTGCGAGAGGTCCTGCACGGCGCTGTCCTGCGGGGCCGACGAGTAGCAGACCACCATGTCGATCCAGTGGTCGGCGGGCAGGCTCGACAGGCTCTTGCGGCGCCGCAGCCACTCCCCCGCCTCGTGCCGGCCGGCCGTCCTCGACCCGCCTTCGGCCAGGGGCAGCATCAGGCTGCCGGGCAGCCCGTGGCCCGCCAGGTGGTACGCCTTGTCCTTCGGTCCGGGGTCGGCCAGCGGAAGCTTGGCGGAGTACGTACCGGTGGCACGGTTGAAGTGGACGTACAGCGTCATCTGGTCGAGGCGGTTGAAGTTGTCCCCGCGCGACGACTCGGTGAGCTCACCGGGATGGTGCAGGCTGCGGCCGATCTGCTGCCCGGTCTGCGCGCTCACGATGGGCTGGGACACCACGTCGCGGTGCCAGTCCGGGGCGCTGTCGTCCGCGTCGGGCGCCAGGCCGGGCCGGACCGGGACCCACGAACCGTGGGGCATCCCGTCCCGCTGGACCACAGCGACGGTGCTCGACGCCGCCGGATCGGGGTTGCGCCGCGCCAGGCCGCTGTGCGCCCACACCGTGCGGCCGGTGCGCTCCGCGAGCTTGCGCGGCAGTTCCAGATACCGGTCGCCCGCGAACGGGACGGCCAGCACGATCGAGGCCACGGCCGGCATGCCCTGCAACGCCGGGTCGGCCGCGACCAGTTCGATGAACTCGTCGACATCGAGATCCCGCGTCGTTCCGTCGGGCAGCAGCGCCGTCACCGTGTCGTGGCCGCCCTCCGCGAGGACGGTGTACGGGGTCACCTCCCACGCCCAGGGGGCGAAGTTCGTCATTCCACTCGGAGTGAGCCCGCCCGCCTGGTCCTCCTGGAGGTCGTCGACGAAGAGGCCTTCCATTTCGGCGACGTCGGACCCGGCCCAGTTCAGGCCCGCCACTCGGCTGCCTCCGATGGTGACGTACCGGGCGCGGTCCGGGGCGAGTACGCCCCCCTCCTCCAGTGCGAACGCCGTGAGGGAGGCCAGTCCGCCGGCCCGCCCGGCCGCGAGTGCCCGCTCGACCGTCGCGTAGAGGTCCCTGTGCATCTTCGTGTCGACGAGCGCGGACGGGCCGAGGCGGCGGATACGCCGGGTGACCGCGTCCAGGTCGAACTCCCCGGCGCGCAGCGTGGCGTCGTCGCGGCGCAGCGCGTCCAGCGTCTCGACCGCCGCCGCGTGTCCCGGCGAGGTGAGGACGATGGTGGCCTGCCGGCCCAGCTCCGCGCGGCTCACCGCGTCGGACATGGCCGCGGTGCCGCTCCGGCCGGGCAGACGCGCCCGGCCACGCGACGTGATCTTGAAGTCCCTCGCGGACAGTGGCGTCCGCCCTTCCGGCAGGTTCGTCTGGAGGGCGCGCAGCGCGTCGTCGAGCTTCCCGGCGAACAGGTCACGCGCGGTCCGCGCGCGCCGGTCACCCCGCTGCCGGGCGGCCTGTTCCCGCTGCTGTGCGGTGCCGGCCTGGCGGGCGTCCGCACCGTACCCGGCGATGTCGATCTTCGGCAGCGGCACCCGCGTGCGCAGGTTACGCAGACCGGTCTCCGCGACCTGGAACGCCAGCCGTTCGACGCTCTCCTCCGTACCGGCCGAGGGACGCGTCTCGCCGTGGGCGTACGTCACGAGACTCAGCCGGGGCAGGCGGGCGAGCGGTCGGCCGGACGCGGCGGTCACCGGCGCGGCGAACACCGGCTGCCCTCGGCCCGTGTCCAGCGCGGTCATGTCCGGGCCGGTGGGTTCGACACCGGTCATGTCGACGTCGGTCGCGTCCGGACCCGTCAGGCCCAGGTCGTCGAGACCTGTTCCGGTCGTACCGAAGTCGAAATCGAAGTCGAAATCGAAGTCGCCGGTGTCGAGGTCGTTCCAGGCCGACAGGTCGAAGTCACCGGAGTCGATCGGGCCGAGATCGATGCCGTCCAGCGTCGACAGGTCGAGGTCGGTCATGTCGGCGTCGGTCCCCGACTGCGCCGCCGGCACCGGCGTCGGACCCGTGGCGGGCGCGGTCCAGCGCGGCCCCAGGCCCAGGCCGGAGCGGAGGGTGTCGGCCAGTGCCGCGGCGGAGGCCGGTACGGCCCCGGTGCCGGTCCCCGTGTCCAGCAGGTGGCCGGCGACCCGGCGCACCGCGTCGCGGAAGCCGTCCCCGGCGTACCGGGAGTCGGCGAGGACGTCGTGCGGTTCCGCCGGCAACACCAGGGAGACGGCGGCGTCCCAGGCGCGGTCGGCGCCGGCCGCGTCCGTGCCCTCGGGCGCCGCGTCCGCGAAGCGGGCGTACGCCCGTGCCCACAGCCGCCGCGAGACGTGCGCGGCCACCGTGTCCGTCGCGGCCGTCCAGGCGTCGGGCCGCACCATCCGCACCCGGGCCAGGTCCAGCGGCGTCAGTTCACCCGCGGGCAGCCGGTCGTCGCCGCGCAGCATCATCTCGGTGCGCTGGCCGACGGAGGGCGTGATGCCCGCCGCGGTCAGCTCACGCAGGCCGACGGTCTCGTCCTCGGCGGGGGGCGGCGGTGCCTGCGGGAGGTCGGCCTCGGTCACCTGGTCGGCGACCCACCGGCGTTCGGCGGCGTCCCTCGGTACGGCCGGTGCGGCGCCGTCCGTGTCGGTGCCGGTGTCCCTTGCCGCTCCGAGCGTGTCCGGAGCGACGCCCAGGGTCCACAGCCGTGCCGCGGCGTCCTCCACGGCGCGGCGTGCCTCGTCGACCTCGGCCCAGGCGTCCGCCACGACCGTCTCGTCGCCGCTGATCCGCTCCGTCGTCGCGGCTTCGGCGGCCAGCGCTCCGAGCGCGGCCAGCGCCTGTGCGTGCGTGTCCCGGGCCGCGTCGAGCTCCGCGGCGGCGCCGGTGTCCACGGGCGTACGGGCCGTCCGTGCGTTGGACGCCATGGCCGTGGGGTCGGCGCTGTCGCCCGCGGAGGCCATGACCCGTCCCCAGCCGCCCGTCGTGGCCGGCTGTCCGTCCGGGCCCGGCAGCACCGCGACGGTGTACGTATCGGTCGTGGGGTCGTGGTGGAGCGTGGTGGCGCCGTCGGTGGCCCACCAGTTCCGGGCCGAGTTGCGGGCGCCCTCGGCCGGGATGCTGCCCTCGACCGGCCTGCCGCCGGACGGCCTGCCGTGCGGCACCACGGCGATGACCTCGGCGTATCCGATCTCGTTCAGCAGATCCGGGTCCCTGAAGACCAGTTCGCCGAACTCGGCGGGCGATACCGGTCCCTGCATCCGCAGACCGCCGGCGTCCCCGTCGGCGACGTACACGAAGGGCCTCGGGCGGTGCGGGTCGGCCGTCCAGGGCGCGGGCTCGGTGCCGACGGGCACGAGCGAGCCGTCGGGCGCGTACCCGAGCAGGGTCACGACACTGTGGTCGAACGTGCCCTGCGGCCGGGACGTACCGTCCAGCGCCCTGCCCCAGGCGTCGCCGTCGTCGTCCGCCAGGAGCCGGTCGGACTCCAGCGCGCCCTGCTGCTCCAGGTGGTAGGCGGCCAGCTCGCTCAGCTGCCACGGGTCGCGGCCCGCGGCCGCCGCCTGCCGTGCCACGAGGACCGCTTCGCCGAACCGCGCCGGGTCGGGGGCGGGCAGGTGCAGCACCGCTGCGGCGAACGCGCCCTGATCGGTTTGCCCTGTCACCAGGGCGACCTTGAACGACGCCCACAGCAGCCGTGACCACTCGGTCTCCCCCACCGGCGCCGAGACGTCGAGTCCCAGGACGCGGCGGGCGACGTCCTCGCGTTGCGGTGCGGCTGCGAGGTCCGCCAGCATGTGGGCCAGGTGCGGCAGCGCGATCCAGTCGGTCAGGGGGCCGCGCGCCCCGGCGTCCCAGCGCCGCGCCGCCTCCGCCAGCAGGCTCCGGTGGCCGTCCGGCGTGAACTGCGGGGCCTGTCCCTGCGGGAGCCCGCCCGCGAGGTACCGGGTCACGATCTGTCCGTACAGGTCAAGGGTGAACTCGCGCGCACCGTCGCGGTTCAGGCCCGCATCGGCCTGGTGCATCCGGTCCAGCGCGCCGATGCCGCGCAGCAGTACCGGGTACTCCGGGCTGTCGTCCACCGTGGTGCCGAAGATCTGGCGCAGCGCACGGACCAGCCGCAGGGTCCGCTCCCGCGCCGCCTCGGGGGCGGGGCCGGGCCCGTGGTGCAGTCCGGCGTCGCGGGCCCTCCGGTCAAGGGCGTCCCCGGCCGGTTCGGGCGTGAACATGACCCACGGGTAGGCGCGGCCACGCGCGTCGGTCTGGAGGGCGATGTAGGCGTCCTGCGTACCGTCCTTCGGCTGGACCGCGGAGTTCATCAGCGTGGTGGCGAACACCGTGCGGCCCGTCTCGTTGGCCGTGTGCTGGCCGACCGCGAGGGCCGAGAGCGGGTCGGGCACGAACGGCGGAGCGCCGACGATGTGGAACCCGGGCGTCTCGCCGATGCCGGGGGGCGCCGCCGCGTAGCAGACGAGCATCGCCACGGGGTGTTCGGGGGCGAGCGTCGCGAGGCTGCGGCGGCGGGCGAGCCTGCGGGCGAACTGGGGTCCGTCGTCGGTCCGTTCCCCGTCCGGCGTGTGCCAGGTGACGGAGCCCGGCAGACCGTGGTTGTTGGGGAAGTACGGTGCCGGCAGGCCGAGCGCGGTCCACGGCACGGGGGCGGTGGGGCCCTTGAGGTCGTAGGCGGTGCGCTGGTGGGTGTAGGTCGTGACCGTCCCCAGCCGGCTGTGCGTCATCGTCCGTAGCCAGCCACCGTCCTTCGAATCGGCGAGGTCCATCGAGATGTAGCCCGTGGACCGGTTGCCGTGATGGGCGATGGAGAGGGCACTGACCTGGCCCTCGTCCGCGCCGACGGGCGGGGTGGACGCTGTGGCGGGCATGTTGGAGAACCACTGGCCACGGGGCGCCTGCCGCTCCTCGTCCAGCAGCAGGACCACCGAGCGGTCCGGGGCACCCGGGAGGCGCCCGATCTCCGACCGGCCGGTGGTGGCCCAGACCTCGCGGCCGAGCCGGTCGGCGAGCCCGCGCGGCAGGTCCAGGGACGCGGCGGTGGGCCGGGCGACGTGGAGCAGAAGGGGCCCCGGACGGGCCGCCATGTTCCGGTCGAGGGCCATCAGCTCGTGGAAGACCTCGGGCGTCACGGGGCGCGCGAAACCTCCGAGCCCACGGACCACGACCGCGTCGGACCGGCCGCCGACCATCACGAGGTACGGGTCGGGGTCGCCCTGGGCGGGGAGCCAGGGCGCGGTCTCGGGTCCGCTGTGGCCGGTCGCACCGTCAGGGGTGCGCGAGATCCGGCCGGTGGTGCCGGGATCGAAGTCGGCCGGCAGGGGCCGGCCGAGCCAGTTCCAGCCGCGCGGGCGGCCCTGGGCGTCATTGATCCTGAAGTCGGCGTGGAACGCGCCCCGTTGCGCGAGGTAGGCGGCGGACAGGGCGGGAAGTGTGCCGGCGCCGGCGGCGAACGGGGCCGTCACCAGCCGTACGAGGGCGCCGCGCGCCGACGCGTTCACCGTGTCGGTGGGGTCGAGCAGCAGCACCCGGCGGACCAGGGCGTCCAGGTCCAGGAAACCGCCGCGCATCTGCGGGTCCGCCGACCGCAGCCGGTCCAGGCGCTCCAGCGCCACGGCGGCCTGTTCCCGGCCGACGGCGTTGATGGCGCCCAGGCCGTGCAGCGCGTCCAGGACCGCCTCGCGGTGCCGCTCCGCGTCGTCGGGCAGGACGTCCTGTGGCGTGACGGAGGTGCTTTGACCGGTGGCGGGAGCGCCGGACGCGTTCGGCATCTGCGGGGCCGGGCGGTTCGGTTCGGTGGCGACGGGCCGCGTGTGGATCGGGCGGTGCGGGAGCGTGGTGCTGCCGGCGTCCAGGCGGGTCACGGTGCCCGTGACGCGCTCCGGCTCCAGCTCGTCCAGCAGCGCCTGGGCGTGCTCGTCGGGGAAGAGCCCGTCCCGCGCGACGTTCTCCCGCAGTTCGGCCTCGTCGAGCGGGTAGATGTTCCAGTACCGGCCCCAGTTGTCGGTGTAGTCGAGGGCCGGGTCGTGGCCGGGCACGTCGTTCAGTGCCAGTTGGGCTCCGCGCATCACCTCGTGGGCGGTGTGATGGCCCACCGTCAGCGAGATGGCCAGCATCCCGGCCCGGATCAGCCCGAGGTCCAGGTCGAGGCCCCACTGGTCCCGCATGCGGGCGGCGTGCAGCATGAAGCGGTACGTGGACCCGGCGGTGCCGGTCGCCACCAGGCCGCCGGAGTCCTCGGAACGCCCCTGGAAGTCGGAACTCATCGCGAGGTCGTACACCGTCGTCGCCGGCATCCAGGTCAACCCGGCCTCGTCGACCGCGATCCGGCGCTCCGCCTCGCTGAGCGGCGGACGCGCGTCCTCCGGACGTGCCGGATTCGCCACGGGATGCGGCAGTTCCTTGACCGCCGCCGCCTTCTCGGCAGGGGACATGTCCGACGCCTGGATCTCCATGGCGCGCCGCATGTACGCGGCATAGACCTCCTGCGGGCGTCGGCTCGGCCGCTCCTCGGCGATCTCCGGATGCTGCTCCTCGCGACCACCGAGCATCTCCGGCACGAGATCGTTGGAGATGCCCTCGTACAGGAAAGCCACCAGCTCCCGCAGGTTGCCGTTCCTCAGCACCCCCTGGAGAGCCGCGCGGGAGGTTCCGACGGCGCCCGCCTTGAACTTGCTGGTGTCGCCGAACGTCGCCAGCGCGCGCGGATACTGCTGGCGCGCCTTCGTCCACGCCGCGGTCGCCATCTTCCGGTACTCGGCGGTGACCGCCTCGTGTTCGGCCAGGTACTCGCCCAGCCTCCTGTCGAAGGCCTCGGACTCCTCGGCGTACCGGACGCGCGCCAGGACCCACGGAGGTGCCCCGCTGTTCCTGCGTTCCGGGTCCGGCTGTGCGGAGCGGTCCGGCGGCCGGGAAAGGGCGCGCTCGGGGAGGGGCGGGGGCTCGGCGGGCGCGGGTCCGGAGGGCCGGGCGGGGGCGGGTCCCTCGGAGCGGGCCGGTTCCCCTGCGGGCGTGGCGGGTTCCGACGTCCCCGGCGGGACCAGGCGGTGATCGTCGATCTCGATCGTCACCGTGCGCCCCTGGGCCGGGTCGGTGGCGCTGCGCACCCGCTTGGCGGCCTTGGTGAGGCCGAAGTCCCTTACGCCGACGCGTGGCCCGCTCAGGTCGGCCTGGAAGGTGTCCAGGGCCTGGGCCAGCTTGGCCGCGAGCTTCCTGGCGACGACGTCCGCCCGCTGTTGGCCACTGGACTGCGAGCGGTTGCCGTGCCCGGTGAGGGTGATCGCCGGCATCGGCAGGCCGTGGGCCCGGTTCCAGAGCCCCGCGCGGGCGAGCGACAGGGCCAGTCCGTCGATCGCGCCGTCCGCGTCGGAGGGGAAGCCGTGCTCCCCCTCCTCGAAGCGGATGGTCTGCTGGTGCCAACGCGGCGCGTGGCCGTGCAGCACCACCGTCGTCAGCGGGTTGGCCACCGCGGGCGAGGACTCGGACAGCAGGGCCGCGTTGACCTCGTGCGCCGACTCGCCGGGCCGCTTGCTGTACGCCCGGAAGGACCACAGGTCCTTGTTGTCCATCACCGGCGCGGCGTCCCGGATCAGATCCCTGGCACGTGAGCGCGCCTGAGCCACCTCGCGCAGCGCCAACGCGTGCTCGGGCCGGCCCTCGTCGAAGTACCAGGGAATGCGCTCCGCCTGACGGAGGTCGGCCAGGGCCCTCGCCACGCGCGCGAAGCCCTCCATGCGGTCGGTCTCCGCCTGGTCGGCACCGCCTCGCCTCGCCTCGGTGACCCGCTTCTCGGCGTCGCGGGCCAGCCGCGTCAGTTCGTCCTCGCTGTAGCGGTCGAGGTTCTCGTCGATGACGTCGTCGAGGAGCTCGGACGGGATCCCGCTCCCGGAATGGGTCTCGTTCTCCAGCGTGATCTGGTGGGTGCCGTCCTCGCTGGCCAGCACCACCTGCGCGAAGTGGTAGGGGGCGTGCGGGCCGACTCGGTCGCCGGGTTCGGCGTGGTTGTGCGTGAACAGCTGCGCGCCGCCGTCGTTCGTGGTGCTGACGGACTGGATCAGGTAGCCCTCGCCGACCTCCGCCCAGGCGTACTCGTTGACGCCGATGCGCCGCGCGGCCGAGGCCAGCGGGGCACGCAGCGGGTTGTCCTGCGGCTCGTGGCTCAGCGCACGCCCGTAACGCTCGCCCGGTGTGGGGGCGCCCACCACGCCGCCGGTGAAGCGCTTGTCCCGGCCCGCCTGGCGGGCGGCCCAGCGTGGGGTGACGTCGGTCGCGGAGCGGGTGCCCTCGGCGACCTCCGTCAGTGCCTGCGCCAGGTGGTGGGTTCCGGTGACCTCCCGGCCGTGCTGCCCGTTCACCGGGGCCGTCGAGACGACGTCGCCGGTGGGGCCCCGGAAGGCGATGTGGGACAGGGGCGCGCTCTCCGCGCCGGCCACCATCTGGGCGAAGTCCCGTGTGAAGGCGTGTTCCGAACCGCCGGAAGCCGTCAGGAACTCCGGCTCCACGCGGAACAGCGGCTCACCGTACGAACCGTCCTCCTTCGGCAGCAGGACGCCGGTCGACTCGTCGGCCTTCAGCCGGATCCCCGCCCCGGCCAGCCGCGCCGACGAACGCTCGATCGCCGCACGGGTGGCGTACACCTGCCGGCTGCGGCCGGTCGTGCCGTCCTCGGCCGCGAGCGTCGCCAGCGACCGGTCATCGGAGATGTGCAGGGGCGGCCGGTCGGCCATGGGGACGGTCCCGTGGTCCTGGCGCGGGAGGACCAGCGCGTCGGGGCCGGTGCCGCCCCGGACCTCCCCCACGGACCGCGGGAGCGGCTGGGTGAACAGGATCCCGGTGCCGCGCTTGTCGATGACTCCGTAGTCGCGTGTCGTCAGCGGCCGGGGACGGCGCGCCTCGATCTGTCGTTCGCGTACGCCCTGGTCGACGTCCGCGGGAACGTCGTCGCCGTCCGACGGGTCGTCCTCGCCGTCCGGGTCGGCCACGCTCACGGTGTCGGCCTCACCGCTGAGGTCCCGGGCACCGGGCAGCCCGCCGTCGGCGGACGGCGCGGCCGAGGCCCAGCCCGCGCCGGTGTTGTCCTCGCTCAGCTCGAGCATGAGGTGGCGGGTCCCGGCCGTCGGATGCGTGGCCAGGCCGACCGGTGCTTCGGGGTACCAGACGCGGCGGCCCGTCGTCCCCGCGACGAGGGTGGCGACGGTCGCGGCGTGCTCCAGGGGCAGCGCCAGGACGATGTCCGCGCCACGGGGCCTCCGGGAGTCGTACGAGATGAGCATGGCCAGTTCCTCGGCGATGCTGACCCGGAAGCTCCGCCCCGGCGCGGTGATCCCGACGCCGCGGCCGTCCGCGTCGGCCGCGACCAGGTACGGGTTCTGCCAGGGAGCGGGCCGTGGGATGACCCTGCCCCTGCCGCGCACGGCGTAGGACGCGAGCTCCGGGGTGGGCTGCCCCGGTCCGGTGTAGTCGCGGCCGGTGGCGTTGCCCTCGTCGTCGAGCAGCAGCGTGCCCTCGTCCAGGGCGCCTTGCCCGGTCAGGATCTGCTGGTCGACGAAGAAGTGGGCGAGGTCGCCGACGCCCGCCAGGTCGTCCGAGGAGGCGTCGAGCGCCAGCGAGCCGAGCTGCAGGAAGTCCGCGGGGCCCGGCCGGGTCCCGCGCCCCATGTGCAGGACGTACCGGGTGGCGCGATTCAGGCCGTCGCGCAGCGACCGCGCCGTCGGGTGCGTCTCCGCCTCCTCGCGGACGAGCTCGTACAGCGCCTCGGAGGTCTCCCGGAGCCGGGCACGCGGAACGGTGCCGCGCTCGGTGCCGAACAGCGTGTCCAGCCATGCCGGTTCGGCCCAGAACGGCCTTTCGTCGTCGTCGGAGTCCGATTCGGATTCCGATTCGTCGGATGCCTCGGCCAGCGTGGGCAGGTCCCTTCCGGGGGGCAGCGGTGGCGGCACCGCGCCGTCCGGACCCGTCTGCGGGGACGCCGTCGGGAGCGACACCGGGTCGACCCAGGCCGGCTCCCGGATCTCCGCCGGCGTGTTCTTCCGCGCGTCCGCCCAGGTCGCTCCCTCCGGAGAGGTGTGCGGCTCGATGTCTCCGGCCACCGCCGCCCACAGCTGGAGGTGGCGCGGGCGCAGACCGCTCTGTGCGAGGCC
Organism: Streptomyces sp. NPDC002793; assembly: GCF_040295485.1. Classification (NCBI taxonomy): domain Bacteria; kingdom Bacillati; phylum Actinomycetota; class Actinomycetes; order Kitasatosporales; family Streptomycetaceae; genus Streptomyces; species Streptomyces sp. NPDC002793. Next base: position 99,806 of record NZ_JBEOVL010000020.1, on the reverse strand, counting down.
GTCGGGGGCCTGTTCGTCGAACGGGCCGAGCAGGCTGCCGGGTGCGTGGAGCCGGCCGGGGTTGCTCGCGTCGCGCGTCTCGTCCCGCAGGAACAGCTGGTGCGCCAGCTCGTGCGCGAACTCGACCGGATCGGCGTCGGCCCACCACGCCCGCTGGTTCATCGGCTGGTCCCGGCCGACGAGATCGACCGTCAGATGGGGGTCCTCGCCCGGCCCGGGGGGTTCCACGGTGACGTGCAGCCGGTCACCGTTGGGCAGCCTGTGTCCCGGCCGGTTGTAGAACTCCTCCACGCCTTCGAGCACGCGCGCCAGGGCGGCGTCGGTGTCGGCCTGCCCGTCGCCCGGCCGGAGTGCGAGCCGCACGGTGAGGTCGGTGACGGTCTCGCCGCCGTGGGTGAAGCGCCGCACGTCGAAGGCCGAGCGCACGACGATGCGCGGCCTGTCGTCGAGGCGGGCGCGGGGCGGCGCGGTGGAATCGGTGGTCTCCCGGAGCGGGATGCGCAGGGCCGCGCCGTCGACGTCCTCCGGCACCAGGTACAGGGCCGAGGTGTCCGCCACGATCCGGTGGGGCGCCGAGTCGTGGTCCAGATCGGCCATGACGACCGACAGGGTGTCCATGTTGGCCACGCGGCCGATCCAGCCGCTGTCGCCCCGCAGGATCGCGCCCGTCCCCTCGTGGACGAAGTCGTGGCCGAACCGCGTCCACCCGGCGGGCGGGATCTCCGTCCCGTCCGGGAGCCTGATGTGCCCGGTGTCGGCGACCTCGTAACGGAAGGGCTCCGAGCGGGACTCGGCGGGACGCGTGTACGTGGACCACCGGCCCGGCCGCGGGTCCGTGGTGGCCGTCGCGTCGTCCACGGCCGGTGCCTTGCCCTTACCGGGCAGGTCCGCCGCGGGTGCGTCAGTGGTCGGTACGTCGGCGGCGGGCACGACGGAGGACGGGTCGACGCCGCCGAAGCGGGGCCGCATGAGGGTGACCTGGCGTCCGATCGGCCACTGCTCCGCCACGGGGTCGAGGCCGTCGTCGGGCGAGCCGCCCAGCAGGCCCCCGGACCGGGAGCCACGGGGGCCGCCTCGGGTGGCGACCTCCCGCAGTCCGCCGCGGTGGTCGTCGACCGTGATGTGCACGGCGCCGGCGCCGGGGTCGGCGGTGGCGGACCCGCGTCCGCGCTCCGAGCCGGGATCGACCGTGACCGCGTCGGCGGTGAGGTGCGGTCGCGGTGTGCCGTCCTGCAACGCCGCGAGCGCCTCGGCCAGCTCCTGCCGGAACGAGGCCACCACGGCCTCGGCACGGGCCTTCGCCAGGTCCCGGCCGGTCAGGAGCCCACTGCGCGTCCCGGTGACCTTGACGTCCGGGAGCGGCAGCCCGTTGGCGGTGTTCCACATCGCCGTCCTGGCCACGATCCCGGCGAGGTACCGCAAGGGGTGCTTCGCGCCGTCGGGCGTCTGCTGGGCGCCCTTCTCGAAGGAGACGGTCACCGGCAGTGCCTGCTGGCCTCGGAGCACGACGGCGGTCAGCGGGTTGGCCTCGGCGGCGGGCCTCTCCTCCAGCAGTTCCGCGTTGGTGTCGTGGGCCGACTCGCCGGGCCGCTGTGAGTACATCCGCATGTACCACTGGTTCTTGCCGGCGATGACCCCTTCGAGCTGGCCGATGCGCTGCGCCGCGGTGCGGGTGGCGCCCTCCAGTGTCCGCTCGGCGTCAGCGCGCTCCGGAGAGCCGGCGGGCGCCGCGCGCATGTCCGCCTGGGCCTGCTTGGCCCGTGCCAGGGCCAGCGTCAGGTCGAGATGGGCCCGCAGCTCGGTGAGGTGCTCGTCGGCGTCGGCGCCGGCCTCCTGTCGTTGCTCGATCTCCCCGCGCAGCCTCGCCCCGGCCTCCCGCAGAGCCTTCAGGTTGTGCACCCGCAGATTCGCCCTCGCCTCCCCGCGGTGCCGGGCGCTCCGCTGCGAGGACCGCGCGTGGTTCTCCAGGGAGATCTGGTGACTGCCGTCCTCGCTGGCCAGGACCACGGTGGAGAAGTGGTAGCCGAAGTGCGAGCGGCTGATGCCTGACTGCGGCTTGGCGTAGTTGCGTTCCAGGCTCGGCTGGCCCTGGTCGCCTGCCGACGCGACGGACTGGACGACGTAGCCCTCGCCGACGCCGGCCCACGCGTGCTCGTTGACCCCGATCCGTCTCGCGGCGTCCGACAGCGCGTCGCGGCGCGGGTCGTCCGGCTGATCGAGAGCGAGCGCGCTGCCGTAGGCGTGGCCGGGGAGCGGGCCGCCGCCGTCGCCGCCGGTGGGCCGGTCGTCCCGGCGGACGTACGAGGACGCCCACGCGGGATTCACCCTGTCGGGCGCCACGTCGCCGTCCGCGACGTGGCCCAGGGCGTCGGCGAGGTGGTGCGTGCCGGTGACCTCGGCCCCGTCGGAGGCGTTGACCGGCGCGGTGACCACCAGGCCGGTGCGGGGATCGCGGAAGACCATGTGCGACGTGCGGGCGTTGTCGGCCAGCATGTCGGCGAAGTCCCGGCAGATCTCCTCCGACGACTGCCCGGACCGGGTGAGGAAGTCGGGCGTCACGCGGAACAGCCGCTTCGTGCCCCCGTCGGGGGTGGGCAGCAGGATGCTCAGCTCCTCGTCGGTCCGCAGACGCAGCGCGAGGCCCGCACGCGCCAGCCCGACCGACGAGCGGGCGACGGCCTCCGCCGTCGCGAAGACCTGCTGCCCGTACGCGCCGTTCTCGACCGCGAGCGTACGGTCCGACGCGATCCGCAGGAGGGGCCGCTGGGTGGCGAGTGTCTCGCGGTAGCTCTGCACGGACATGGCCAGTTCGGGGGCGCCCTCCGTGCCGGCCAGTGCCTGCGGGGTGTGCCAGGTGGCCTGGAGGTCGCCGGGCTTGCGGAAGAGCACGCCGTCACCACGGTGGTCCACGACCCCGTAGTCCCTCGTGGTCAGCGGCTTCTGCCTGCGCGCCTCGATCCCGTCAGCGGGCTCGGATCCGTTCTCGTACAGATCGACGATGTCCGCGACGTCCGCCTCGCTGGTGCCGTCCGCGCCCGGCCCGACGGAGGCCCATGCCGTGCCGCCGCCACCGGGGACGGGTCCCAGCGTGATGTGGTCGGTGCCGGACCGCCAGTCCGTCGTCGGCCGGGGGCCGTGTTCCGAGTACCAGACCCTGGAGCCCGTCAGGTCGGCGACGTGCCGTGCCAGGAACTCGATGTCACCGTGGGTGAACGCCAGGACGACATCGGCCCCCGGGGGCCGTGCCGGGTCCCGCGCGACGAGCCGGGCGAACTCACCGGGATCGTCCAGCGTGAGCCGGCCGCGCGGCGTCATCAGGTGAACGGCGTCCGCACCCTCCTGCGCGAGGACCACGTGCGAGTCCGAGTCCGTCCAGGGGGCGGTCCAGGTGACCAGACTGCCGTCCTCGCTCTCCAGCGCGTACGAGTTCAGGGGCGGCGCCTGGTTCCCGGTGCCGGTCCAGTTCCGCCCCGTTCCGGCCTCCGACTCCACCTGGGTGTCCTGGCTCAGGACGGCGTCGTGCCGGGTCAGGTAGTCGGCGAGGGCGTCGGCGTCGGACAGTTCGTCAGGGGAGGCGCTCAGGGCCAGGGATCCGAGGAGCAGCAGGTGCTGTCCGTCCACCTGGACGTGCGGGCCGAGGTCCAGTACCCGCCTGGTCAGGTCGTGCAGTGCCGCCAGCTCGCCGGTGGCCACGGACGACGGAAGTGCCTCCCCCAGGGCGAGTTCCCGCAGCGACGAGACCGTGTCGGCGAGCGTCTCGGGCGAGTGGTCGTGCCTGGCCGCGGCTCCGAAGAGGAGGTCGATCCACGCCTCGGTCGTGGTGTCCGGGGCGCCGTCCTCGCTGTCGGTGTCGCTGCTGTCGTCGGCGAAACGGAACTGTGCGAGATCGGCTTCCGGGGCACCGTCCACACTGTCCGTGTCGCTGCTGTCGTCGGACTCACTGCTGTCTTCGGTGTCGCTGCTGTCGTCGGTACTCGCGGTCCCCGGCGCCTTGGCGGCATCGGCACCGGACAGCGTGCTCAGCTCGTACGCCTCTTCCTCGCCCGGCAGCCCCGGGAGCCCCAGCAGCCCCGCGGGGTCGCTGCCGTCCGGTGACGGGGGCAGCGGGACGGCGGCCGGGTCCGGTTGCGGAGCGGGCGGGGCGGGCAGGGCGGGCGGGGCGGGAGTGCGCTGGGACAGAGGTACGAAGTCGCCGCCGCGCCGCCGGAGTCGGAGGTGCGTCCCGTCGGCGGACGGACCGGGATAGGTGTGGGCGGTGCCGTTCTCCTCGACGAGGGTGACGGTGGTGCCGGTGGTGGCGGCCGCCCACTCGGCGGCCGCCCGGTCGGCGCCGGGGCCCCAGGGTGCTGTGGCGAGGTAGCGGCGCAGATGGCTGTCGAGGGCCTCACGGCTCGGCGCGGGAGCGCCGGGCTGCACCTTCATCGGCGGTGGTGCGAAGAGGGTGTCGCGGTCGGCGGCCTCACCGGGGAGGCCGTTCAGACGCATCAGCTGGGCGGGCGACGCTCCGGCACGCGTGCGCAGCCGTCCCGCCTCGCGGCGGTCGAGCCCGGGCCGTTCCGCTGCCTGCCGCAGGGCTGTGGTGAGCGCGCCGAAGAAGCCGTTGCCGCGGCCGGTGGGGGTGCCCTGGGTGTAGGTCGCGCCGTCGGGCGCGGTGAGGACACCGTCCCGGGCGAGGCGGTAGCGCGGCTCGCTGCTGTCGGTGGGCGGCAGCCAGGGCGCGGTGGTGTGGCTGCGGTGCGCGGGCGGCTCCGCCGGCTGCTCGGTCGTCGTGCCGGTGGCGGAGGTCCCCGCGGTGGCGGGCAGCGGGGCGGTGACCGGGGCCGCGGTGCCCGGCGGGAGCGCTGCGTGGAAGAAGCCGTCGGCGGAGAACAGCACCGGGTCGGCGGCCGGGTCGACCGCGGCCGGATCGGCGCCGTGCGGGAGGAACAGCTGATCGCGGCCCTCACCGGTCACCACGGTCAGGGGGGTGCCGAGGACCCGCGCGGCGAGGGCGGGCAGCAGGTCGGCCCCGCCGTTGTCGCCGGCGCGGCGCTCGGGCGTGGCCGGTACGCCCTGCTGTCCGGTGCCGGCCGGCTCGCTCGCGAACGGGCGGAACAGGGCCGCGGTCGCCAGCGCCGCACGCTGGTCGGGCGTGGGCCAGAGCGTCAGAGGAAGCCGGCCGAGGGCGTCGAACTCGGCCTGCTGGGCCGGGGTCAGCACCACACCGGCGGCGTCCAGTTCGTCCTGCGTGAAGGTGTCGGCGACGTCCAGGGCGAGGGCGTCGAGCAGATCCTCGTTGCCGTCCTCGCCCAGGGCCCAGGCGAGGCGGTCGCGGGCGGCGCCGACGGCCTCGGCGGTGATCTCCGGGTCGCCGGGCGCGCCCGCGAACCGGTCGGCGAGGTCGTTGCCGAGCAGGTGGGACAAGCGGCCCCGGGCCTCGGCGGCGGCGAGCAGCGCGTGGAAGAACGAGGCACCGTCGTGCGGCATGTCGTGCACCTCACGCACCGTGGCGCCGTCCGGCGAGGTGAGGGTGCGCGGGGTGGAGTCGCTGCCGTCGGTGACCGCGTACGGTTCCGGCGCCTCGGAGCGCCAGCTCGGCTCGGTGTACTCCTGGGGCACGTCGCGCACCGGGACCGAGACCGAACCCTGGTGATGGGCGGTGAGCCGCGACGCGGCGAGGTGCAGCCGGTGGTGGTCCGCGGCGGCGGCGTCGGCGCGTTCCTCCCACAGCCGTGCCTCGTCGCGGGCGGCCTGCCAGGCGACGACCGCCGGGGCCTGCGCGAGGTCCCGCGGCAGTGCGGTCGCCAGCCGGGGGTCGTCGTCGCCGAGCGCGGTCCGCTCCGCGGGGCTCAGGGAGAGCCATGCCTCCCGGGCCCGCGCGCGGGCGTCGAAGTACTCCGTCTCGGCCTTGGCGAGGTCGGCGGTGGCCTTGGCCATGTCGTCCCAGGCCGTTCCGACCTCGTCGGGGAACGTGTTGTCGTCCAGGAGGCCGAAGTCGCGGGCGATGTCCTCACGCAGCCAGACCAGCGCGGTGGTCTCGGCCTCGGCGGCGCGCGGTCCGCGCCGGGCCGCGCCGAGCGTGCGGAGCGGGCGGCTGTCGGCGACCCGGTGGTGCGTCTCGGCCACCGCCAGCCAGGTCACCGGCACCGCGAACAGCATGCTGCGGTCGGTGGTGACCTTGACGTGGGCGCCGAGTGTGGTGTCCACGGCGCCCTTGAGCGCGACGCCGTCGTTCGCGCCGGCGACCGGGACGGTGCCTCCGGGGTTGGTCATACCCGCGTTGCTGTTGCCGGCCAGCGGCGCGGTGCCCACCGCTCCCTCGACGTTGTCGGTGATGCCGGACTCCATCGCGTCGGAGGTCCTGCGCCGCTGCATGGCCTCCATGCGGGGCTTGCTCTCCACGGCGAGCAGCCGGGCGCCGCGACGGTGCATCTTGGCGTAGAGGCGGGAGTCGGCGGTGTGGGACTGGCCGAACAGACGCGCGGAGGACTGGGTGGGCAGCTGGGAGCCGTCCGCGCCGAGCGCCTCACGGAATCCGGCGGTCAGACCGCCTTGCGAGGTGGCCTCCTGCTGTGCCTGCGCGGGAGCCGTGCCCAGGCCGGTGAGCGGAGTGCGGCGCGCCATGCGCACCTGCGCGGTGAGGGTCGCGCCGGTGTGCCGCCTGCCGAGGTCGCCGTCGCCGAGGCCGTCGGCGCGGGCGGTGGCGAGGGTCAGCGCGTCCTGCACACCCGCCGCGCCCCTGATGTCCACGGCGAGGATGCCGGAGCCGAGCCGGTCGTCGACGGGCAGGACGTCGGAGTCGGTCGTGCCGTCACCCGAGGCACGCCAGGCGGCGATGGCCTCCAACTGGGACTGTTCAGCCGTCAGCATGCGTACGGCGTGCTCGGGTTCGGGCACGTCCCGCTCGGTGATCGCACCGTCGTCACCGTCGCCCACCGGGGTGAGCAGACCTGCCGGTGCCATCTCGTTGAGGGTGCCGACCTGTGCGACGGAGCGCGGTGCGAGCGTCTCACCGGCCGCGTCCGTCATGGTGACGGTCAGGATGTAACTGGTGACGATCTCCGCGTGCGCCTGGGTGGTGGCGATGTTCGGCATGGCGGTACGGCCGTCGGTCTCGGTGCGGTTGCTCGCCCGCTGCTTGGCAGCCGTGCCCTGGAGCGAGGGGTTGGCGACCAGGATGCCGTTGTCCGCCGCACGCTGACCGCCGCTCAGGGTGAGGTCGGCGCCGAGGTCCTGCGAGACGTTGACCGCGTCGTCGCGTGTGATGTTCCGGTAGTCCTCCATCTCGTACCCCGTGCGCAGCCGCTGCACCGTCGTCGTGACCGGGGTCAGCTTGAACCGCATCTGCCCGGGGCTGCCCCCGACCGGCAGGTGATGCGGCTTGGACCAGGTGCGGTAGTGGACCGGCAGGGTCATCCCGCCGGTGGTCAGCTCGTGCAGATGGGCGCGCAGGAAGTCCGGGGAGAGCCGCTGCAGGACCTGCTCCCGGTCGTGCGAGCGAACACCGATCTTCTCCAGGCGCGGCAGCAGTTGCTGTGCCGCCCTGCTCGCGTCGAGCTGGCCGCTGGGATGCGTCGGGAAGCGCCGGCTACGCAGGAAGCCCGGCACCCGGTAGCCGCCGCCGAGGTTGTTCGGGGTGGTGGTGCCCAGCCCGTCGGGGGCGAGCCCGTTCTCGATGGCGTCCCGCATCGGCAGGTGGAACATGACCGCGTCACGGATCCGCTGGAGCGCGGCTGCGGCCCGGCGCGGGGCCAGACCACGCCCCAGGCGCTCGGACAGCCGCCCGGCGGCGGAGCTGACTCGGGCCCCGGAACGGGTGCCGACCGTGCCCATCGCGGCCGTCCAGCGGTCGCGTACCGCCACGGTCTCGGCGGCGTCGGCGACCACCAGATACATCCGTCCGGAGAAGGCCAGCGTGGTGCTGCGTCCTCGGCTGAGGGCCTGTGAGATGCCGCGGCCCTTGCCCCAGGCGTACTGGAGCGCGGTCGTGTACGAGCCGACCACCGGCTGCTCGCCGGGCATCTGCTGCAACGGCATGAGGCCGCCCTGGACACCGAGCGTGGTGCGGGAGCCGGTGTTCTCGCTGCCGACGACCCGGTGCTCGCTGGCGACGGTGGTCTCCAGGTTGGCGGGCTTCGGATCGCTCTTCACCCGTACGTTGTCCAGCTCGCCGCGGATCGCGCCCTTCAGGTAGTGCGTCCGGAACGGTCCGGCGCCGTTGAGCCCGGTGATGCGGGAGCCGAACGGACCGAGGTACTGGCCCAGTTGACCGGCCACACCGAGGTTGGCCATCGCCCGGCGCAGTGCGGTGCGCACCGGTGCGCCGGGCGCGCTGACGTGCCAGGAGGTACCCGAGGCGCGGTCGGCGGTGTCCTGCATCAGCTGCTGACGCTGCGGGCCGCCCTCGGTGCTGAGTACCACGTGCGGGGCTCTCAGCAGCCGCCGGACCAGCTTCTGGGCGTCCGTGTCCGACCTGGGCAGCGGGCGGGTGCCGTCGAGGAGCTGGTCCGCCTCGGCTGCGGAGAGGCGCTGCGGCGCGGGGGTGGGCGCCGTTCCGCCGGCGGGCGGGTCGGCGGGGGTGTAGCGGTCGGAGCCGTGCGCCGCCGAAACGGCCAGCTCCACCCGTCCCACGGTCTCGGTGCCCCGGCTGAACAGCGGACGTTCCTCGATCTTGCTGACGAAGACGCCCGCACCGAGCAGACCGACCGACAGCAGCCGGGCCCAGCCACGCGGGCGGCGGTGGCCCTCGAAGGTGGCGCCGAGTTCCACCTGGTAGCTGTAGAGATCGGAGTTGTTCTGGAACGCCAGCTGGTCGTGGGTGACCGTGACCGTGCTCCGGGTGCCCCTCTGGTGGGTACGGGCGTAGCGGGCGCCGACCGAGACGTTGCCGATCTGCCGCGGCAGACCCGCCCCGGGCACCTTGTCGTGGTCGCGGGGCGAGATGCCTATCTCGACACCGGCGGAATGGGTGCTGGACTCCTGCTCCCCCTGCCCGGAGACCTCGTTGCCGATCACCCCGCTGCGCAGTGACCGCTCGCTCATCGTGGTCTCGAACCGGCGGTCGGTCATCCGCGCCCGCAGGATCAGCGTGTGGTGGCCGCGGCGCACCTTGCCGTCCTCGGTGAGCGTGACCGGGACCCCGGTGGTGGTCAGCTCGTCCAGGCTCTGCGTCAAGGTGGGCCGGTTCAGCGCCTCACGCACCTGCCGGTCGTTGTGCAACGCGGTCCGCAACCGCCCGTCGCCGTACCAGAGACGGCCCAGTCGGGGGTGCCGCAGCATCAGCGGCGGCACGAACATCGACGGGTACGAGCGGTGCAGGGTGTCCAGGACCGCGTCCGTGAAGACCCGCATCGGGTCCTGGGGGGCGGTGCCGTCCTGGGGCGCGGGCGGCGTCTGCTGCTGAGCCGTCGTCGGCGCCTGCTGGGCGGCAGGAGGCGGCGTCTGCTGGGCGGCAGAAGGCGGCGTCTGCTGCTGAGTGACCGGCGGCTGCGTCCGGGTGCGGGCCTGCGGCTGGAAGCCCTCCGCCCGGACCTGACCGCCCAGGTGCACCGGATCCTCACGGGTGAGGTACCACGGCACCGGCGGCTCGGCGTCCGGGTTCGGTCCCGTCCGGCCGGGCGTACGGCTGTCCCAGCCCGCGAGCCGACGGGCGTCCTGGGTGGAGATCCAGTCCAGGCTGACGACCCGGATCGGCCGGGCCGCGGACGACGGCTCACCGGCCTTACGGACCATCAGGGTGCGCTCCACCTGGTAGAGCGCCGCCGGATGGTTGCGGATCCGGCCGGTGACCTTGCGGGCCGCGTCGGTGCCCAGGTAGTGGCCCTGCCCGACGGCGAGGTCCGTGCGGACCAGCGGACCGCCCTGGAGGCGCACATCGGTGTCCGGCCCGACAAGGGTGTAGTTCGGCCCGGCCGTGATCTGGAACCCGAACCGGGTGTCCCGCACGTGAGCGCGCTGGTTCTGGTAGGTGGTCTGGGCGAGTTCGCGGAGCTCCGCCTTGACCGACTCGGTGACCAGCACGGCGCGGTGCGGCTGCGACCGCTCCACGACCAGATGGCCCAACGGGCGCTGACTGCTGCCCCGGGACAGCTCGGGCCCGCTGACCGGCCCGGTGAGCCGGCCGAACAGCCCGAGCATCCTCCCCGGGCGGACGTACGACACCATGGTGCGGTGCGCCGAACTTCCGGGACGCGCGCCGGACAGTGCCAGCGCGATGTCCTCCGGCGGGGTCGTCAGATACAGGCCGGTGGTGTCGGTGAGCCGGGGCTCCACCCCGTCCGGGAAGGTCAGCGTCTGCGGCGCCCTGTTCGGCCCCGTGAACGGCACGGTGAGATCGTCCGGCAGCCGCCAGCTCAGCCCGTCCCGCATGCCGAACTCCGCGCTGTGCACCTGGACGCGCTGCCAACGCGGCCCTTGTGCGGGCTGGGTAATCGGGTCAGTCGTCCGGGTGTCCGTTCCGGTGGTCTTCGGCGCCTCCGTGACGCGCTCCACCCGCACCCGGTAGTGCACGTCGTCCAGGTGCAGGTGCGAGCCCTCGAAGGCGCGGTAATCGGCCTGGCTGTACGCCGAGGTGCCCTGGGTGTAGTCCGTCCTGCGGCTCCAGCCCAGCGATGTACCGATCTTCAGCAGCCAGTTGAGCGGCGGTCCCATGCCGAGACCGCCGGCGATCCGGCGTCCGAAGCCGACGCTGCGCCCGCCGCTCGTACCGGCCTGCCCGCGCCACATCGTGTCCACCCGGACCGTGGCGCCCCCGACGTCGGAGAAGCGCTCCCAGCGGTGGTACGGGATGGCCTCGACGGTCATCTCCAGGCCGACCCCGGACTTCTCACGGCCCACGAGGCGTGCGCCGTGCGGGGCGGTGAACGCCGAGGGCTGGTCGGTCAGCAGACGCAGCAGCTCCGCCTCGTCGAACCTCGCCCGCACCGACGCCGGCACCTTGTCGAGGATCTCCCGGGCCGCCAGTGCGGGCGAGCGCAGGGTGAGCGCTCCCGGCCCGGCGAGCAGCCCGGTGGGAGCGCCCTGCGGCGACCCGTCCGGGGCGGTGTCGCGCGGATCGGCGCCCGGTCTGATCAGGACGGTGGGCAGCCTGCTGCCGTCCTCGAAGGTGACCGTGCGCGGCGCGGGCCCAGGAGGACGGGCGTCCTCGCCGGTCAGCAGGCGGGCCGGACGGTGCCGTTCGAGCTGGGTCTCCAGCGGAACCGGGTCGCCGCGGTCGGGGGCCGCCGCCTGGTCGAGATCGTCGATCCCCGCCATGCCGCGCAGCCACTCCCCGAACGGGTCCGACCCGTCCGGTTCCTGGGAGACCGGCGTCAGCGTGGGCGGGACCGGATCCGGATCCGGCTCCGGGATGGGCGCCAGGGCGTCGTAGTGGTCGGTCCCGTCGTACGCCAGGTGCAGGGGGCCGCCGATGCCGCCCGGATTCAGCTCGGTGACGAGGAGCTCGCCCGTCCCCAGCGGGTCGGGCCGCACGAGGCGCAGATCGATGTCGAGGGTGTGCGCCAGCGCGTCCGGGAGCAGGTCGGAGAAGGGGGACGACCACAGCCCGGGGCGTTCCGCGGCGGCGGCGAGCAGGCCCCGCCCGCCGAGCCGGCGCGCGTCGGCGGGGGTGGGCGCCACCTCGGCGAGCTGCGGATAGCCGCTGTCGGCGAGGATCCGCTGCCACCGGCCGGGGTCGCCGTCGGTGACGACCTCCTGGGCGACGGTGTTCCACTCCTCGGTGATCCGGCGCTGCTCATCCGCGTCGTCGACGCCTGCCAGGGCACGTATCCGCAGGTCGTCCACCACGGTGAACACCGGATCCGGTACGGCGGTGTCGGCCACGGCCCCCAGCTCGGAACCGGTGACCCGGTCACGCACCAGAGCGCGCAGCCCGGCGATGTTCCGCGCGGCCCAGGCCGGCGGTACGTTCCGGCTCCGCGCACTGTCGAGCAACGCCCGGAAGAGGCGGTTCCCGTCGGCGCGAGCCTCCACCCGGCGGAAGGTGAGACCGTCCGCCCGGACGAGGTCCGCGGGGTCCGTCGTCGTCACGGGGCCCTTGCCGAAGAGCGGAGGCGGGACGGTTGTCCTCGTGTCCGGTTCGGCCCAGGTGAGTTGGGCGTTGTCGTTCCCGGGACTGAACCGGAGCAGTGGTTCACCGTCGGGACCCTGGTGCTTGTGGACGATCTTGTCGAAGAGGGACTTGTCGAAATCGGTCGGCGGATTCCAGAACATGTGCGCGCCGTGCACCACGGCGATGTCCTTCGCCCGCATCTCCTCGACCAGCGCGTCATGCGCGGGATGCGCCACCCGCGTACCGTCCGGCGTCGACACGTCGAACACATCGTGATCACCGGTGATCGGACGCCGACCACCGTCCTCACCCACCCCGAAGACCACACCGTCCCGCACGACGAACCTGTTCTCCGCCTCCAGCGCCGCCATCTTCGCGGACAGCTCACGGAACTCCGTCGACCGCTGGTTGAAACGCGACAGAACCCTCTCCGACGCACCCTCCGGAACAGCCCCCTGCTCAGGCATCACCGGCTTGAAATAACCGACAAGCCCGATGTTCTCCGGATCAGCACCCAGAAGAACATCGACCTGATTCACCGTCTTCGACTTGATCTCCGGCGGCTTCGCCAACGCCCCGGCCTCAAGCCACTTCGGAGCAAGAAGATTCGTCGGACGCACATCGATGACAAGATCATTGTCCCGCGCCAGATCACGGAACCCCTTGAAATTCTTCTCCGGCATCCCGTACTCATGCCGCGCCGTGTACGAATTCACCTCACCACTCTTGAGCGGCTTGAGCCAGGTGAGTTGGGCATTGTCGTTCCCGGGACTGAACCGGAGCAGTGGTTCACCGTCGGGACCCTGGTGCTTGTGGACGATCTTGTCGAAGAGGGACTTGTCGAAATCGGTCGGCGGATTCCAGAACATGTGCGCGCCGTGCACCACGGCGATGTCCTTCGCCCGCATCTCCTCGACCAGCGCGTCATGCGCGGGATGCGCCACCCGCGTACCGTCCGGCGTCGACACGTCGAACACATCGTGATCACCGGTGATCGGACGCCGACCACCGTCCTCACCCACCCCGAAGACCACACCGTCCCGCACGACGAACCTGTTCTCCGCCTCCAGCGCCGCCATCTTCGCGGACAGCTCACGGAACTCCGTCGACCGCTGGTTGAAACGCGACAGAACCCTCTCCGACGCACCCTCCGGAACAGCCCCCTGCTCAGGCATCACCGGCTTGAAATAACCGACAAGCCCGATGTTCTCCGGATCAGCACCCAGAAGAACATCGACCTGATTCACCGTCTTCGACTTGATCTCCGGCGGCTTCGCCAACGCCCCGGCCTCAAGCCACTTCGGAGCAAGAAGATTCGTCGGACGCACATCGATGACAAGATCATTGTCCCGCGCCAGATCACGGAACCCCTTGAAATTCTTCTCCGGCATCCCGTACTCATGCCGCGCCGTGTACGAATTCACCTCACCACTCCTGAGCGGAGGCGGTGTCGGCTTTTCCTCATGGACGGTGGCCGTGGGCGCCGGGTCGTGCAGGCGACGTGCCAACTCGGCTGTGTCCTCGGGCCCGAGAGCCAGCTCGGACAGCGGCAGGGGTGTGTTCGACGACAACGACCAGACGACGTCAGCCGACCGCGCGTAGGAGAGCCCGCGCACGTCCTCCTGCGAGACCGGTGTGGCCGGGGACAGCTCGGGCGGCGGCGGGGGCAGCAGTTCGTCGAGCGTGGTGTCAGGGCCGGCTCCGGCCCGCAACCCGGCCGCCGCGCGCAGGAATGCCTGGTACTGCTCGGGAGTGGGGTCGGCGGCTGAACCGGTCGCAGGTCCGCCGGTCCCGGTGGCGGTGTGCCAGTCGGCGACCATCCGGCGCAGCAGGTCAGGGGTCATACGGCCGTCGCCGTACCGGGCCGCGCTGTCCGGGCTCATCCAGCGCAGGCCGTCGACGTACGCGAGAGCGGCCAGCAGCTCCCAATTGTCCGGGCGCTGTTCGGCATCAGGGCCGAGAGCATCGCGCAGGGTCCGGATCTGCTGGAGGGTCCGGGCGCGGGCGAACGGGCCGGCCGGGCCGGGGCCCGCGTGCAGTCCGGCGTCACGCGCCGACCGGTCCAGGTCCTCCCCGCTGGGCTCCGGGGTGAACAGCCGCCACCGGCCCGGCCCGTCCGCGCCCTCGGTGAGCACCGCGCGGACCTCGCCGTCCTTGCCACGGGCCGTACCCACCTCGCTGGTCGGCGCGTGCACCGTCCGCCCGGTCCGGTTCGCGACGTGCTGAGCCACCGGCAGCCCCGCGATGTCCGGCTGGCGTCCGGTCTCGCAGGAGAACAGGATCAGAGGCCGGTCCTGATCGCCGTCGACCGCCCAGGACTTGAGCACCTCGCCGAGCTGTACGCCGCTGACCTTCACACTGGGCCGCGCCGGGTCCTCGGTGCCCAGCGTGACGGTACGGGGCGTGCCGTGCGCCACGAAGCCGTCGGCGCCCTGTTCGGTGTCCACACCCGGGAGCGGCGCCGGCGGGCCCGTGAACACGGTACGGCGGGAGGGCTGCGGCGCGTCGGTGCCCGCCTCGGAGGCCGTCTGCGGAAGGGCGGGAGGAGCCGACACGGTGCGTACGCCTCGGAAGGTGTCCTGGCCGGCCAGTGCCCGACGTCCGGCCTCCTGTGCCGTGCCGTCCTCGGCGGGGCTCTGCGAGATGGTCAGCAACTGGACGGCACGGCCCGGCGGCGGCTGCACCGTCGCATCCGGCATCAGGCGCCGCACCTGGGCGAGGGGCACTGCGAGGCCGTCGAGGGTGACGACGACGGGCTCCCCCGCGGGGGGCCTCGACCCGTTTACGCCCGCGTCGGAGGCACCGCCGTCGGCAGGGCGTACGACGATCCGGGCGGGCGGCGGGGGAAGTGCCACGGGCGCCGTCGCGGGAGAGGTCTCCGATGTCGCGGGAGCGGTCTCCGGTGTCGCCTGAGCGGGCGGGGGCGTGGTTCCGTTCCCGGTGCCGTGCCCCGCGCCGGGTCCGACGTCCTGTCCTCCGGTCCCGGCACCGGTCGTCTCGCCTTCGCCCGACTGCAGGTGCACATCGACGGCCGTCTCGCTCCAAGGGCTCGAGAAGGTGGCGATCTTGGCCGGGCCGGACGCGACGCCGGCCGGGGACTCCGGGACGGCTCCGTCGTTCCGTACGGGCGTCGCCCTGTCCGAGGCGGGCGCGGCCGGCGGGGTGCCGTCCGTGGAGGTGACGACCGGGGTGGTGCTGTCGGCCGTCCCCGTGTTCAGGGAGGCGGGCAGGTCCGTCGGGCCGAGGGCGTCGGCGAGCGGCAGCAGCACGTCCGCGCCGGGGAACGAGGTGCCCGTGGTGTCGGTGGTGCCGTCAGCCGTCGCGGCCGGCGCGGGGGCGGTGAGCGGACGGACCTGGACCGGGGCTCCCGGCCCCTCTCTGGTGAGCTCGACCGCCGCACGTACGGGGCGTCCTGCTCCGTCGGGCGTGACCGCCGGTCCGAGCACCACGGCCCGGTCGGTCCCGGCCCCGTCCAGCAACTCGGCCGCCTCCGGCGACCCCTCCCCCGGCGGCGGCATCTCCGACACCACGATCGTCAGGGGCGGAGAGGTGGTCTCCGGGTTCCCGACGGGCGTGGGGCCGGCCTTCACGTCGGCCGTGCCGCTGACATCACGTACGTCGCCGGTGTCGGCGAACGAGCCGACGGTGCTCACCTTCGGCGGGGCGGCGGCCGTGTCGACGACCGGAGCGGGGACGCTGTCGGTGGTGGGCCCGGCAGTGGAGGCAGTAGGGGAAGCGTCGGTGGCGCCCGCTGTTTCGGAGCCGACGACCGGGGCCGCGGCGCCCTCTTCGGAGTCCGGCGTGACATCGGTCCCGGCCGGATCGAGGGCTTCGGGAGCAGGGCTGCTCCGGGGGGAGCCGTCCGGCGCGGTCGGAGAGCCGTCCACCGGGGCTGCGCCGTCCGGGGTCCGGGCGCCCTGGGGTGACGTACCGGCGGAAGCCGGGGCACCTCCGGCGGCCGGGACGCCACCCGCTCGGGCCCCACTGCCCGCTGCGGGTGTGGCGGAGGTGGTGGGGCTGCCGCCTGTGGAGAGGGGAGCGCCGTTGCCCTGGCCGACCGGCACCGTGGCGGCAGGAGCGTTCTGTCCGGGCACCTCCTGCGGGGACCTCTGCGGGGCGGTCTCCGGGGACCCTTGGACGTCGCCCTCCAGGGCCCCTTGGACGTCGCTCTCCGAAGACCGCGCCGCGTTGGTCTCCCGGGTCCCCTCGGCATCGTTCTCCGAGACCTCCGCGATATCGCGGGCCTCCGCGATGTCACGGGCCGGAGACGTCTGGACGCTGTTCTCAGGTGACCCCTGGACGCTGTTCCCCGGAGGTCCCTGGACGCTGTTCTCAGGGGACGCCACAGCCGCTTCGGCCGGTACGTCCACGGCAGCGTTCTCCGGGATAGCCGCAGGCTCGGTGCCCGGCCCGTCGACTGCGTCGGCCGGCCGTGCGTCCACGCTGTGGTCCGCCACCGGGTCGGCGCCTTGCCCGGCGGGTCGTGCGGCAGGGTTACCCGGGGCCGTGGTGGGGCTGTGTCCTGAGGTACCCGAACCCTCCACAGCGGTCGGGCCGTTCCCCATGGACGTACCGGACCTGTCGCCGGACACGCCCGAACCCTCCACAGCGGTCGGGCCGTTCCCCATAGACATACCGGACCTGTCGCCGGACACGCCCGAACCATCCACCACGGACGGGCCGTTCCCCGTGCCGGGGGCCGCGCCCACCGTGATCGGGGCGTCGACCGTGACCGGGGTACCGAAGCCGTCGAGGGCACGGCGGACCTCGTCCGTGTCGACCTGGTTCGCGGGGCTGTCCCCCGCCGGCACCACCCGGACCTCGGGCAGCGTCGACAGCTTGCCGTGCAGGCCGTCCCGGACACCGATCTCGGCGCTGCCGGGCGGCTGGGTGCCCCGCAGTGCGGCCAGGTCACGCAGCGCCTGCTCGCGGACGTCGGCCGAGCCGTGGTGGACCTGCTGCCACAGCGCGTTCTCGGCGGCGGTCACGGGCAGCGTGCCCGGGGAATACGGCGGGGGGCTCTCGGAGAAGTAGGGCGGGGGCGCCTGCTGGTCGGCGAAGTCCCCCTGTCCGCCGGTCTGCGAACCGACCGGTGCGGGCGACGTGACCGGCGCGGGTGAGCTGACCGGTGGAGACGACTTGGGCGCGAGGCCGTCGCCGCCCGTGGTGTCCGGACGCGAGGGACCGTCGGCACGGTCCGCGCCGTCACCGGAGCGCGGAGAACCGTCCGAGTCGGTGTCGGTGTCGGTGGCGCCGGCGGACACGGTGGGCGGCTGGTTCCGCAGCTTGTCGATGACGTGGCGCAGTTCGGCGGCGCTGTTCACGGCGGAGTCGCTCAGCGTGGCCTCGACCTGGCTGCTGATGCCCGCACCGACGAAGGTGGACCAGCTGGTGGACCAGTCGCCGTCGAACGCGCCCTTGATCAGGATCTCCGCGAGCGCCTCGCCGGATCCGGCGGCGAGGAAGTCGGTCACGCCCTTGAGCCCGTAGTGCCCGGCCAGAGCGCCGGGACGGTCCGCGTTGAAGCGCAGGATCCGGCTGTTCCGCCACAGCTCGGTGTTGTTCCGGAAGGAGAGCGGGTTGTTCCGGAAGGTGACCGGGACGTGGTTCGAGGGGTTGGGGCCGGGCCCGTACGGGGTGGGGTCGGGGTTGTCCCGGTCGGGGTTCGGAGTGGGGTTCGCGTTCGGGCTCGGGTTCGGGCTCGGGTTCGGCCCGTTCCTGAGGTCGAGGTCCGGGTTGTTCTTCAGGTTCGGGTTGTTCTTGAAGTCGAGGTCCGGGCCGTTCTTGAGGAAGCTGTCGTCGAAGCTCCGGACGATGTTCCTCGCGAAGCTGTCGAAGATGCTGGTGAAAAGGCCCGCGGCGGCGCCGAATGCGGCGGCCTTCCCGATGTCGCTCCAGTCGATGCCGTCGGGACGGCGGCCGTCCGGGGCGAAGTTCATCATCGCCAGCCGGACGGCGAAGGTCGTGAAGGCCTCGGCGAACGCCTCGGTCAACGAGGGCGTGAGATGCAGCCGCTGGAGCAGGTGGCTGAGCGTGGTGAGGATGAAGAACCGGCTACGCATCTTGGCCAGCATGATCTGACTGGCCGAGGCGCCTCCGGTGAAGAAGGACAGGGCCAGATAGATGGCGATCTCGATGAGCAGCCGGATGATCTCGGCGATGACCTGCCACTTGGACTCCATGATGTCCATGGAGGTCTTGCGCCGGCCTTCGGCGATCTTGTCGAGCTGGTCGGCGAAGTCCCGCAGGTAGTTCTTGCCGCCGTCATCGATGAGCATGCCCATGGCCTTGCCGTACGACCTGGCGAGGTCGTCCGGCATGGACTCGCCGATGTCGTGGACCGACTTGTCGATCAGCGAGGACAGTCTGTCCAGCTTCCGGCCGAGGCCGGAGTAGGGCCGACGGCTCTCGAACGCGAGATCCTCGTCGGCGTCCATGAGCCTCTCCCCGGTGAGGATGAAGATCATCGCGTTGACCTCTGGCGAGACCTGGATGCTCATCGGGGACCGCCCGGGAGCCCGTGCGGGCAGGACGGAGCGGCCGCTCCCGGCGTGATGTGGGAGCGGCCTGCGGCGCGTCTGTCAGCGGCGCCCATGCCCGCCCGAGCCGCCGTCGATTCCGTCGGTGTCGATGCGGTTGGTTCCCTGCTCGACGTTCTCGATGTTGTGGTCGCGGGTGTCCTTCATCATCCGGACCTGGCCGAGCGTGGCGTCGGTGATGCCCACCAGCGCGTCGCGGATGGACAGCATGGTGTCCTTGGTGGTCTGCCGTTCCTTCTGCTCCTGCGGCCTGGCCTTCTCCGCGAACTCGCCTTCCGTGCCCGGCCACTTCACGGTGGGCGCGAGTTCGTCGAGGAATTCCTCGGTCATGCTCCTGGTCAGGGTGCCGATCTCCTCGAGCTGCTTCGCCAGGGCCTCGATGCGATGCGGGTCTACGTAGTACCGCTGTCCCATCGTCAGTCCTCTCCCTCGTCGCCGATGGCGTCCCGCCAGGCGGGGGCGGACTGAGCACCGCGAGCGTCCCCGTCGTCCTCGTGCAGTACCTCGGGGCCGAAGATGCGCTCCCAGTCCATCTCGAAGCCCTTCAGCTCCGGCACGTTGCTGCTGGGCTCGGCGAAGGGCGCTATCGCCTTCATCACGTGCCGGTTCATCTTCAGACGTGCCGCACTCGCCGCCTCCAGGACGCTGGCGCCCAGCTCCTGCGGTGACATGTCGCGGTACTTCTCCTCCAGGAAGTCGATCCCGATCAACTCGCCCTGCGAGCCCGCCGTGGCCCGCACCGCGCGGTCGGAGGAGAGCGCCGCGAACGACGCCGTGCGCAACTCACGCTCGGTGCGCGCGACCGCCTCCTGGGCCGCCTGCAGTTCGGCCATGGCCTTCTCCAGGCGCTTCTCCAGCGGTTCCGTCATGCTCGCTCCCTCCCTCTCCGTCGGTCTCTGCATACGTCCGTACGTCCGTACGTCGTGTCCGGTCCCGGTCCCGGGTCCGTCAACTGCTTCCTTGATCTTGCCTGGTGAGGCCCCGGCCACGGAAGCCGGGGGTGGGCCGGCTCCGGGCCCGACTCGTGGTCACCGGCCGATCACGGACGGGGTGCCGCCCTCTTCGGTGCCCCACACGTCCGCGTCCTCCTCGAGGTAGTCGGCGGATGTGGCCGGCCTGCCGCCCTGCTCCGTCTCCTCCTCGGCGGCATTCCCGCCGGTGGTCGTCACCCGGGAGGCCGGGGCGAGGAAGGTGTCGCTGTCCTCCTGCCGGTTCCACGGGCTGCGCTTGCGGCGGTTGCGGCGCTCGCTCTCCTCGGCCGCGTCGACCAGGACGGCACGTACCCGCTCGCCGTTGCCCTTCTCGGCGCCCCCGCCCATGCCGCCCATGCCCCCGCCCATCGGCATGCCGGGGCTGCCGGGCGTGCCCGGAGCGCCGGGGGCGCCCCCGGCCGCGGAGGGGGCGAGCGGGGCGCCCGCACCGGCGGTAGCACTGTCGGAGAGGGGAGCGACCCCGCCCGTGCCGTCCAGGGAGACGGAGCCCGCCTCCGAGAGGCCGCCGCCGGATGCGGCGGTGCTCGCCTGACCACCGCCGAGGCCCAGCTCGGAGAACGGCACGTCCCGGCTGGTGGTGCCTCCGCCACCGCTGCCGCCGCCGACCCCGTCGAGGCTGCCGAGACCGTCGAGGCTGCCCAGTTCGTCGAGCAGGCCCGGACTGTCCAGGTCGACGGGTGTGTTGAGCTCCTTCAGATCCACCGTCTCCGTCCTGCCCTGCGGATCCGTGACGGTGGCGATGCCGGTGTCCGGGTCGATGACCTGCTTGGTGCCGTCCGGGAAGGAGGTGTTCAGCAGGCCGTTGTCCAGGAAGGTGGTGGAGCCGTCCGGGTTGGTCACCTTCGCGCCGTGGGTGAGATCGGTCTCCACCGTGGTGCCGTCCGGAGTGGTGCTGGTGAACATCCCGGTCTCCGGGTCGAATACACCCTTGCTGCCGTCCGAGAACACCGTGGCGAAGTCGTCGTTCAGGAGCCCGGTGTGGCCGCCCGTCGGGGTCTCCAGGCCATCGATGGAGCCGATGTTCCCCAGGTCTCCGAGGCCGTTCGCGCCGTTCAGACCGCCGAGGTTGCCCAGGTTCTCCGTCGTCGTCGTACCGTCCGGAGCCGTCGACGTGGCCTGCCCCGTCGCCGG